>CAYPUQ010000548.1:0-3810 GCA_964413655.1 uncultured Solibacteraceae bacterium | reverse complement strand
TCGTGCCATTAGGCAGTGTTTCGATGAGGCGCGCGAGCTGCCGGACGTGAAGCCGCCCAGTCAATTGGAAACCGGCGAAATGGTCGGTGTAACGGCAGCCGTGATAGTCCAAGATGCGTTGAAAACGGCCGCGCAGAACACCGGCCAGTCCGCTCGCCAGCCGCACGGCGAACGGCGCCCCAGCGCGACACGCTTCCAACGGAAAATCGAACGGCCGCCGCACCCAGCGAATGCCGAATTTCTGCGACAACCGCGCGACGGCGCGCAGCACCGGTGGCAGCAAATGCGTGTGCTTGTGCGTGTCGAGGTGTGTGGGCCGTATACCGGCCAGGAGAATGCGGCGAATCTGCGCGTCGAATTCGGCGAAGGGGTCGAGGCGGCCGGCGGCGACGGCGGCGATCATCGCGGGAATCGACGCGGGCAGCGGACGGGCCGGCGTATCCACCGATTCGCCGCCGGCCAAAACCAGGTGGCAGCCGACATCGAGGGTGGGCGCCGCCCGCGCTAACCGCACCGCGTCGTCGAAGGCCGCGCCGTTGGCCATCAGCGTGGTGGCGGTGAGGATGCCATGACGGTGCGCCTCCATGACGCCGGCGTTCACGTCGCGGGTGAAGCCGAAATCGTCGGCGTTGACGATAAGCGTACGCAAAGGCGGTTAGAAGATGGCCAGCTTGATCCGGAGGAACTTCTTCGGGTTGGCGCGGAAGTCCTTCATCAGACCCTGCATCTCGCGCGTGAGGCCGTCGAGGTTCTCGTACACGGCCGGATTCACCACCAACTGGCCGAGCGTGCCTTCGCCGGCGTGGACCCGCGCGAGCAGCGTGTCCATGCGCTCGACGGTGGCGTTGATGCGCTTGTGCAGTTCCTCGTCCTTCAGCAGCTTGCCCGCCGTGCCTTTGCCGGCGTTCAAATCGTTGAGCAAGGTCCGCATCTCGCCGATAGTCTTGCGGGTGTCGTCATAGAGGGCCGTGTCTTTGAGGAGCTTGCCGGCGGTGCCTTCGCCGCGTTCCACGCCATCGAGGATGTTGTTCATACGGGCAATCGTGGAGCGGATATCGTCGTAGAATTGCTCGTCGTAGACGAGGCGGCCCAGTGTGCCATGGCCGGTGTTGATGGCCTTGGTGATCTTCTCGGCTTCCTGCACCGTGCCCGTCAGGCTGTTATAGAGCGCCTCGTCGTTGATCAGTTTGCCGATGCTGCCTTCGCCGGACTCGATGACGCTGACGATGCCGTCGATCCGCTTCAGCATGCCCTGGGCCGACGTGAGAACGTTGTAGCCGCTGGCGACGACGTCGTCGAAGTCGGAAGTGTCGAGACTTTCGATCTCCGCTCCGGGTTTGACGGTCTCGGGCGACACGCCCTTTTTGATGTTGATGAACTTGCTGCCCAGCACGTTCTCGGCTGAGACGGCCGCCTGGGAATCCACCGGGATCTGCGAGAAAAACTCCTCGCGGACGAGCATCGTGACCCGCACGATCCGGCGCGGCGACGCCTCGCCGGATAGTTCCACGTCGGTGACGCGGCCGGCCAGGATACCGTTCAACCGGACCGGGGCGCCGCGGCTCATCGCGGCCGCATCGCTGAAGAAAGTATACAGGCGCTCTTCCTTTTCGAAGAGGCTGCGCTCGCCCGTAATCAGGAAGACGAGAATTGCTAGCAGCACCATCGCAAACGCCGCGACAACGCCGACTCGCAGTTGCGCCCAGGTGACTTTCTTCGACGATGGCATACGCTATTCTTTCCAGCGCCTGGAGAACTTCGCAATGTAAGGATCGGCGCTCGCCTCCAGATCCTCCTGGCTTCCCTCGAAGACAATGCGGCCGTTTCCCATCACGATGAAGCGCGTGCGCACATCCACCGTCCGGCCGTTCGCGGTAATGGGTTCCAAGCTTTCCGTCTTCGGATTGTAGCGGTAATTGGCCAGCAATTGCCCGTCTTGAAAGCGGTGCGTCGCCAGCGCGGTGGTGGTTCCGCGCGCGTCCCGCTCCTTGGCGATCAGCGCCATGATCGTGTTCGCCGTGATGGGATCGAGCCCGGCGGTGGGCGAATCGTAGAGCAACAGGTCGGGCTGGGTGACGATGGCGCGGGCGATGCCAACCCGGCGGCGCATGCCGCCCGAGAGTTCGCTCGGCACCTTTTCGAGGGTATGACCTAGTTCGACGAATTGCAGCGCCTCCTCGACCCGCGGCCGGATCTCCCCCGGCGGGCAGTGAAGCGATTTCTGGTTTGCGAGCGGATAGCCGACGTTCTCCTCGATCGAGAGTGAATCGAAAAGGCCGCCCTCCTGGAAGAGAATGCCCATCTTGCTGCGCAGTTCCATCAGTTCGTGTTCCTTGAGCCTCTTGGTGTCCTGGCCGAACAGGTACACGTGGCCTTCGTCCGGCTTGATCAGGCCGAGCGCGGTTTTCAGCAGCACGGTTTTTCCGCTCCCGGCAGCTCCGAGGATCACAACGGTTTCCCCACGGTACAGCTCGAGCGAGACGCGGTCGAGCACGGGCGCCTCGCCAAACGTGACGACGACGTCCTCGAACCGCAGCAAAACTTCTCCCTGATCCGCCATGTTTACCCGAGTTGCACGAAAAACTTCCCGATAAAGAACGTCAGCACGAAGACCCAAACCGAGGCGACAACCACGGCCTGCGTCGTGGCCCGCCCAACGCCTTGCGTGCCGCCGGTGGTCTGCATCCCGTAATAGCAGCCGACCAGCGCGATGATCACGGCGAAGACCAGCGGTTTAATCAACCCCTGGGCGATGTCGTTGTACTCCAGCGATTGATAGGCGGACGTCCAATAGGTGCTTGGCGTCGTCAGACTGAGCATGACGCAGGCGACAATGTAACCGCCGACCAGCCCGATGAAGTCGGCGATGATCGTGAGCACCGGCAGCATAAGCATCGTCGCGACGAGGCGCGGCGTTACCAGCTTCTGTGTTGGGTCGGTCCCCAGCGCGCGCATCGCGTCGATCTGTTCCGTTACCTTCATCGACCCGAGTTCGCTCGCCATGCCGGACGCGTTCCGGCCGGCGACCAGTAGGGCGGTCAGCACGGGGCCAAGTTCGCGGACCAGCGTAATGGCCACGATCTGGCCGACCTGCCCTTGCGCGCCGTACTGGTTCAGCGCGCGGGACATCTGGAGGGTGATGACGGCCCCACTGAAGAAGCCGGTGAGCATGACGATTGGGAGGCTGCCGACACCGATGATGTCCATCTGGATCGCGATGTCGTCGAAATAGTGCGGCCGCCGGAACAGGTTGAAAAACGCGCGTCCGCTGAGAACGATGAAATCCTGGAGCTTGAGGATGGGGGTTTTCAGGAAGTCGAACAATGTGGAAGCACCTCGGCGAGCCCCGGATCTCCTCTAGTTTCGAGTACATTCGATGCTACCATACGGTTGTTTCTAGCCATGAAAGGGCTTACCGATATTCCCGGCGTCCGCGTGGGTCAGGCCACGGATTTGGAAGGTATGACCGGATGCACGGCCATGTTGTTCGATCAGGCCGCGGTCGCCGGCGTCGATATTCGCGGATCGGCGACCGGCACCGAAGAGATGGACGTGCTGAACCCCATGCATCTGACGGACCGGATTCACGGACTGGTCTTCTCCGGCGGGAGCGCCTACGGGTTGGAGACGGCGAGCGGGGTGCGGCGGTATCTCGAGAAACAGGGTGTCGGTTTCTCCATGGGACCGGGAATCGTCGTGCCGCTGGTGCCCGCCGCGATCATTTACGATCTCGCGATCGGGCGGCGCGGCGTACGGCCCACGCGGGAGATGGGTGCCGCGGCGGCCGAGGCGGCGACCGATGGACCCGTG
>CAYPUQ010000547.1:0-3823 GCA_964413655.1 uncultured Solibacteraceae bacterium | reverse complement strand
GTTCGAACACAATGGCTCGGTGGCGACATTGGAAGACTGGTTCGATCCGCGGCGTTCCTCCGAAGACAAGAGGGCCCTCATCGCATTCCTGAAGACGCTCTGACGCCTCACCGCCCCGCCGCCCGAACCCGCTGAAACTCCCGCAGCGCCTGCGCCGCTTCCTCCGCCTTACCCATCGACTGGTAAACCTGCCCGAGTTGCAGCCAAGCGCCCTCCGCGAGCGGCCCGCTCCGGACCATCTCCGTCACGCGCCGCAACACCGGCTCCGCTTCGGCCGCGTCGCCGTCCAGCGCCCGCGCCTTCCCCAGCGCGTACAACGTCTCCGGCATGTCCGGACGCAGCCGGTTGGCCTCCTCCAATTCGGTCCGCGCCTCGGCCGTCTTGCCCTGCTCGAGCAGCACCGTCCCCAACCGGAACCGCGCCACCGCGCTGCCGGGCGCGACCGACTTCTCTCTTTCGAACGACACCCGCGCCGCGTCGTAATGGCCGTCAGCAAAGTGGAGTTCGCCCAGCGCGAGATGAACGCCGCGCAAGTCCGGCCGCTGTTTGAGCGCCGCTAGAAACTCGGCTTCGGCCAGATCGCGGCGCCCAGCCGCCGAATACGCCTCCCCACGCAACTGGTGCGCCCGCGCCGAGTCCGTTTCCAACAACCGCTCCGCCGCCAACTTCGCCAGACGGTTGTGCAGCTGCGACAGGTAATAGAGCAGGTCAGGGTCGCCCGGCCGCCGCGCCAACGCCGACTCCAGCCGCTCCATCGCCTCCACCGTTTCCTCCGCATCGAACAGCGCCACCGCCAGCAGATCCTCGCTGCCGCTTTCCCGCAAATGGGGAATCGCCTCGCGCGCATAGCCCGCCGCCAGCAGTGAAGCGCCCAGCATCGCCGCCGCGCCCGGCAATTTCGGATTCAGTTCGAGCGCGCGCCGCAGCGGCGGGATCGCCTTGGCATACTCCTTCTGCTCGTAATACACAGCCCCCAGGTTGACGTGCGCGGCCGGCAAGTCCGGCGCCAGCCGTACAACTTCGCCGAACTCGCGCGCAGCCGCCGCCAAGTCGCCCGCTTTCTTTGCCGCCAGTCCCGCGTTCACGTGGCGCAGCAGCGCCGGATCCGATTGGAGAAACAGCGTCAGCAACGCCGCCAGAATCACGGTTCCTTCACCTCGACATACTGGCCCGCGCTCACTCCGCGCAACGTCTGTCGTTTCCCGCTTGGCCACAGGATGTCGACGTCCGTCTTCGTCTTCGCCCCCAGGCCCAAATGCACGCGCGGATCGCTCGCCGATAGATAGCTGCCCGCCGTCGTCGCATGCATCAGTTGACCGCCCACGCGCACCATCGCGCCCTGTCCATCCCTCGGCGACCGCGTGCCCTCGAGTTTCAGGCCGAGCCACTGGTTTCCGCTGCCCCGGTTCCAGAAAATCCGTGGCCCTTCGCCCAACGCCGTCACCACCACGTCGATCCATCCATCGTTGTTCAGATCGCCGAACGCTGCGCCGCGGCCGGCAAACTCCTCCTGAAAGCCCGCCGCTACGGGCACGAGCCGGCCTCGGTCGTTCCGCAACAACAGCGGCGGTTCCTTGTACTTCAACTTCGGATTGACGCGTTCAACGTTATCCAGGACATGACTCTGTGCCACGAACAGGTCCTTCCAGCCGTCGTTGTCGAAGTCTCGCCACGCCGTGCCCCACCCTGAACTCCGAACCGTTGCCGCCGCCAATCCCGTATCGAGCGAAGCGTACCGCAGCAGGCCGCCGCCGGTGTTCCGATACATCGCGTACTTCTCCAGCGCCAGGTTCGTCACCGCCACGTCGGGCCGGCCATCGTTGTCGTAATCCTCGAAGGCTACGCCCATGCCGGCGAACGTCTTCCCATCGTCGGAGAATGCCGCCCCCGCCTTCAACGCAACCTCCTCGAACCTGCCGTTGCCAAGATTCCGGAACAGGAACTGCTCCATGCCGTCGTTGGCGACGAAGATATCCAGCCATCCGTCGCCGTCCAGGTCGTGGAAGGCGGCGCCGAGCGCCCGCCCCTTGTGCGCCGCGATCCCCGCCGCCGCGCTGACGTCGCGGAACCGTCCGTTGCCCTCGTTCCGGAACAACAGGTTCGATACCGCGCCGAACCGCTCCGGCCGGCAATAGGTGTGAAACGGCGTCCCGCACAAGATGTTCCGGTGAACGTCCCAGTCCAGATAGCGCGTGACGAACAGGTCGAGATGCCCGTCCTTGTCGAAATCGAAGAACCCCGCCGAAGCGGACCAGCCCCCGCCCGCAACGCCGGCCGCCGCCGTAACGTCCTCGAACGTGCCATCGCCGCGATTCCGGTATAAAACATTTCGGCCGTAATTCGTGACGTAGATGTCCGTGTACCCGTCGTTGTCGAAATCGCCCGTTGCCACGCCCATGCCGTAGTTGCCACTACCGGCGCGGTGGAGGTTCGCGGCTTCCGTGACGTCGCGGAAACTCCCGTCGGCCTCCTGCCGGTAGAGCCGGTTCCAATACCGCGGCTCGGACCGCGCGAAATCGTCGAGCGGATCGCCGCCCACCCGGCCGCCATTCACCAGGAAGATGTCCAGCCGGCCGTCGTTGTCGAAATCCAGCAGCGCCACCCCGCCCGGCATCGTTTCGATCAGATACTTCTCCGGCGTGGCTGAATGCTCGAGCCGGAAATCGATCCCCAGCGGGCGCTCCATTACCACCAATACGGATGGCGAGGCCGCCGCCAGCGCAAGACAGCATCTCAACAGCAGCATGAAGTCACCCGTTAGCGTAACGCACCTCCGGCCGCCACCGGCCTCGTGCGGAACCCAACAGTTCTATCCGAAGGCTCAGCCCCCATAAGCGCTAAGTTGAGCTCTGACGGGCGTAGCTCTTCGGATTCCGGTCAACGTCGGCAGCAAAAACGCGCGGACTACTCTCAGTTGGTCTCAAACTCCGTGTAGCCCGACGAACCGCTCGGAATCCACTGCCACATCAGCGTGTAGGGCGATTTCCGTCAAGTTGGCCCGGCGGATCACCGTTGCGGTGCCGACTTCCCGGTACTAATCCGGCGACGCTTCCTAGATCGCCGTTTCCGGCCAACTTGGGCATCGGCGCCAGCACCGCGTTGTATCAAATGGATTGCCTGGTTACTTGCTATTCGACCAACCTGTCATGCCAGGGAATCTCGAATCGTCTGGCGCACTCCGGCAGGTACGCTCACGTCCACCGAATCCTCGGCTGCCACAAGTATCGAAGCGAGCCGGGTTCGACCGGAGCGCAAATCATGCGTCGCTGCAAGAATCGCCGGAACCGTCTGGCGCGGCCGTTTTAATGCGAAGGACTGTTCGGCCGTCATCCGCTCCCATCTTGCACTGAGAAATTCACCCAGACTCGACTCCACCGCAGATCTGAACTCGCAACGCAGCAACCACTGCCATACGGTCAAAGTCGCCAGAAATAGACCGGGCGGGGTTAACGAATCGGGATCGCCGAGCGTTCCCAACCAGTAGAAGAGTTTCTGATCCCACTCTCTTAGTCGCGATGGTCGCTCGATGAATACCTGAAGTAGCTCGCGAACACCATCAGGCAACCAGAAGTCATTCGCCAACAAGACTGCGGCGCTCCTCGCATCGTCAACATTTCCGTTGGCGATCAGGCTCGCCAGGAACGCCGAACAGGTATTGGTGGCACCGGCAATCACCGCTTCCTCCGACGGAGGAAGCGCAGTGAAGTGTTCCCGCGCCCATGTCCTGTCGTCATATGGGACCGTCTTCGAATAGCCGGGCCATCGCGACCACAACGCCAAGTAGCCGGGGATGCTTTCTCGAAACCGTGGCAAGTCTCGCTGA
>CAYPUQ010000546.1:0-3824 GCA_964413655.1 uncultured Solibacteraceae bacterium | reverse complement strand
TCGCGGACACACTTCGATGCCGACAGCGCGTTGCGCACGGTGGCCAGCGCCACCGTCGCCGCCAACTCCACTGGGTAGCCGTATACGCCGGTGCTGATCGACGGAAAGCTGACCGTCGCGACGCCGCGATCCTCGGCCAGCTTCATGCAGGTTTCATATGCCGAAGCCAGCAGCGCCGGTTCGTTACGTTCGCCGCCCTGCCACACCGGTCCCACCGCGTGAAAGACATACCGGGCCGGCAGATTGCCCGCGCCGGTCGCGACGGCCGATCCGGTGGGACAGCCGCCCTGCTCCCCGCGGATCTGGTTGAGCTCCTCCATGATCGACGAGCCGCCCGCGCGGTGAATGGCGCCGTCGACGCCACCGCCGCCGCGCAGTCCCGAATTCGCCGCGTTGCAGATAGCGTCCACCGGCACCTTTGTAATATCGCCCTGGATGAGCCGCAAAACCTTGTCCGCGCCGATTCGTAGTTCCATCTCAGTCGATAATGGTATCGGAACATGTCACGTCCCGCGCGCGCCGAGGCGCTCATTCTTTTCGATATCGACGGTACGCTGATCCGCCGCTCCGGCCCGCATCATCGCAATGCCCTCGCCGCGGCCGTGAACCAAGTGACCGGACTGGCGGCCACGACCGATGGCATACCGGTGCATGGAATGCTGGACCGGACGATCCTGGAGGCGATGCTGCGCCAGGCCGGCGTCTCCGCAGCCCGCGCACGGCGCCTCATGCCCGACCTCGTACGCGCCGCGCAGTCCTATTATCTAAACCGCTCGCCGCGCAGTTTGCGTTCGAAAGTCTGTCCTGGTGCGGTCCGTCTGCTGGCCCAACTCAGGCGGCGCGGCATCCCGGCCGGCTTGGTGACCGGCAATCTGTCGCGCATCGGCTGGCGCAAAATGGAACGCGCCGGACTGAAGCCGTTCCTTCGCTTCGGCGCCTTCGCCGAACTGGCCGAGGATCGCGCCGGATTGGTCCGCATCGCTCTCCGCCACGCGGAGAGGCGGGGCTGGATGGATCCCCGCACGCGCGTCTGGCTGATTGGTGACCACCCGAACGATGTCATGGCGGCGCGGGCCAACAACGTGGCGTCCATCGCGGTGGCCACCGGTCTGTCAAGCCGGGAAGAACTCGCCGGACACGACCCGGACCTGCTGGTGGACGATCTCCGGGCGATCCGCATGGAGAACCTGATTTGAAGTACCTGATAATCGTTTGCCTGGCCGTGGCGCTGGCCGCGTGTTCGGCGCCCGCGCCGGAGTCGACGACGATTGTCGGCGCCGGACTCTTCGATGGAACCGGTGCGGATCCGATCGATTATTCCGTTGTCGTCGTCGAGGGCCGTCGCATTCGAGCGGCGGGAACGCAAGCCCACACGCCGGTGCCGGCCGGATCGCGGAAGTGGAGCGGCCTCGGCAAATACGTGATGCCGGCGCTGGTGGCTGCTCCCGAGGCGATCCCAACGATCGAGACGGTGGCCGATCTGGAGGCCGCGCTCGACCGCAGCGTCAAAGCTGTGCGTGGAATCCCGGCCGGACCGCTGCCGCCCGAACTCGTGGAACGATTGAAGGCCGCGGGCACCGTTGTGGTCCCGCAAGCCGGAGCGCCGCGCGACAACGTGCGCAAGCTGATCGCGGCGGGCGTGCTGCTGGCGATCTTCGACGGCGCGGGCGCCGTGCAGGCGATTCAGACGCTCCGCGATGCCGGGATTCCGCCGAAGGAGTTGCTGCTCGCCCTCACCCGGAACGCCGCCACGGCCGCAGGAATGGCGGAACAGGCCGGCCAGATTCGCGAAGGCCTGCCGGCCGATCTGCTGGTGCTGGCTGGAAATCCGATGGAGCGGCCCGAAGTGGTGGAACGTCCGGAACGCGTAATGCGGGATGGGGAATGGCGCGAGGAGCCGCACCCATAAGAACCATGGCCCACAAGGAAGCGCAGTCCATCGCGGTGAAGCGGGCGCAGGTGGAGTTTCACAACTTCGCTTCGCTCGGCGAGCCGGAACGGGCGATGCGCATCTACGCCGAGGAGAATAGACACCGAGGCGCCCTGATCGATAAGCATCGCGATTTCGTCGGGCGTCTCTCGCCGTTCCTGGAGATCGGCGCGAACGCCGGACACACGAGTTACCTGCTCGCCAATGAATACGGCGCCGATGGCTTCGCGCTCGACATTTCCGCCGACGCCCTGCGCCATGGCGTCGCTCTGCAAGACGAGTGGGGCATGGCGCGCGCTCCAGTTCGTGTAGCGGGCGACGCGCTGAACCTGCCGTTTCGCGACAGCTCGCTGCGCATGGTGATGGCCCACCAAATGCTCAGCCAGTTCCTGGACATAGAGGCGGTGTTCCTGCAGGTGAAGCGCGTTCTGGCCCCGGGCGGGATCTTCTTCTTCTCCGAGGAACCGCTCAAGCGCGTCCTTAGTTTGCGCCTCTACCGGTGCCCTTACTACGACACCATGAAGCCCTGGGAGCGCAAACTCTACGACTGGGGGCTGCTCGGCTACGTGGTCCGCGACGTGATCGGCGCGCACCAGGAAGAGAGTTTCGGAATACGCCAGAACCATACGATGGGTCTGAAGGACTGGCAGCTTCTCATCGAGAAGCATTTCGGCGAGCAGGAGTATGACGTATTCGTGCCGCGCCGCGGCTGGGGCGAAACCGTGGCCGCCGACCTGGCGCGCCGCGTCGATCGCTACCGCTCGGACTGGCTGCCCGCCCGTCTGCTCGGCGGCACGTTGGCGGCGTTCTGCCGCAAGCGGGGCCAGGAGACGGACTCGACCGGCATGCCGATCGGCGAGTTCGAGAGGTTCCTGCGATGCCCCGATTGCCGCGGAGGGCTCAACCGCGACAGCCAGGAGACACTTCGCTGCGGACAGTGTTCCTACGAGGCCGCGCTTGAGGGCGGCGTCTACAACCTGCTGCCGTCGGCCGACAAACGCGAACTGTACCCAGGCGATCGCGAAGACTTAATCGACTTTTCCCGCCCCGGCCACGAGAGCCATCTCGGCGAGGGCTTTTGGGAGTTGGAGGGCGTATTTGGCAACAAGTACCGCTGGATCGGGCCGCGCGCGACGGCCCGGCTGCGGCGTGTCAAGGATGTGCCACAGCTCCTGCGCATCCGTGGCCATGTTTCCGAGCCCTTTCTCCACCAGGGGCGAACGCCAACCATCGAAGCTCGCGTGAACGGAGTTCGTGCCGGCCATTGGAAGATCGACCGCACCGGCCTGTTTATCCTTGAAGCGCCCGTGGCGCCGCACCCGGAATACGACATCGAGATCGCCGCCGCGCCGGCGTGGCAAGCACCCGGCGACAACCGCGTCTTTACGGTCACCCTCAGCATGATCCGCCTGGTGGACGCCTGACGCCGTGTCCGCGCCCGCTGTTGTCTTCCGGTCCGTTTCCGTTTCGCTCGGCGGCCGCCCGGTCCTTTCGGATCTCGACCTTTCGCTGGAAAGCGGCGAAGTCCTGGTGCTGCTCGGGCGGAGCGGATCGGGAAAAACCACCGCGCTTCGGCTGGTCAACGGCATGCTGTTTCCGTCCCGCGGCGCGGTGCTGGTGGACGGTCGCGACACGCGTGAGTGGGACCCGGTTCCGCTGAAACGCCGCACCGGCTACGTAATTCAGGACGTCGGCCTGCTGCCGCATTACACGGTGGAACGTAACGTCGGGCTCGTTCCGGAACTTGAAAGCTGGGAGCCCGGCCGGATTCGCGCCCGCGTTCGCGAACTGCTCGAAGGCGTCGGGCTCGATCCGTCCACCTTCGCCGCGCGCCTGCCCCGCGAGCTTTCCGGCGGGCAGCGCCAGCGCGTCGGCGTCGCGCGCGCCGTGGCCG
>CAYPUQ010000545.1:0-3839 GCA_964413655.1 uncultured Solibacteraceae bacterium | reverse complement strand
ACTGCTGGACCAGTGGGGCCGCGGGGAAAAGGATGCCCTCGAAAAGCTCGCGCCCGTTGTCTACCAGGAATTGCGCAAGAGAGCCCGAGGCTACTTCCGGCGCGAGCGCAGCGACCACACGCTCCAGCCGACCGCGTTGATCCACGAGGCGTATATGCGGCTGGTCCGCCAGGAAGCGCCCGGCTGGAAGAGCCGCACGCACTTCTTCGCGGTGGCGTCGCAGATGATGCGCCAGATTCTGGTCGATCATGCGCGCACCCACAACGCGGCCAAGCGTGGCGGCGGAGCCGCTAAGGTTTCGCTCGACGAGGGGCTGGCCATCTCCGAAGACCGTAGTTCCGAGATCCTGGCCGTGGACGAAGCGCTGCGGAAACTGGCCGATTTCGACAGCCGGAAGGCGCGCATCGTCGAACTGCGTTACTTCTCCGGCTTCACCGTGGAGGAAACCGCCGAGGCGCTGGGCGTCGCGCCTATCACCGTTCTGCGCGAATCGCGCGTGGCCGAAGCCTGGCTCCGCCGGGCGATGACGGGTGAGTCCCCAGCCGCCGATTCCCGGAACGAATGACCTCCGAGCGTTGGGACCGCGTTCAGGAGATCTTTCTCGAAGCGCTGGAGCGTCCAAGCGTCGAGCGGGCGGCCTTCCTGGAAGCGGTTTGCGCCGGCGACGCCGGATTGCGCGCCGAAGTCGAGTCGCTGCTCGACCATGACGATCCGGGCCAAAGCCTGCTGGATTCCGGGGTGACCGCCCCCTGGAACCTCGAAGAGACAGAGCCCGACGATCCCGCCGGCGTGGACGCTGAATCGATCGTCGGAACCCGGATAGGCCCCTACCGGCTGACCGAAGTGATCGGCCGGGGCGGCATGGGGGTCGTGTACCGCGCGGTGCGCGACGACGACGCCTTTCGCCGCGAGGCTGCCATCAAGCTGATGCGGCGCGGCCTCGATTCCGACGGCATGCTCCGCCGTTTCCGCCACGAACGACAGATTCTGGCTCGCCTCGACCACCCCAACGTCGGCCGCCTTCTCGACGGCGGCGCCACACACGACGGCCGGCCCTATTTCGTGATGGAACTGATCGAGGGCGAGCCGCTCCTCGACTACTGCCTCCGGCACAACCTCGGCATTCCCGAACGCCTCCGGCTGTTCCAGGCCGTCTGCGCGGCCGTGCAGTACGCGCACCAGAACCTGATTGTTCATCGCGACCTGAAACCCGGCAACATTCTGGTAACCCGCGAAGGTGTCCCGAAGCTGCTCGATTTCGGAATCGCCAAGCTGATCGGTCTCGACGGCGCGCCGGAGACGGCGCCGCTCACCAAGACCGGCTTCCGCATCCTTACGCCGGACTACGCCAGTCCCGAACAGGTGCGCGGCGAACCCATCACGACCGCCAGCGACATCTATTCGCTCGGCGCAATCCTCTTCGAGTTGCTGACCGGCGAACGCGCTCATCGTTTCCGGACCCGGTCGGCGGCCGAGATCGAACGGGTTGTCTGTTTGCAGGAAACGGAGAAACCGAGCAGTGTTTTGCGGCGGAAGGACGAACTGGCCCCGCGCCAGCGCCGTCTTTGGCTCCGCCGTCTGTCGGACGACCTCGACAACATCGTGATGATGGCGCTGCGCAAGGAAGCGCTACGCCGTTATCCCTCCGTCGAGCGCCTTTCACAGGATATCCAGCGGTATCTCGACGGCTTGCCGGTGACCGCGCGGAAAGACACGCTGCGCTATCGGGCCGGCAAGTTTCTCGGGCGCAACCGGCTGAGCGTGCTGGCCGCCTCGGTAGCTGCCATCAGCCTGCTCGCCGGGACGGTGGTCGCCTGGCGCGAGGCCGAACGGGCGCAACGCCGCTTCGCCGAAGTCCGCGGCCTCGCCAACGCCATCCTGTACGAGTTTCACGACAAGGTCGCCGAACTGCCCGGCTCCACCGAGGCGCGCGAACTGCTGGTCCGCACGGTGACCCAATACCTGGACCGGCTGGCGAGCGACTCGGCCGGCGATCCGACACTGCAATACGAACTGGCGGTCGCCTATCAAAAAGTCGGCGACGCGCAGGGCGACCCCACCGGCCCCAGCCTTGGGCAGACGCCGGCCGCACACGCCAGCTATCAACGAGCCATCGAACTGCTGGATCCGCTGGTGGCGCGGCAGCCTCGCGAACCAAAATTCCTGCGCGCTTTGTCCGGGGCCTGCTATAAGCTCGCCGACCTCGAACTCCGGATTGGCCATGCGGACGCCGCCGCAGCGGGTTTCGCGCGCGGCCTTGAAGTGGCCGACCGCTTGTTGGCATTGGATCCGGCCGATGCCGACGCGGCGCGCCTGCTGGCGCTCGGCTACAACCGTCTTGGCGACCAGAACCTCCGGAATGGAGACGCGGCCCTGGCGTTGTTCAACTACCAGCGGGGCGTTGGCGTCCTGGAGCGCGCGGTCTCGGCCGGTGCGGTTGGCATGGAACGCGCCATCACCGTCGGGATGTTTCGAGTGGGCGACTCGCTCGTGGCCACCGGCGACCTCGATGGGGCGCTCCGAACCTACCGGAAGGTGCTGGACGAACGCGAGGAGTTGTGGCGTCGGCAGCCGGCGAGCGCACCAGCGCGCCGGGACCTCGTCCGCATCCTATGCTTCCTCGGCGACGTGCTTGGTAACCCCGCCGAACCGAATCTCGGCCAGCCCACCGGGGCTCTGGAGCACTACCGGCGCGCGGCATCCCTGGCGGAGCAACTCGTGGCCGAAGATCCGCAGAACGCCCGGGCACTGGCCGACCTGGTCTACGCGAACCGGCGCGTCGCCATGCTGCTGGAGCGGGAGAATCCGGGCATGGCGGCCCAACTTTGGCGGAAGTCCATGGCCTCGGTCGAGGAGTTGCTACGGATGGCGCCCCGGGATCTCGAATATTTGCAGTTCCAGGCGCTGAACCTGGCTGGCTTGGCGGGCGCTCTGCGCGCGCAGGGGGATCGACCGGCGGCAATCCGGAACCTCGAACAGGCGATCGAGATCCAGCAGGAACTGCTGAAGCTTGACGACTCCAGCTTTCCCTACCGGCGCGAACTTCGCGAATCGCACCACCGGCTTGGCTTGGTGCTCGCAGAACTCGGTGACATGGAGGGGGCGCTGCGGAACCACCGCCGCGGACTGCTCCTTAGCGAGTTCCGTTCGAATACAGGCCATCCCGACTACCGGCTGCTGGACGACCAGGCGGAAAGCCTGGAGTTGCTCGGCGACCACTTCGCCCGGCAGAGCCGCTGGAGCGAAGCCCGCTCATGGTACCAGCGCAGTCTTCAGGTCTGGCAGTATCGCGCCGGCGCCGCCGTCTCCGGCGTCTACGCCATGGACCGGGTCCGCCGCGTAACAGCGTCGCTCGAGCGGGTCAACCGGTAGGGGGGTACTTATCGAAGGCAGAATCGCTTAGTCCGTATGAGCGTCCGGCGATACACGGGGCTACACCACTGCCTTCGCGGAACACGGTCATGGCGCTCAGTCGGCATGCTGGTCCGATCCGAGTTGGCCGAAGGCGCTTCCATCAATCGGCCCGGCTGCAGGGGTAGTCGACGTCTTCGCCCGCTTGGTCGTCACGTGATTGCGCTATCCGCATCACGGTACACTCGTACCAAATCTCGATTTCGTACCCGTCCGGATCGGCACCCGGGACTGAGCTCGCCTCGCCGCAAGAGCGTGCCACCCGCACGTTCGGCCCGCTCCACAGCCGCGCCTCGGATATCATCCGGGATCACGAGCCGGAACCCGAAGTGCACGATCCCGACACCCACGCCCGGACCCTGCGCGCGCTGATCGAACGTGATGACGTCATGGCATCCTGGCGTCCGCGCATGAATCCGGCCTAATCC
>CAYPUQ010000544.1:0-3841 GCA_964413655.1 uncultured Solibacteraceae bacterium | reverse complement strand
CGTTTATCCGGCCAATCTCTGCCCGCTGCTATCGGGTGGCGAGTTTGCGGAGTTCGGCGGCAATCTTGGTGAGGCGGTTTACCATGCGGTCGAGTACAGCAGAAGCGGAGTCAGTTTCCGGAAGGGTGCGCCGAAACATCTCGAGGACATGCTGGGCGGCTTGGATGGCGTGAAGGCTGCTGGGAAGGTCGGCGAGGAACGATGCGGTGGAGGCTCTCGGCGGCGGGAGCCTGTGGCGTGACGGAGAACGGAGCTCGTGGAACTCGCGGTGGACGTCATTGGGCGTGAGTTCGGCGTAGTTCATGGTCATCTCCGGGGAGGCATGACCGAGGAGCTTCATCAGTGCGGGAAAGCTGACCCCAGCTCGGAGCATTTCCGTCGCGTAGGTGTGGCGAAACATGTGCGGCGTAATGCGCCTTTCGATTCCCAGCGCAGTTCTCACCTGAATTAATCCTGTGCGTAGCTGGCGCATCAGTGAGTTGCGTCCCAGGGGCCGAGGTAGAAGTAACCCATCGGGAGGGACAGGGCTGAGGGCTCGAAAGAAGCGCAGACGGTAGACGATCTGGCGAACGGATTCATCAACGGGCACCAGGCGCTCGGTGTACAGCTTGCCGAGAGGGACGTGCAGCGCCCATTGACCGGGTGCAAGCGAGCGCAGGCAATCGAGGGGAAGATCGACACACTCACCAATCCGTATGCCGGTATGTCGAACCAGCAGGAGGGCATTGCTGGCAACATCGTTGCGGCGCATGAGCTCTTCTTGAATGAGACGATCCTGCTCGGGAGTCAGGGGCCGCGGGAACCGGTGATCGAAGCGGGGGATGTCATCCGGGTGAAAGAGGCGGGCCAAGGCTGGCCTCTCGTGGAGCCAAGCCAGTTCTTCCATTACGCGGCGCAGGGTCACGATATGCAGGCAGCGAGTGCTTTTGACCAGCGGCGGCCGCTGCGAGCAGAGCCAGCTAAACCAGCCCAGAAAGTGATCCCGCCGAAGTTGATCGAGCGACTGGACGCCAGAATGATGCTGGCCCAGGTAGCGGAGAAAGTACTCAACGGTTGTGCGATAACGGCCTTGAGAGGAGGCACTCAACGCAGACGTCACCGACTGGGCGGCGGTGAAGAAGGCTTCCTTCAGCGGATGCACGACGGGGACGCGGATGCGGTTCATGCTGGAGTCGGCACGGGCCGGGTCAGTTGAGCAATGGCGCGAACAAATTGCTGATAGACATCCAGAGGAGTGACGCTCAAATAGACCATGGTGGTCTGCACATGAGCGTGCCCCATGAGGTGCATGAGCGCAGGCAAGCTGATGCCGGCGCGAATCATATCGGTGGCAAAGGTGTGCCGGAAGCGGTGCGGGTTTGCTTTGGCGACACCGGTGGTGTGACGATGATGGCGGAACAGCGAACGGAGTCCTGCCGCGGTCATCCGCGATCCACGTGCGCGGCCCTTCAGGCAGACGAACAAGGCCTTGCCGCAATGAGAGGGACGTTCCAGGCGCAGGTAGTGGTCGAGCAACTGGACCGCTTCCGGCGCCAACGGCAGCATACGGACCTTATTCCCCTTGCCGCGGACGCGGATCTGGGCTTCCGAAAGGATGAGATCTTCTTGATCCAGTGCGAGCACTTCGCAGGAACGCAACCCTTCGAACAGCATCAACCCGACGATGGCCAGATCGCGGCCCGTGCGAAAGCTGCTCCAAAAGCGGGAGACTTCGTCTACCGACAGAGGCGTCACGATTCGCTTGGGAGTCTTCACGCGCAAGCCTGTCACCGCTGGGCGTGGACGGCCAATGCCGAGAATCGACTTCCGCCAGAAGAACGTGCTGAAAGGCGGGCGCAACGGCTGAGGCGTGGCTGTGGGGAACAGACAACGCAAGGCGCGCTCGGCGACCCAGACATGTTTGTTGATGGTGTTGGCGGCCGGACGAGGCTCCTGGTCCGTCAGATAACGTAGGTAGTCGAGCAAGGAGGAATCGGTGAGGGCTTGTGCGGTTACTTCCTCGGTGGCGTGTCGCTCGATCCACCAGCGTATGAAGTGGGTCAAAGAGAACGCGTAACCGCGTAGCGTGTGCCAAGCCAAGCCGCGGACCATGCACTGGTCCAGAAAGCGGTTGATCCAAGTCACCTCGCGCCCTTCCGGCTGCACAATCACGCGAAACGGGCTCTGCGCATTGCCGAGACCGACCCGGTAGACCAACTCGTAGGTCATGGCCGTGATCTCTCCAGGAGAGTTTGAAACTGATGCCCATCCCCTCCGCCGTGGACGAAGAAGCTGTTGGGATCGTGACCAACGGGCAACTCGACCGGGAAGGCTTGAACCTGACGGGCCCATAAGCGTTGCGCAATCTGATGAGAGACGCGCTGACCGCTGCCGTTGGAATCGGAGTCGAACGCCAGATAGACGATACGCGTGGCGCCGTCGCACAACTGATGAAACTGCGTGGCGTTCAGGCATGTGCCTAATGAACAGGTCACGTTGCGAAAGCCGGCCTGCCAGAGAGACGCCCAATCGAACAGGCCCTCCACCAGCACCAGTTCGCGGCAGTTGCGAACGCTCTGCCAGTCATACAATCCACCTTTGCCGCCCGGCAGGAAGCGATGCGGAGAGGCCTGGCCGAGGCTGCGCCCGTAGAGGTTGGCCTCAAGCGGGAAGATGAGGCGATGGGCCATAGTATCCAAGCCTTCCCGTGTGACCACGCCGGCTTGCTGCAAATCACCCAGCGAATACCCCATGTGCATCAAGTGAGCGCGCAGGCAGCGGCCGGGTGCATAACCGATGCGCATTCGTTCGACCAACTCTGGCTGGTGCACGCCGCGTTGTGCCAGGTAGGCCACCGCTTCTGGATGTCGCTGCAGTTGAAGCTGATAGAAGTGGACGACGTCGCTCAGTAACGAACCCACGACTGACCAACGGCGGAGGACTGCGAGCGCTTCTCCGAACCGCACTCTGTGAAAGAGTTCGACGAAACGGATGACATCGCCGCCGCGACCACAGCCATAGCAGTAGAACAGGCTTTTGCCGGGATCCACCAGTAAGCTTGGCCGGCGGTCAGCGTGCAACGGACAAAGTCCCATTAGTCGCCCGCGAGCGATGCGCCTGGCGGGCTGCCAATGTTGACTGACCAGGTAATCCAACAACGGAATCTGCTGCTTGAGTAGCTGGGCGGCGGCGTGGGCACTCATGGTGAGTTGGCCTCCAGGCGCAGAATACGACCGGCCGCCCGAAAATCCCAGGCAAGGATGGTGGGGGCGCTGAAAAAGTTTGCTCGCACGGGCCCGACCGACAGGACAAGCCCACACAGCACGCTGATGAACTTGCACCAAGCCCAGCGCCGGAGCGACGAATCATCGGGCAAGCGCGTCGAGTCCTGGCAGGGCGGCGCCGGGTTGCCTTTCGCGACAGCATCCCACGCCTGTCGGCGGCACTCGTAGCTGTAATGGCCGTACGGCGGCGACCACACCGGAAGAACGGTGAAGGTCTTCTTGCACGGCGGGCACCGGCCACGCCGCACCCAGATCCAGTCGTGCTTGTCGTCGTGAGCCTGCTTGCGACGTCGTCCGTGTCCAACGATGCTGTCGTGGTCGCAGAACGGACAGTGCCGCGGCAACTGTGCCAGACTGATCCCGGCTACCCCGGCTCAGCCTTGTCATCCACCAGCGGCAGTGCGATAAAGAGAATCACGGCTGGCGTGAAGGCCTGCCGCTGGTCTTACCGCCAAGTTCGAGCCGGCGACCGGCCTTCACCCTCCTGCACGAACCAGTGTCGAACGAAAAGAAAATGAGTGCATCTGAAAAGGTGCTGCGTGTGCGCGCTCAAGAAGATTGGCCGGTTCAAAACCGTT
>CAYPUQ010000543.1:0-3852 GCA_964413655.1 uncultured Solibacteraceae bacterium | reverse complement strand
GCGAATCAGACGGCGGTATAATTTTGGGCGTTCGCCGGGACCGAAGTCCCGTGCAGGTTGAGCTTGCGCCTCCTTTATGTGGCTTTCAATCTTTCTCGCGGCAGCGATAGCGCTGCCGGTCGGCAAGCCCGTCGAGCACCAACTTGCGGGTAAGGAGTCACACGATTATCTGTTTACCCTCGACGCGGGGCAATATGCACGAGTCGCGGTGAAACAGCACACGGTCAACGTAGCGGTCGCGTGCTTCGGGCCTGATGACAAGGAATTGTTTTCGGCCGATACCCATGACATCGGGGATACGGAGACTTGCGAACTGGTCGCCGGCCGTTCCGGCGGTTACCGCGTTCGGGTCTCGGCCCCGGATGAGAAGGCACCGCCCGGCCGTTACGAGATCACGTTGCAGCAGGTCGAAGCCGCCACCGTGCGGCACAGGAGGCGGATCGCCGGCGCCCGGTCCTTCGCGTATGGAATGAGCGCTTATCGTCAGGATGCGCGGAAACCGATGCTGAAGAGCATTGCCCACTTCGAACACGCCTTAGCCAGTTGGAAGTCCGCCGGCGCTCACGTCGAGGTCGCAACCGCGCTGTACATGATCGGTCTGACCCATGCACAGGTAGGGGATCAGCAGAAGGCGCTCCACTACACGACTCAGGCGCTTTCAATCGCACGGGCGACTCAGGACCGCATGGCAGAGGGCCGGGCGCTGGAGGCCGTCGGTGAAGTTCACACGCATTTCGCAAAGCTCAGAACGGCTGTCGACTGTTACGAGCAGGCCCTGCCATTATTGCGAGCCGCGGGCGACCGCGCAGGCGAGGGAAACGCCCTGAATAATCTCGGAGTAACATTGTCGCGAATGGGTGAGAAGCGCAAAGCCCTGCTTCAGTTCGACAAGGCGGTCGCGGTCTATCGTAAACTTCAGGACGGGCGCAAGATCGCCGAGGTGGCCGGTAACATCGGACTCACCTACGACAATCTGGGTGAATATCAGCGCGCGCTCGAAATTCATGAACGCAATCTCGTGTTTCAGCGCGAGATGGCGAATCGCTCGAGCGAAGCCGTCACGCTGAACAACATCGGCTCAGTTTACTCGGGGCTCGGAGCATACCAGAAAGCGCTCAATGCATACATTGCAGCGCTCGAGATTAACCGGCACTTGGAGAACCGCTGGAACGTAGCAATCAACCTGAACAATCTCGGCTGGGTGTACGCAAGTCTGGGTGATCGTCAGCGCGCGCTGAACACGTATAACGAGGCGCTCGGCATCTTCCGGACCGTGAAGGATCAGAAGAGAGTGGCAACTGCCCTCAACAATATCGCCGGGATTTATGCGGACCTGGGCGATTACCGCAAGGCCGTAGAACTGCATCAGGAGGCCCTTTCGTTTCGCCGCGCGGCAGGGGACGGAGATGGCGAGGCTAATAGTCTCAATAATCTCGGGAAGTCATACGCGAAAATCGGAGACCGGCACAAGGCTCGCGATCTTTTCGAACGCGCCCTGGCCATCCACCGGACGAACGGGAACCGCCACATGCTATCGCGGACGCTCAGGAACCTCGGCGCGCTCAATTTCGAGGCAGGCGTTCACCAGCAAGCCCTGGAGTATCTCGACCAAGCGCTGGCAATAAGCCGCGCCATCCACGATCGCAGCGGCGAAGCTGCGGCGCTGGCCGAATTGGCTCGCGTGGAACGCTCACGCGGGGACCTGGTTCGAGCGCACCAGCGCGCGGGGGAAGCGCAGTCGGCCCTGGAGTGGTTACGTCTTGCCGTGGCGAGCCCGGCGCTGCGGGCTTCCTTTTTTGCGACGGCTCGCGACGTGCAAGAACTCGATATCGATGTCTTGATGCGCCTTCACGCGCAGCGGCCGGACGACGGGTTCGACGCCGCCGCGCTATTCGTGAGCGAGAAAGCACGGGCCCGCTCCTTGCTCGAGTTGCTCGGTGAAATCAGTGTGGAAATCCGGCGTGGTGTTGATGTGGCGCTGCTCGATCGCGAAGTGGAGTTGCAGCGGCTGATTTCGGCAAAGGCCGACCAGCAGATGCGGCTGCTGAGCGGTAGGCACACGGAGTCTGATGCCGCGTCCGCTGCGAAGGAACTGGATGCGCTCACGTCCAATCTCGAGCAGGTACAAAGCAGGATTCGCGAGACCAGCCCGCATTACGCCGCGTTGACCCGGCCTGTGCCTCTTAGTCTGAGGGAGATTCAGACGGAGGTTCTCGATTCAGATACCGTCCTGCTGGAGTACGCGTTGGGAGCGGAACGGAGTTTTCTCTGGGTAGTATCGACTTCCGCGATTGATGTATTCGAGTTGCCGCCGAGGGCCGAAATCGAGTCGGCCGCAACAAAAATGTACGAACTCCTCACCGCTCGCAATCGGAAGCTTGCGAAGGAGACACCAGCCTCGAGAGCGGCTCGCGTGCGCCAGTCCGATGAGGCCTGGTTCGATGCGGCGATGAAGGCGAGCAGAATGCTCTTGGAGCCCGCGGCTTCTCGGATTGAAGGCAAGCGGATTGTGATCGTCGGCGAAGGCGTCCTGCAGTACCTGCCTTTCGCCGCGCTGCCCGAACCGGCATTGGATGCGGCGAAGGCGGCTCCGCTCATCGCGAAGCATGAGATCATCAGCGCGCCATCGGCATCCGTGCTGGCGACCCTCCGACGAGAAACCGCGGGCCGCAAACCCGCTCCCAAGACTCTGGCTGTCTTGGCGGACCCGGTTTTCAGCATGGACGATGCCAGGGTCGTGCGGCAACAGAAGGCTTTGAAGAATGCGGCGGCCAGCGACGAGGCGGCAGGCCAGGCGCTCCGCTCGGCTTCGGAAGTGGGCGTGCAGGAGTTCGTGAGACTGCGGTTCAGCCGCCAGGAAGCCGAGGAGATCGCCCGGTTTGCGCCTCCCGAAATGACCTTGAAGGCCCTCGATTTCGATGCCAGTCGCGAGACCGTCTTGAGACCGGATATTGGACAGCACCGGATCGTGCATTTTGCGACACACAGCTTGCTGAACAGCAAGCGGCCGGAGTTGTCCGGCGTCGTGCTCTCACTGGTCGACCAGACGGGGAAGCCACAGAACGGGTTTTTGCGTCTGTACGACATCTACAATCTGCGGCTCGCCTCAGACCTGGTTGTGCTCAGCGCGTGCCGGACGGCGTTGGGCCGCGAAATCAAGGGAGAAGGACTCATTGGGCTCACCAGAGGGTTTCTGTATGCCGGCGCGCCGCGCGTCATTGCGAGCCTGTGGGAAGTGGATGATCGCACGTCCGCGGAACTGATGAAGCGGTTTTACGAAGGCATGCTGGGGCGCGGAGAGCGGCCGGCGGCCGCATTAAAGAATGCCCAGGCCGCAATGTGGAAGACGAAAGGGTGGGACGCACCTTATTTCTGGGCGGCGTATACCCTGCAGGGAGAATGGCGGTAGATCCGGTGGCAGAGACGCCGCGCCAGAAGTGGTCGTTGACTCAGGATGCATTTGATGCCCTCTTGGAATCGCTGGGTCCGGACCGCAATGCGGCCGGGAAGCGGTATCTCGAGATCCGCCGCAACCTGGTACGCCTCTTCGAATGGCGCGGCTGCTCAACGCCTGACGAATACGCTGATGAGACGATCAACAGATGTGCGAAGAAGATCGCCGCCGGGGAGGAGATCCACGATATCACGACGTATTCGATCGGCATCGCTCGCATGCTCCTTCGGGAAAGGAGCCGCGAACGTGATAAGGAGGCGCGCCCCCTGGATCAAGCGCCCGAGCCGCGGACGATGCCGCCCGAACTCGCAAGCGATCAGGAACTTCGCCTGGAATGTCTGCGGCGGTGTCTCGATCAGCTCACTCCCGAGAACCGCAATCTCATCCTTAACTACTAC
>CAYPUQ010000542.1:0-3853 GCA_964413655.1 uncultured Solibacteraceae bacterium | reverse complement strand
TGGCGCCGCGAGGAGGCGAATCGGGATCGGGCGCCGTGGCCGGACGGGCCGGGCAGTGGCCGCGCGCAGGTAGCGCAGGCGGTGCACCGGATCGGCAATCCGGCTGGCGCGCCAGTTCAGCCACAGTGCGGGCAGTCGTCTCGCGGCCATCGGTCGTCCTTGAACACCAGTCGTCCGAGGACCGGAATTTTCTCAGGCCGATAGCGGGCAGGGTTACTTGGGCGGCGGGTTGGTGGCCGCCTAAGGTCAGGTTAAGTTGCTGAACTAGGGTCAGTAGCCTTCCGCGTTCTTTTCGGTGCCGATCAGAGCGCCGCCGTTGCGGAACGTGTTCAGGCACAGCGGGTGCGTAAAGGGGGATGCTCCGTCAACAGAGGAGTACTGAATGTCATCCGCCAGCGCCCCGCCGGGAGGATTCCAGCCACCCAGGTTCCTCACGCGCTTGGCGATCTCGTGGTCGGCGCAGGACGTGTCGCCGCTGACGCCGAGTCCGCCGATGATCTTACCGGAACGATACAGGGGGACGCCGCCACCGAAGAAGATGAGCCCGCCGGCGATCTTGCGGTTGCCGCCGCCCTGTCCGCCCGGCGGGGCCAGCGCGCCGGGATCGAAGAGGTTGGACTGGCCGAGGCTCCACAGCGAATGGCCGGGCTGGGTGAAGGTATACAGACGGGCGGTAGATAGCGGGAGGACGTCGAGGCTGAAGGCGTTGGCGGTGTAGGCCTTGGATTTGGCGATGGCTTGGCTGCCCGGCCAGACCTGCGTTGGGTCGTCCGTGGAGGTCGCATAGGCGCAGATCTCTCCGTCACGGTTGACAACAGCGGCCCACATGCGGGTTCCTTCGAAGAGCCCGCCGATCGGCTGCTGGCTCCCGGCGGCTTGGACAAGCAGGCTCTTCAGTTGCCGGGCAGTCGGCAAGGCCCGGCAGTTCGCGTTACCTTTGTTGTCGTCATCGTTCGCCGAGGCCGCGGTGAAAAGTCCGCAGAGCGCAACGAGCGCGAGTGTTCTGGTGAAGCGAATCATGGTTTCCTCTCAAGGTTCTCAAGTTCAGGTTCAATGCAACGGCAGTTTCCGATGGTAATGTAGCCGGCGATGGACGTCAAGGGTTTTGGGCGGTGTTGTCGCTGAACTACTGACATAGCGGCGCACGGATGAGATCGCGGGTGTGCTGGGGCTGGGATCGCGTGCTCAACTGACGGCGATTCCTGCACAGCCTTGAGTGCGGGCGTGTATAATGCAACCAGAACGCTATGTGCCGGATTACGTGTATTTTCGCGGCGGCGTTCGTCGCCACCCTGTTGACGGCTGCGCCCAAGGAGATTCCGTCGGGCAAGGCTTCCACCGATAAGCTGACAATCGAAGCGAAGGCCTACCTGGACCGCGCGGCGGTGACCGAGGTTGTCGGCGCGGAACTCGACAAGGGCGTCGTGGTTCTGGAAGTCACGATCACTCCGAAAGCTGGCGAAAAGATCCGCATCAGCCGCGACGATTTCCTGCTGCGGTCGTTCAAGGACGGCCAGCGGAGCGGCGCATTTCACCCGAGCCAGCTTGCGGGCGATGCCGTGATGGTGATATCGAGCCGCGCTGTCGGCGGCGGCGCGATCGCGACCGAGGATCGCGGACCCGCCTGGGGTGGCATGGGTGGACCGCCGGGGCGACTACCCGGCATGTCGCCCGGCGTGGGGAACACGTCCGTACAGGAAGAAGCCGTAGCGTCGGTCGACGAGCAAGGCGGAAAGCAGGGGAACCCGACGCTGGCGATCCTGAACAAGAAAGTACTGGCCGAGGGCGAGATTGATAAGCCGGTCAGCGGGCAGTTGTACTTCCTGCTCGAAGGGAAGCACAAGCCCAAGGACCTCACGCTCGACTACAAGGGCGAGGGCGGGAAGACGGCGATCGAGTTCGGGAAGTAGCCCGCCTATTTTCTCTCAGCTTTGGAAAGCGCTTCCGCCGCCGGCGAATTCCGGCCGAATTTCGCCCTGAAGTATCGATCCAACCAGTTCGGGGCAGTTGACTCGGCCGCAGGTTCCTGGCGGTACGCGGTGCTGTCCCGCTCGGCCTTCTGCCGGGCTTCTTCCGCCGGGGTACTTCGCCCGAACTTCGCCTGGAAGTACTGTTCCTTCCAGTCAATGGCCAACGCCGCGCCGGCCATCCTTTCCTCGCGATATGCCGTGCTCTCCCGCTCGGCTTTCTGGCGAGCCTCTTCCGCCGGGGAACTGCGGCCGAGTTTCGCCCGGAAGAGCCGGTCGGCAGAGCTGCTTGAAGCCTGTTCAGCCGGTAGGCCGCTGGCCAGCACCAGGACACCGGCGCATAGGATGCCTTTCACGAACGTTGTCATGACGTCGCTCCTGCTGAGCATCTTACCACCAATAGCCGGGACTGAACGAAATAACTTATGGGGTCTATTCAACCTTTCGATTGGCCGTACGCCGCGACCGCCCGTATACTCATTGCGTGTATTGCGGGAGGACCGTGCCTGCGAGGCGCCGGAGGTTGCCATGACCTCGAAACGGCGCGCTTGCGCGGCTCTGCTGGCATTCGGGACGCTCGCTCCGGCGTTGGCGGAGACGGCGGATGTTCGCCCGCCCGAATCGCCGCCGGGCGTGCGGGAGCGCGGGGAATTGGCCCGGCGATTCGTCGACGAGAAGTTGGACGAGTGGCGGCACCGTCTGGGTCTGGAGGATTGGCGCATCTCGGGGGTGATGACCCGGCGGAGTGAGCTCAAGCATGGAACGCGCGGAATGGTGCGCTGGGACAAGCGAAAGAGAAGCGCCGTGGTCTGGGTGATGGATGCTGCTGACTACCGCGTGCCTGTTCACGAAATGCTGGACGACATGGAGTTCACCGTAGTCCACGAGCTGCTTCACGTAGCCCTTGCCTCGCTGCCGCGCAGCGAGGCGAGCCGCCGGAGCGAGGAGCAAGCCGTCAACCAAATCGCGGAGGCACTTCTGTCGCTGGCCAGAGACGGGCGGACCAGCATTTCGGACGCGAGCGAGAGCCTGGCCGCGAAGTAAGATTCGGCATGGTTCGTCCGGGGACGGCGCAATCCTTAGCCGCCTGGTATTCGAAGTCCTTCCTGCTGCACGGCGGGTCCACGACCGCGAAACGTTCCACTTGCTGGCGCAGCGTCCCGCATTCGGCGCACGGCGGAGTCTGTGGCGCCCCACATGGCGAAAAAGCTGGCCGCTTACTACGGCGTATTCCCAACGCGGGATAATTCCGGCATGTGGCCGGATGTGCGGTTTGCGGCACGGGTGTTATCGAAGTCTCCGCTATTCACCGTCGGCGTGATGGCGCTGCTGACGTTCGGTGTGGCGGCGAATACTGTTATCTTCAGCCTGGTGGATGCGTTGTTGCTGCGGCCGCTGCCGGTGCGCGATCCGGAGCGGTTGGTGCGATTGGTGACCGTTCGCGAGCCGCTCGGGGCGCGCAGTTACTTCCTTCACGAGGAGTATGAAGCGTGGAGGCAACATGTCTCGGGTTTCGAGGATTTGCTGGCGTGGGCCGAACACGACATGTATGTCACCGCGGGGGAGCGCACGGAGCGGGCGCGGGTCCACTTCGTGACGGAGAATTTCTTCAGCGCGCTGAGCGCCGCGCCGGCACACGGGCGGCTGCTCACGCCCGAGGATCAGGAGCCGGCTGCCGGGACGGCGTCCGCAGTGCTCAGCTACCCGTACTGGATGCGGCGGTTCGGCGGGGACGAAGGCGTGATTGGCCGAACAATCACGCTCGGCCGCCACCAGGTGGTCGTAGCCGGGGTCACCGCGAAGGGATTCAACGGGCTGACCATCGAGACGAGCCCCGATCTGCGGTTGCCGATAGGCTGGCTTCGAACCTTGGAGCCAAATCTGTA
>CAYPUQ010000541.1:0-3868 GCA_964413655.1 uncultured Solibacteraceae bacterium | reverse complement strand
AAGCAACTCTTTTCCACGGCCTCCAGGGCGCGTACATTCGGCTCGATCCGAACTGAAGAAGCGCCCTTCACGCCGTAGCAGAGCGTAACCGGGCCACCCTTCGGCACTGACGCCGCACTCGACGCGAAGAACAGGATGAGACCCTGCTGTGCCGGCGCCGGGGTGGCCGGCACGCGTTTCGCCCGCGGATCCACGGCCACTTCGAGGCTCTTCATGTCGTGGCCGCCGTCCTTATTGCCCACGTGGAGGGTATACTTCGTCGTTTGTTGTGGCCTCACTTCAATGCATCGCGACAAAGACGGCGACAGCGGTTCCACTTCGGGATCGAGCTTCACTTCAGTGGCGCCTTCCACGCCGTAGCACAGTAGAGCGCTGTCGCCCGGAGCAACCGCCGGCGGGCTCGCGTAAAACATGATGATCCTCGTGGGAGTGGCCGGAATCTCCGGCTCGGCGGCTTTCTTGCTGGTGTCGGAGGCGCAGGCGGCCAGCAGAACGGCCGCGGCGAGCATCAGAAGGGGATTCGAACCTTGGCGATGTAGATGCTGCTTTTTCCCTCGTGCGACGAGTAGTAGCTGACCCATAATAGATCATCGTGCCATACCAGGCCTGGGTAGCTACTGTCGCCGTTGGACGGTAGCGTCAGGAACTCCTCGAGAGTGTTGTGCTCCTCGTCCAACCAACAGAGCGACGTGCGCTGCTTTCCATCGTACAGGCGGCCTGCGGCGACGATACGTCCGTCGGGGATGCGGATCATGTGCGGACCACCGAAACGCACGCCCAAGTCCTCCCACATCCAACCGCGATAAGGGGGACGGCTGCGCCCGAGCATCGCTGTCCTCGAGCCCGACTCGCGCCGAACGAGGCAGAGCGCCGTGTCGTCGCGGTTGAACAGAATGGATGTCTCGTTCGGTGAGCCTTCGGCCAGCGCCACGGGCGCCAGCGGTTGAAACCGGCGGCCATCGAGACTCATATAGGGCCGGATCACCGATTCTTCCCGCCCGGTCTGGTAACCCATGCCGTACGCCCGGCCGTGGCGCCACGACACACGCCACAGCCAGTAATCGGGCTCGCCGATCACTTCAGCGGACGACCAATCGCGTCCATCGCCCGAGTACCAGACAAACGTCTTATGGCGGATATCCGATGGAGGATGCATGGCCCCGGCCGCAGTCAGCATCAAGCGCCCACCGGGCGCGACGGTCAACTTGGGATCGCGCAAATCCGCCACCGGGTAATCCAGTAGCGCCCAAGGATACCAGCGTTCCCCGTCCGAGGAACTGAGGACGCGAATCGCCCCGTCCGCTGAGACGTGCTTCTCGCCTTCGCGGAAGGTGAGAAACCAGCGATCGTTGAGGCGGGTAATGTCCGTGAAGGCGTTGTGCGGCGCGCGGTCCCACACCTTCTCCACACTCACCAGTTCCACCGCCGTCCGGCCGGCAACGGTGGAACCGCTGGCCGAAGTGCGGCCAAGCGCGAGTGGCGGCCTCACCTGAACCCTGGCCGAATCGGTTTGCGCGAGAAAGCCGAGCGGAAACGGCCCAGGGGCGGCGGTTTCCGATTCCTGCTTCGGTTTGTTCTCCGCGGCTGTTACCGGCAGCAAGGTGCAGGCAAGGGCGGCGACTACAAGGCGATGCATCCCTCGCCCACTATTGTAACGTTCGCACGCTCCTCACTTCTTCTTGCCCTGAGCCGCCACGGCTTCCATTGCCGCCTTCACTTTCTCGGGATCGCCCAGGTAATAGCGGTTCAACGGTGTCAGGTTGCCGTCGAGTTCGTAAATCAGCGGCATGCCGGTCGGAATATTCATCTCCACGATGTCGTCGTCGGAAATGTCATCCAGGTACTTCACCAGTGCGCGCAGACTATTTCCATGCGCCACGATCAATACCTTTTTGCCCATCACGATGTCGGGCGCAATGGTGGAGTGCCAATAGGGAAGAAAGCGGGCGACGGTGTCTTTCAGGCACTCGGCCAGCGGGAGTTCCTCCGGCCGCAGTCCGGCGTAGCGTGGATCGCGGCCCGGATGGCGCTCGTCGGATGGATCGAGCGCCGGCGGCGGAATGTCGTAACTGCGCCGCCAGATCTTTACCTGGTCCTCACCGAACTTCGCCGCCGTCTCCCCCTTGTCGAGGCCCTGGAGTTCGCCATAGTGCCGTTCGTTGAGTTGCCAGGCCCGGCGTACCGGGAGCCACATCAAATCCATCTCATCGAGCACCAGCCATAACGTCCGGATCGCGCGCTTCAGCACCGAGGTATAGGCGATGTCGAACATATATCCCTCGGCCTTCAGAATCTGGCCGGCTTCGCGCGCCTCCTCGATGCCCTTTTCGGAAAGGTCCACGTCGGTCCAGCCAGTGAACCGGTTCTCTTTGTTCCACGTGCTTTCGCCGTGACGGATGAGAACGAGTTTCGTCATTTATGTCGTTTTCCCCTCGATGAAATCGCCGCCGGAACGAGTCCGTTCCGTCGTGCCGCTACTGCCGGAATGCCGCGCGGCCGGCGTACCGGGCCAGTTCTCCAAGCTCTTCCTCGATGCGCAGCAACTGGTTATATTTCGCCAGGCGGTCCGTACGGCTCGCCGAACCGGTCTTGATCTGGCCCCCGCCCGTCGCCACCGCGAGGTCCGCAATGAAGCTGTCCTCGGTTTCTCCCGACCGGTGCGATACCACGTTCGTGAAGCCGGCGCGGCCGGCCATCTCCATCGCCTCCAGCGTCTCGGTCAACGATCCAATCTGGTTCACCTTGATGAGAATCGAATTGGCGATTCCCTCCTGGATTCCGCGCGCCAGCCGCTGGGTGTTGGTCACGAACAGGTCGTCGCCGACAAGCTGGATCTTACCGCCAAGCATTTCGGTTAGGGTCTTCCAGCCGCTCCAGTCGTCCTCGGCCATGCCGTCTTCAATAGATAGAATCGGGTACTTCGCCGCCCAAGCGGCCCAGAACTCGGCCATCTCATCGGAACTACGCTCACTGCCGTCGGATTTCTTGAATACGTACTTCTTCTTGTCCGGGTCGAAGAATTCGCTGGCGGCAGGATCGAGCGCGAGACTGATCTCTTCTCCCTCCTTGAACCCCGCCTTGCCGATCGCCTCCAGGATGACTTCAATCGCCTCCTCATTCGACTTCAGATTCGGCGCGAAGCCGCCTTCGTCGCCGACCGCCGTCGAGTAGCCGCGCTTCTTCAGTACGGACTTCAAATTATGGAACACCTCGCATCCCATCCGGATCGCCGTCGCGAAGGAATCGGCGCCGTGCGGCACAATCATGAACTCTTGCGGGTCCACCGAGTTGTCGGCGTGGGCGCCGCCATTGAGCACGTTCATCAGCGGTACCGGCAGGAGGCAAGCGTTCACGCCGCCGAGGTAACGATAGAGCGGCGTCCCCTGCGAGGACGACGCGGCGCGCGCCACCGCCATCGATACGGCCAGAATCGCGTTGGCGCCCAGCCGGCCTTTGTTCGGGGTTCCGTCGAGTTCGATCATTTGTCGGTCGATCTCGGCCTGCCGGGTCGCGTCCGCGCCCGCAAGCGTTTCGAAGATCTCGCCGCTGATATTGGCAACCGCTTTCTGCACGCCCTTGCCCAGGTAACGCGCCTTGTCGCCGTCGCGTAGCTCGACGGCTTCGTGTTCGCCCGTCGACGCGCCGGATGGCACGGCAGCGCGGCCCATGCTGCCGTCCGCCAGCGTGACATCGGCCTCCACGGTCGGATTGCCGCGTGAGTCCAGAATCTCTCTTCCAGTGATTTTGACGATTTCCATGTCTAGTATTATTCCTGTGCGGATGAAAAGGTGCTGTAGAACTGAACTTTCCATTCTGACATGGGCGGCGAGTTCGGTGAAGTGGCGCTCGGCTTCGCCCCTGTCATTTC
>CAYPUQ010000540.1:0-3902 GCA_964413655.1 uncultured Solibacteraceae bacterium | reverse complement strand
CGGTGAAAGCGGATACGCGGAATGACTCCCATAAGAGTCTGCAAACAAATGACTTAGTTGCGAGATTCGCGAGACGCTCGCCAAGGGGCGAGCGACCGCACCAGAAGTTCTTTCGGGGACCTTCACCGTTCGGAGACCGACGATGCGGAGGCAGTGGAGATCCTGGCGACTGCATGCGCCGCGAGCTTTCGAAGGACTGATCCAGAGGCTTCAGCATTCGGAATGCTCACTTATTGCGACGTGGGTGCAGGGCGGCGAACCACGGCACATTCAGCCAGATCCAGGTTCGTGACCATACGGAGCGCGCCGGCGCTCACGAATCGGCCCGGCGGCGTTGCGCGGGGTACGGTTGCAGAAGCCCCAGTGCTCTCCGCCCTGCCGGTGCGACCGCCCACGGAAAGTGCTGCCCATCAAGCGCAGAAGCGCGTGGCTGCGATCACGCGTCCCGCGCGTCTCATTGCGTGTCGGACGGTATCACGCTGCTTCGGAAACCTCAGCTTCCTTCTGCTCGCAGGTGCTCGCAGGAAGACGTGACGCCACTGAGCCTCAGACTGGTATATGCTAGAGCGATCTATCGACTGGGACGTTCCGGCCCCCAAGGAGTTCTGATGACGATTTCGCCTCACCGCTCTCTCCGCATGGCGTTGATCGCCGTGCTGTCTTTGTTTATCGCGAAGGAACCCGTATTCGCGCAAACGCTATATGGAACCGTGGTCGGCCTCGTAGAGGATGCTTCCGGCGGCGCGGTGCAAAGCGTCAAGCTGACCGTCACCAACAAGGGAACGGGCCTCACGCTGGAAACGGTGACGGACTCCAGTGGCTCGTTCACGATATTGAACGTCCCCGCCGGAACCTATGACGCCAGAGCCGTTTTGACAGGGTTCAAAACTCAGTCGCGAATCGATCTTGCTGTAACGGTCAACACCGTCAGCCGGGTGAACTTCGTGATGGAGGTAGGCTCGCTGACCGAGCAGATAACAGTGTCCGCCGATGTGACGCAACTGCAAACCGACAAAGCCGACACACACACTGAACTCCGCGCGGATCTGGTGAAAAATCTGCCGTTGCCCGGCTACCGGAACTATCAGAGTCTGATCAATCTAGTGCCTGGCGCGACGCCGGCCTCGTTTCAGAACGCGGTCACGGATACGCCCGCCCGTTCGCTGCGCACGAACGTCAATGGTACAAACGCAAGCACCAACGTGACCCGGATCGACGGCGCCGCCAGCGTCAACGTATGGCTGCCGCACCACGCCGGTTACGTGATGCCCGCCGAAATGGTGGAAACCGTCAATGTCGTTACCACGGCCGGCGACGCCGAACAGGGAATGGCAGGCGGCGCGGCGATTACACTCGTGACCAAGTCAGGCACCAATACCCTGCACGGCAGCGCATTCTGGTACCACGACAACCAACGCCTTCGCGCGCGCAACTTCTTCTTCACGCCCACCACAGTGAAGCCGGTAAGCATCTATAACAATTTCGGCGGCACCATCGGCGGCCCTATCGTGAAGAACAAGTTGTTCTACTTTTACAGTTATGACAATACCAAGCAGCGCAACGGTGCATTTGGCCGCTATTCAGTGCCGACGGACGACATCCGGGCCGGCAATTTCTCGGCTACGGGCAGGGAGATCTTCGATCCCCTGACAGGGAATACCCTTACAGGTACGGGTCGAATGCAGTTCCCCGGCAACATCATTCCAGCCAGCCGGATCAGCCCGATCGCGCAGAGTATCCAAGCTTTCTATCCACAGCCCAATATCGCCGGACCTTTGAACAATTTCGCCATCGGCGCGACGCCGCAATTCAACCGAGATTACAATGATGCGAAGATCAACTATCAACGCAGTGCCAATCAAATGATCTGGGGCCGCTATGGCATTATGAACGCCCTCGTGGGTGGCCGGGGTATATTCGGTGACGGCGTCGGCCCGTCGCCCGGCGCCGATCCGGGTTTCGGCGACACGCGCATTCAGAACACCTCGGTCGGACACAACTATACACTGTCCTCAAACCTGCTGATTGACGGCGTGTTCGGCTTCCAGCGTATGGATCAAACTGTGCGCGGCCAGGACTTCGGGAAAGATTTCTCCTCGACCCTCGGCATTCCGGGCCTCGGCGGACCGGACCCGCGTCAGCAGGGATTTCCGAACATTAACATTAACGGCTATACCGGCTTTGGCGTTCCCGGCTGGATGCCGCTCGATCGAATCGAGGAGAGCTACACCACCACGCACACCTTGCGTTGGATCAAAGGCAAGCACAACCTCGCCTTCGGCTTTGACGGGGTGCTGCATAAAATGACGCACTGGTCGCCGCACCTGGGCTTCGGGCCGCGCGGCAGTTTCGACTTCAACGGCGGCGTGACCAGCACCGGTTCCTTCAATAACTTCAACGGGTACGCGGCGTTCCTGCTGGGATTGCCGCATCAGATTCAGAAGAGCATTCAGCACGTGATGTTAACGGGGCGCGAGTATCAGTTCGGTTGGTATGCACAGGATCGGTGGCAAGTGACGCGCAAATTTACGGTGAACGCCGGTTTGCGCTACGAATACTATCCGCTGATTGGCCGATCCAACGGAAAGGGTGTCGAACGGCTGGATCCGGAAACGAATCTGGTGTACCTGGGAGGCCGCGGCAACATTCCCCGCAACAATGGCTTCTCGGTAAGCAGAAAATTGTTCGCACCTCGCCTTGGCCTGGCCTATCGTTTGGATGACAAGACCGTGCTTCGTTCTGGGTACGGGATGAACTACAGCCCGCTGCCGTGGTCGCGCCCACTCCAGGGGATGTACCCGCTCACGGTGAGCTTCAGCTTCCCGGCCGCCAACTTAAACGTATCAAGTGGGTCTTTGGCCGAAGGCGTTCCGCCGATCGTAGGCCCCGACCTGTCCAGCGGCGTAGTCGAGTTGCCCGCGGTGGCGGCTATGCGCAGCCCCTATCCGGGTCAAATCACCCGCGGCTACATTCAGAGCTGGAACCTGACATTGGAGAGGCGGCTGCCAGGCGCGCTGGTCACCTCCGTGGCCTACGTCGGCACGCAGGCCACGCACCAGTCCGCCGATCGCGACATCAACTCCGGGCAAATTCTCGGCGCCGGCAACGCGGGGCGGCCGTACTCGGCGCGTTTCGGCCGCAATATCGCGACAAACATGTGGGACGGCTACTTGAGCTCGAACTACCACGCTCTGCAGACTTCCGTTCGCCGCCAAGCGAGGGGATTAACGCTGCAAGGCGCCTACACTTGGTCCAAGGCGATCAACATGACCGACGACGAAGGCTGGGCGGGCGTGACATACAACTGGGGCCCGGCCTTCCACCGTAACCGAGCCACTGCCGGGTATGATCGCACCCAGGTGTTCCAGATGGGGTACGTCTATGAGCTACCCCTCGGCGAAGGTAAGAAATTTGCTTCGACCGGACCGATCAAGCACGTGGTGGGTGGATGGTCGATCAACGGGATTACCGCTGCGTTCACGGGCACGCCCTTTACCCCGAGCGCTCCCGGTGGCACTCTCAACTTGCCTGGGAACGCGCAGACTCCGGATCAGGTGAAGGCTGACGTAGCCCGTCCCGAAGGGATCGGCGGCGATAAAACGTTCTACGACACGAGCGCCTTTGCGGCTGTCGCTCCTGGCCAGGCGCCGCGATTCGGCTCGATGGGCCGGAATAGTCTGCGTAACCCAGGGAGTCTTCGCCACGACGTGATGCTTAGCAAGGATTTCAGATTCTTTGAGAGGGCCGTCATGACTTTCCGCGCGGAGGCGTACAACTTCACCAACAGCCGCTTGTCGACTGGATTTGCATCGACAGACGTTACCAATCCGAACTTCCTTCGAGTGTTGAGCGCTGTCGACGAACGCCAGATCCGGTTTGGGCTCCGCTTCGGTTTCTAGCTA
>CAYPUQ010000539.1:0-3906 GCA_964413655.1 uncultured Solibacteraceae bacterium | reverse complement strand
CGCATTGAAGACGATACTGCGAGGCCTTCCTTGCCTGGACGTAACTCATTGAATTGAATCCCCAACTCGAGCAGCGCTGTAGGAAAAATGTAGCAATTTTGTAAGGGCTATGCAGTGCAAAGGGGTGCCATACTGGCAATGGTGCGCGTCAACGTGCCGAAATACCAGCAGCAGGTAAGGGGAGAATCGATGACATTCAAGAAAGATCCGAATTACCCACCCGGCGAGCCGGGCAAGGACGATCCGAACGGCAAGCCGCCCCGCCGTCCATCACCGCCCGGAAGCTTCCGCGTCATTGCGGACATCCCGCCGCCGCAATCGTCCGATCCCAAGGCCGTGCTGTTCCGGGAAGGTACTCGGCTGGCCGTGGCAGACGGCAATCAACTGCGTGTTTACGAGCTAACGGAACACGAGGAGGGCTTACGCGCCAAACTGCTTTGGCTGGCGCGTTCGGAGGTGGCCTTCACTCATGCCACCGCTCTGGACCGCGAGCGGGTCGCGGTGGTGATGAGGCAGCGGGAAGGTTCCCACTTGGCTGTTGCCCATGAAGGCCGGCTGTACACGATCGGAAAGCTGCCGGGACGCGTCCAGGAGATCGCGGCCGCCGGCCGAACCGTATTCACCACGGTCGCCGCCACCGCCGAGAGCGCCGCGCAACTGATTGGCATCGACTGGATGACCGGACTGCGCGTGGCGTCGTACCCCGTGCAGACCGCGAATCTCAATCTCGCCGTGTCGCCGGATGCCTCGCTGCTGGTAGCCACCGACCGCTCCTCCGGGCAGGTCCACGGAATCCCCGTGACCCGCACCTGTGAAGGCGGCATCGGTTTGCCACCGGCCGACCCGCCGCAACCTCGACCAGAGGTTCCAGATCCACACCATCCGGGCGGCGGCTACAATGGCTGCGGTTGCGGGTGCCGCTGTAAGCCGGACCGTCCCGACCATCCCGGAACGCCAACCGGGCCCCCCGATTCGAGCGTTCCGCTGCCCGATCCCAACCCACCCGGCCCTGGCCGGCGGCCTTGCGGTCCAGGCTCGGTGACGCTTCCACAACCATGCGGCAAGGTCATAGCGGTCGGAAGCCGGCTGCATTACGTCCCCTGTACCCCCACCGAGCCCGAATGCGACGCCGGGCTCGACTTCCCCATCGGCAGCCTGGTTCGCGCCGGTAGATTCTTGCTCGCTCGCAGCCAGAACGCCCGCCGGTTGGCCCTGCTCGATAGCAATACACTGCGCGTGGTGGGCCAGCGCTCGCTGCCGCCGGAGGGAGCGCTGTTGGCCTCGGCGCCGGACACGGAACGGATCGTCGCGTTCAACGGAGGCAGCGAGACATGGGAGGCGCTCGATCTCGGCGTGCTGCCCGGTGCGGCGAACCCCATTGCCAAAGTCTCGATCGCCGCCGATACCAGCGAGATCACATTCGTGGGTAGAAACAACCTGCAAGTGCCGCGTTCGGCCCAAGCGCTCCAAGGGGAGCGGCGCGTGCTGATGGTCCCGATCGTCGACAACGGCCAGTCCTACAGCGAAGCGAATGTCGACAAGGTTGGCCTCTTCACGTACGACAACGTTTTCGAGGAGTACAAGGCCTACTACACCGAGGCCAGTTACGACAACCTCGATATGAAGTTCGATTTCATGGGCTACACCGCATGGGCGCCCGGCAAGCCGATCGAACTGCCGCGCAAGATGCGCAGCTATTTCTACCCGCCATTCGAGCCCGGCGGCCTTCGGGCCACCGAGAACCTGGGCGCCGGCTCGCACGATCTGTACCTGGATGGCAGCGAATCGATGAACCTCATCATTCATCCGATCGAGGGGGCCGAGACGGCCATTTCGGTGCCCACCTTCGCCTTCGCCGCGGCGGCGGCCTACGACGCCTTTCCGACCGTGAGCTTCGCCGGGCCGGACAGCGCAAACATGACCGCAACGCTGGGCAATGGGTCGACGTTCAACCTCGCCGTGCAGTTTCCTGCCGCGTCGTTCGCGTTTAGCGAAGCGACTCTCGCCACCCGGCTTAACGAGTTATCGGAGTATCTACTCGATGCCATCGCCGCGGCCGAGAACGCGGCCGGCGTTCCCGGCGGCGGCCAGCGGGTTACCGCGGTAGAATGCCGCCGCGTGCGGCGCAAGGACCAGCAGTTTGGCGAGTTGCACGTCAACATTCGCTTCTCCGCGAGCAACGCGGGCAAGGCGCGACTGAACCTGAGCGCCCAGAACGGTCTGGAGAAGATCGGATTCAACAACGTGCTGCGCGGCCAATTTACCATTCCCGGGGACGAAGCCGACATGGCCGCCTATTGGAAGCGCACCTTGGAAGACGCGCAGGCGGACGCCGGATTCCAACTCGACAATTATCAGATCGCGGATGCGACGGTCGGCTACAGTTCGAACCTACTGACCACCGATTTCCTGCTGGCCGATGAATATGGCGGCAAGAACGCCAACATCCGCCGCGATGGCACTCCAGCCGGCCTGAACCACCTCGGCTTCAACGACGCCCAGGCGATCGATGGCAGCGACACCAACCGCGACGACGCCAATGCGCTGCGCGACTCTCAGGACATGCTAAACGACGTCATTACCGCCGTCCTCGACCGCATCGGCGGCGCCGGCGAGGTCAATCAACTGGCCCCCTACTCGTCCATCTTCTTCGCTTTCATACTGCCACCCCCGGCCGGACTGCCGGCCGGTTCAAATTGGTCCACATCGGCGCCTGATGTCGCCGGCCTGCGGATGTTCGCACGCAATATGACCGCGGAGTACAAGCCGAACAAGGACATCCAGGTGCAGAGTCTGTTCATCGGAACGTTGCTCGGCGACCTCGCCCAGAACGCGACGGCCATCCACGAGTTGGGCCATTCGATCGGCTATGCCGACCAGTATCCGCAAGCCGGATACCGCGACGATCTGCTCTACCTGGAAGATTGGGACTTCATGGACCACAGCGGGAGCAAGTCCCACCCGGGCGGCTATCACAAGATGGTTTCGGGCTGGATTCCGGAATCGCGCATCGTTAAGGTGCCCAGACCCAGTTCCACGGGACCGGTTACCCGCGAGGCGCTGCTGGTGCCGGTGGAGTTCTGGGACGACGGTATGGAAGCGGCCGTCCAGGCGGCAGCGCCACCCGGCGCCCCAGGCATCCGGCAGCTTATGCGCATCGACCTGGGCGGCGACGGCGCGCAGTTCGGTCTGATCGAAGCCCGCCAGCGGGGCATCCGGTTCAGCCAAACCCTCCCGGCCGAACCCGCCCTGTTGATCACCAACTGCCTGGATAAGGAGGACGATACCCGCTACAGCAAGAACAACAAGTTCCGCCGACAGGTGCATCGGCTCACTCCGCACAACGCGCTTACCACAACCGGCGACTCGTTCAACCTCGCCGCGGCTCCAGAGCTTCCCGCCAAGGGCGTCTCGGTCGAGATCGCCGGCGAGTTCGACGTGGCGCGGCCTTACGGCATGGTTCACGTCTTCCACGTCCGGGCCAGAGTGGAGCAAGCCGACTATATCGACCTGACCTTCACGGATCATGTGCCGAACTGGCAGAGTCCGGATATCTGGGTCGATTTCCAGGGCGATAACGACGACCCCGCCGTTCCGCGACTCTATCCGGAAGGGGAGCCGCTCGACCAGGGGGAAACGGTGCGTCCCGGCGAGGACCATTTCGTCGTCGCGCGCGTCTGGAACAAGGGCAAGGGCGAGGTGACGGCGGAGAACGTCAAGGTCCGGCTCGAAATCAAGAGCCCGGCTGGCGGGGGTGACGCTGCCTTCCAGAAGCACTCTTCGGTGGTCATCCCTTCGGTGGCCAACGGCGACTGGGAGCCCGCTATTTTCAACTGGACACCGCCGGCCGACGAGGACCACCACCTGTGTCTTCGGAGTGTCATCGAGGACTGGGAGATCCCGGTT
>CAYPUQ010000538.1:0-3914 GCA_964413655.1 uncultured Solibacteraceae bacterium | reverse complement strand
GGAAGCGTCACCCGCACGATATCGAGATCGGCCGGTTCATTGCGGAACGCGCGGCCGAATGGCTGCGCGCGGCGGGCGCGGTCGAGACGTGGAATACGCTGCCGGGCTTGGGGACTACCGGCGGCCAGCACCAGGCCGGCACGTGCCGCATGGGCAACGATCCGAAGACGTCGGTGGTGGACCGCTACTGCCGTGTCCACGAAACGCCGAATGTTTTCGTGATGGATGGCAGCGTCCACGTCACCAACGGCGGCTTCAACCCATCGCTGACCATTCTCGCGCTGGCCTACTGGGCGTCCCACCATTTAGCCGCACAATGGAAAAGCGGCGGACTGCGATGACGGTTACGGAGCCAGTTGGAACGCCGCCATCTGGGATGTGTTGCGCACCAGCAGCACACCGTCCGAGATTGCCGGAATGTTCCAGGTTTTCCCGCTAATGGCCGAGAACCGGGTGATCTCTTCGTGCTGTGCCGGTGTGGCCTTCACGAGCACGAGGTCGCCGTTTTCGGTGATGACGATCAGGTGCTCGCCCGCCAGCAGCAACTGCCCGTAACCGTAGCGGCCTCCTTTCCATTTCTGATCGCCCGTATCGATGTTCACGCAGGCGAGAATCCCCTCGTCGAGTCCGTACACATGCCCCTCGTGCAATACCGAAGGGTTGAACTTGTTCTTCATGCGGATGTTCGACCAGACCGTCTTCGCCACGAAACCTTCGCCTTTGGGTGCAAGTTCGACCACCGCCGCGCCGTGGCCATAGCCGGCCGAGATGAAGAAGCGATTGGGTCCGGCGACAATCGGCACCGCGGCGTTGACATCGTAGGCAGTCGTCCACGGGTATTCCCAAAGCAGCGCGCCATCTTCCGGATTGAGGCCGACAGCGCGGCTCGCCGTGACTACCAGCACCTGGCGTTTGCCACCCAGCGTGACAAGCATCGGCGAGGTGTAGGCCGCTTTGTCGTCGAGCGACTGCCAGATTCGCTCGCCTGTGTCCTTGTGATAGGCCACCACGGAACGCCCATCGCGGCCGCCTGGCGTGACGATCACCTTCTCGTCGACGATCAGCGGCGAGTTCGACATGCCCCACTGAAGGTTCGCGGCGCCGTTGTCGGTCAGAATGTTCTTGTTCCAAATCACGCGGCCGGTGGCGGCATCGAGGCACCGCAGTTCTCCTTCCGCCCCCTGCGCATAGACGTTGCCGTCGTGCCAGACCGGAGTCGCGCGCGGCCCGTCGCCGCCCATCGCCTCGCGAAAGTCGGCTTCCCAGGCATTGGTCCAGAGTTCGCGGCCGCTCGCGATGTCGTAGGCGGCGACCACCTCTTGGGAGCGGCGCTGCTCGATCGTAAACGCGACTCCGTTAGCGGCCACAAGCGAAGCATAGCCTCCGCCGATGGGCTGCTTCCACAACTCGCGCAGTCCGCCGGTGGGCCAGTCGGTCAGGATCGGAGTCTCGCTGTAAACGCCCGCGCGATTGGGACCGCGAAAGTCGGACCAGTAATCCCTGGGTCGCGCCGCGGGGGCGGCGGCCGTTTCCACCGCAGGCGTCACAGCTTCAACGGCAACCTGCGGTATCGCAGCCGGCGCGGGCGACTCGGGCGCTTCTTCGGTACGCTGTTCGGCGCGGCTCCGCTCTACGGCGCGGTCACGGGAATCGCGTCCGCCAAAGCTGAACATCGGACGCGCGCCGGTTCCATCCAACTCCATCCGCAGGCCGTAGACGAGGAACAGTTGGGCCACACCAAAGGCGGCCACCAGCAACGCACCCAGCACGCGCGGCAAAATGCGCATGTCGCCGCGAATGAGCAGCAGCACAATCCCGAGCGGTGGAAACAGGACCGCTGCCACCAGCAAAACCACGTTGCTTCGATACCAGGGTGTGGAAGCCATTGGATCTATCGCCATTGTCCTACAGCACGGCCGCCGGTTCGCCCTTGGAGTGCGATACTGTGCTGGAATCCCGCATGAAGGAAGAGCGTCTCCGCAGACTCGCCCGGCGCCTCAGCAGCCTTGCGCAACAGGACGCGGCCCGTACACGGCGGGCGACTGAAATCGCGGCGCTGCGCCGCCGTGCGGCCTGCGAGTTGTACGAGCTATGCGCCGCACTGGTAAGCGAGTTGAATGCGCTGGCCGAGGGCGTCCAACTGGTGTTGAGCCCCGAGACCTTCGATGCCCAGTCGTTTCACGATGAGCAATTGAACCTCTTCCAGATTCAGGTCAACGGGCGGATCGTCCAGATCTCTTTCGAATGCACCGACACGCTGACCTCGTCCGAGCAGATCGCCCAGCCCTACACGCTCTACGGTTCGGTGCGCTGGTTCAACCAGGACATGATCGAACGCGACGAAGTGCAGGAACACCAGTTGTTCTATGTCGTGGATCAGCGCGACCGGGGCTGGCGCTGGTACGATCCGATGCTGCACCGGATCGGTGTTTTCGACGACGAGTATCTCGGCGGCTTAATCGACGCGCTGATTTGACACCGGAGCTTCAGGTTCCGGCAGCGGAGCCGTCTTCGGCGTGATCGACTTGCCGTGCGTCTCCGCGTACACATGGGTGAACTCGCCCCCGACCAGGAAGATCTGCGCCGAATAATAGACCCAGATCAGAAACACCACCAGCGAGCCCGCGGCGCCGTACGCCGAGCCGAGGCTGGAGTAGCCGAGGTACAAACCGATCAGCGTCTTGCCTAAGGTGAACAACACTGAGGTGAACGCGGCGCCCACCCATACGTCGCTCCAGTGGATATGAGCGTCCGGCAGGATCTTGTAGATCACTCCGAACATCACGGTCATCAGCAGGACTGACAAGACGAGGTTCGCCAGTTGCAGCAGCAGCGACGAGGCCGGCAGGGACGCGGGCGCCATCCGCGCGGCCGCCGCGATGACGGCGCCGGTCATTAGCGAGGCGAACAACAACAGGCCGAGCAGGAGCACTACCGCGAACGACACCAGCCGCTTGGCCAGAAAATCGCGGACGAAGCCCCCTTGCCGCGGCGGCACTTTCCAGATCGAGTTCAGACTGTCCTGGAGCGCCGCGAACATCACCGTGGCGCCGAAGAACATCGACACCACGCCGGCTACCGTAGCCATCGAGCTGCGCTCCTCCACCCGTTGGAGGACGTCGGAGATCATCTGGGCGCCGGCCGGTCCCATTGCCCCTTCAATCGCCGCAATCACTTCGGCTCGGGCCATTTCGCGGCCGAACCACGTTCCCGCAACGGCCACTACCACCAGCAGGGACGGCGCCAGGGACAGCACCGTGTAGAACGCAATCGCGGCCGCCAACAGCGGCGTCCGGTCCCTCGAACTGGCTTGGATCGTTCTCTTCAGCAGATCGACGATGCCAAGAATTTTTTTCAATGTTCTTCTTTTAGGATGCGGTGAAATCGACAGCCCAGGCAAGTGTTCTTGCGGGTTTGAGACCAATGGCCTGTTAGGTGCATCGTAAAAGAAGGGGGATGTTTCCCCAAATCCGCAATTCTCCGGAAGGGAGGGCAAAACGTATGACGAAGAACGGCAACAGCCGCGGCCCTGGTATTTTCCTGGCCGGCGCGGCGATCGGCGCCGCAGTCGCGGTACTGACCACTCCGCTGTCCGGCCGCCGGCTACGGCGCAAGATGAGCGACAAGATTGAGAACGAAGCCGACCGTTTCGGCCAAGCAGCGCAAAGCCTGAAGGACGAGTGCGACCACCTGCTGTCGCGCGGCCAAAAGATGGTCCGCCGGCTGGCGAAGTAGAGCCGGCCGCGGATCAGCGGCCGAAGGCGCGTGCGAAGATCGAATCGAAATCGAACGTGAACCCGAAGTTCGCGCGGACTTCCTTCTCGCGAATCAGCTCCGTACGATTCGAAGCTGTCAACGACAACGGGATACGCACGCCGCTGCCTTTCACCGGGATGGTCAGTTTGGCCTGAAAC
>CAYPUQ010000537.1:0-3924 GCA_964413655.1 uncultured Solibacteraceae bacterium | reverse complement strand
AGGCCGTGTTTGCGCGCGTTCTGCGCGGATTTCTGTTTACCTTCCGGGGTGGCGGGGCCGTGCGATTTGGCTCCGTTGAGGCGCGAGGTTTCCTGTTGTCTCTCAGTCATTGGAAGTTCTCCTTCAGTTTTGGCGGGCGAGGGCGCCCGCCGCAGGCCAAGGGCCTGCCCCAGATAAAATGAAAAACCCCGCGCGACGGCGGGGCCTGGCGCGGGCGGCTGGGTCTCAGCCGGTCCGCGCGAAGACGTAGCTTGACTCTACGGTTTCAGTTTCGCACGGGCCGACAAGGGTTCTGCGGAGGATGGTCTGTAAGTGGTTGATTCAAGTGCGAATAAATATTTCGAGTTGACGTGACCGGCACGGGGCCGAGACGAATCTCAGGCAAGTTGCCGGCTTTCAGTTGACGTTGCCGCGCTGCCGCCGCAGGGTGGCTTCCCAGTTCTGGATCACCACGATTTCCGATTTCTCGGGTGACGTGACGACAGGAACCAGGAGGCGCTGTCCATCGAGCGACACGTCAAAACCCACCACGGAATGGAGAGCGGTTCTGGCTTCCGTACTCATCGAGAACAATGGAGCAGGCTCCGAGATCCTTAACTTTGGACCGAACGCGATCGAAACCGCGTACAACTTTCCGTCCCCAGCCAGGTAGAACAACTCTTTGCCGTCCCGCCGCCAACGGATCGAGGCGGCCCCGTGCCGGGACACCAGATGCCGCGGTCCAAGCAAACGCGGGGATTCGCCTCCCTCGAAGGCCTGCAAGTAAACTTCGGTCCGGCCCGACTCGTTCGACGTAAACGCAAGCCACTGGCCGTCTGGAGAGAATGCGGGATTATCTTCGTGTCAATGAGATGAACTACGTTTCGCCCCCGTTCCATGTCGATCAGCCACACATCCGCCTTCAGTTCGTTGTCGATCTGCGCAAATCCCGTGTTCGTGAATGCGAGGAAGCGGCCGTCGCGCGACCAATCGCGCGAGACCTGGAAATAGTCCGGCGGCAATGGCTCATCCGCGTCGCGGTCGCCTAACCGGCGCAAGAACAGCTTCGGCGGCGAATCGTAGGTACGGCTGAACGCCAGTGTTTCCGAGTCCGGCGCCCACACTGGATTGTCCACCAAGCCAGGCCCCGGAATCACCCGCCGGGCAGCGCCTGTCGCGGCGTCGATGAGCCACATGTCGTTCACGCCGCGGTTCACGTCGAAGATCGACGCGGCGATTTTTGTCCCATCCGGAGAGAGGCGTCCATGCTTGAGATTCACGTTGGCCGGACCAATCATGCTTACGACCTCACCGCGGCGAGTGACCCAGGCGAGCTGCGACCGGCTCACATAACGCTTGTAGGCGAGCATGCCGTTGTTCGAGACCGAAAAATCGGCCGCTCCGGATGGAAAGAGGGAATAGACTCTGGACACGACGGCAACCGGCTCAGCCTCGATGCGCAAAGAGCGTGGGTCAAAGGGCTGCGCCAGAAGATTGCCTGCCCTTACGAACAGCAGATAACCGGTTTCGGGATTCGAAACCGATGGCGAGTACATGACTCGGGAGTCGGTTTCCAGCAGGTCTCTGGCTGTTTCAGGCGCGCCGAACTTGACGACACGCGCGCGGTGGCGCCCCAGTTTTGGGTCGAGTACCGTGTAACGTGTAGACGACGTGTTTGCCGTCCGGCAAGACCTGGGGCCATTGATAGATCTCCTCAATAGGCCGCGGCGTGCCGCCGGACGCGGGGACCAGAAAGTTCGCAGAACGCCCCGAGATCAGGATATCGGAGCCCAGCAACGCTCCCATCAGCGTGAGCGCGGGCGTGTTGCAGACCACCTGATACGAATCGTCGCCGAGTGCGGTGCGCCGCAAGGCGCCGGCCAGGGTCAGGAAAAGAGATCGTCCGTCGGGCGCCCAGAACACCGTATGAGATCCCTTGCTGCCGGCCAGCGGCCGCGACTCAATCCCATCTAGATCGCGAATAAACGTTTGAAACAGGCCGCTCGCATCCATGGCCGTAAACGCCAAGCGGCTGCCGTCCGGAGACAGAGCGAAGGTTTGACGGCTGCTGCCTGCCTCCAGGGCGAAGCCCTCCGGCGGCAGGATACCGAACCGTAGCGCTTGCGCGTTCAAACTGGCGTGTGACCGATTGGCCACCAGATATCCGGCGAGAGCGCCCGCGATCAGACTGGCCACAACCATCCACAGCCGCCGCACCTTCCTCTCCACCTGCCGACTTGCGGGCGGCTCGGGCCGCTCAGGTTCGATTCTGGCGGTATCCGGCGCCATCACCAGAACCGGCGATGGAGTGCTGTCCTGAACGGCGGCAACGAAACGGTACCCGCGCCCGGGCAGCGTTTCGATGTAGCGCGGCTGGTCGGCGGTGTCGCTCAGGACTTGGCGAAGGCGGTTCACCGCCGCGTTCAGTCCATGATCGAAATCCACAAATGTACTGCCGTCAGTCCACAGTTTGCGGCGAAGGTCGTCCCGGCTGACGATCTGACCGGGTTGCCTAATGAGAGCGGCCAGGATTTGCAGCGGCTGGCCCTGCAGCTTGAGGCGGACTCCGTGCTTGAGTAAGTCTCCCGATTCGTCGTCGAAGGCGAATGGGCCGAAGACGAGTCGCCGGGGAGGTGTCGTGGTGGGCCGGCGGTTCATGGGGGCGCCGAAGGCTCAAGTGTACCAGTTATGAGCCGGCATCGTAGCCGCTCGGCGCGGGGCTCAAGCGCAGGCGTCCGCGGCGGCGGGTTCGCGGCCGGGGAGTTCCTTATGAGGAGGGCGTACAACACGAATCGAATGAGTGCCTTCGAGTATGAGGAGATTCGGATGGCTATTTGACCTTCCTTGCATTGTGGCCGGAACTCCTTTGCCGTAACCTTGCGACAGTGTGGCTGGGATTTCTGGGCCACCGAAAAAGGGAGATACAGATGATTCTAAGAAACGAACACACAGGGAGCATGATGAACAACAGCTTCCGGCTCGCCAATTCAAACTGGCGCAAACACACCGTCCGAGGTCTCGTGCTTGTGGCGATTCTCACGGCCGGCCTGTCCGCCGATGAGGACTCGTCGAAACGATGCAGCAACGTCACCATCAAGGGTTCCTACGGATACACGCTTGCCGGCACAAGGCCAGTGCCTGGAGGATACACGGGTCAGACAGAGAATTTTCTGGGCGTGGGCGTCCGGCACTTCGACGGCCAAGGCAACTTCAGGCAGGTTGACAGCTACAAAGGGGAGGTCGCGGGCGCGAGGGCGGACGTTGCAGCGTCCGGAACCTACGTCATCAATCCCGACTGCACGGGAACAGGGTACCTCAATCCTCCGGGCTCCAACATCGTAGTCGAGCAGCGTCTTGTGGTGATGGACAACGGGAAAGAGATCCGCTGGTTCGTTCTCACTCCGCAGGCCACCATGGTCAGCGGGCACGCTGTCCGGCAATAGGCGCCAATTAGCGTACTTAGCCCCAGGATGCGGCCCAGAAGCGGAGGCGACGCTTGTTTGTCGCTGGTCCGCTCTGGGCCGCTCATGGCGGTCACAACGGAGGATTGGGGCGAGAGATGATCGCCGCCCAGAACCTGGCCCCGACGAGGAGACTGTCGCATCGCCCGCGAGATCCTTCGGCACCCTCTCGGCCAGTCCAAAGCTACTCCCGGGCAATCCGCGCTGGGCAGCTCTCTTCAATAACCCTGGGGGCCATTTATCAAAGATACTGGGGATTACTACGAAGCAGAACGCTGTTACCACCTCTCGATTCGGGCTTGGGATACCAGCCGCCAGGCCACCCATCCCGGCTTGGCCGCGCCGCTCAACAACCTGGCCCTTCTCCTCGTCCGGCAGGCAAGATAGAGCGAAGCGCGAAGTCTTTACCTGCGCTCGCTCGACATTCGAATTGCCACTCGAGGACCAAGCCATCGGGACGTTGCCGTGGCTTTGATTTGACCTT
>CAYPUQ010000536.1:0-3926 GCA_964413655.1 uncultured Solibacteraceae bacterium | reverse complement strand
CGCCAACCCGCTCCAGCGCCTCCATCAGGTTCTCGTACGAATTGGCGTAACTGAATCGCAGGTACCCCTCGCCGTACGCTCCGAACGCCGTCCCGGCGAGGCACGCGACGCCGGCCTCGTCGAGCAGCGCGTCTGCCAGCGGCTTCGCCTTCATCCCCGTTCCCTCGATATTCGGGAACGCGTAGAAGGCCCCTTCCGGAACCTGGCACCGGAAGCCGGGCAACTCGTTCAGCCCGGCGACAAACGCGTCGCGGCGCCGCCGGAACTCGGCGACCATCGCCTCGACGTCGTCCTGCGGCCCAGTCAAAGCGGCGATCCCCGCGCGCTGCGTGAAACTGGCCGTGCAGGAGTTCGAGTTCACCATCAGCTTGTTCACCGCCTCCACCAGCGGCGCGGGCATCACGCCGTACCCCATCCGCCACCCGGTCATCGCGTATGTCTTCGAGAATCCGTCCAGGATGATCGTCTTCTCCAACATGCCCGGCTGTGCCGCGATCGAGGCCGGCTTGGCTCCATAGTAGATCCGCGTGTAAATCTCGTCGGCGAGCACCATAATGTCGCGGTTGCTGACGAGATTGGCAATTTCGACTAGGTCTTCCTCCGGAATCACGCCGCCAGTCGGGTTCTGCGGCGAGTTCAGGATAATCAGCCGTGTCCGGTCGTTGACGCTCTGGCGGAGGGCTTCGAGGTCGAAACTGAAGCCGCGGCGCTCGATAAGTGGGATCGGCACCGGCTTCGCGCCGGTAAAGGCGATCATCGATTCGTACATGGGGAAGCCCGGATTGGGATAGATGGCCTCGTCGCCCGGTTCGAGCAGGGCCAGTGCCGGAAAGAAGATGATCGGCTTGCCGCCCGGGACGATACAAACATTCGCCGCCGAAACCGTGATCCCGCGTGTGCGCGAGACGTAATCGGCGACCGCCTCGCGGAGTTCGGGGTAGCCCTGTGTCGGACCGTAATGGGTCCAGCCCTCGTCGAGCGCCCGTTTCGCGGCCTCGCGGATGTGCCGCGGCGTATCGAAATCGGGCTCGCCGATCTCTAAGTGGATGACGCTGCGTCCCTGAGCTTCCAGGGCGCGCGCTTTCACAAGTACCTCGAAGGCGCCTTCGACGAGAAGGCGGTCCAAGCGCTGTGCAATTTTCATTCGGTTTTCCGGTAGAAAGGGATGCCGTTGCGGGATTCGGCGTATACGACGCGATCGCCAATCGCGACTGCCTCGCCGCCATCCTTCGGCCCGAGTATCCGGATTGTGAGGTGGTGGCCGTCTTCGGCTTCGACAATGGCGATCTGGTAGGGGGCGTCTTGGAGGAAAGCCTCCGGAGCCGCGTGAATGGTGGTCTCGGTGTAAACCGTGCCGGGCGGGAAGGTGGCTTCGCTCATTGGATGGACAGGATGGTGACAACACAAGTGGCGCCCGAACCGCCGAGGTTTTGGGCGAGCCCGAGGGTGTGGCGTTCGAGCTGGCGCTCGCCCGCCTCGCCGCGAAGCTGCTGCACGAGATCGCAGATCTGGGCCGCGCCGGTCGCGCCGACCGGGTGGCCCTTCGACTTCAGTCCGCCGCTCGTATTCACCGGTAGTTCGCCGCGCAGGGCGGTTTTTCCGTCGGCCGAATACGGACCGCCTTCGCCCTTCGGCACGAACCCTAAATCCTCGATCGCGATGATTTCGGCGATGGTAAAGCAATCGTGGACTTCGGCGAACTCGATATCCTTCGGGCCCACGCCAGCCATGCGGTAGGCCTTCTCCCCGGCGGCCCGGACCGCCGCGAACGTAGTGATGGAAGGTTTGGCGTCTAGCGCGACAAAGTCGGATGTCTGCGCGATGCCGCGGACCACAACCGGCCTCGCCGTAAATTCGCCAGCCCGTTCGAGCGGGACCAGCAGCACCGAAGCCGCGCCGTCGCTCACCAGCGAACAGTCGAAGAGTGTCAGCGGATCGGCCACCGGACGGCCGTTTAGGGCCTGCGTGATCGTGATCGTCTTGCGCAAATGCGCGTCCGGGTTCAGCGCGCCGTTGGCGTGATTCTTCACGGCCACCGCCGCAAGGTGCTCGCGCGTCGTGCCGTATTCGAACATGTGCCGCCGCGCGATCATCGCAAACAACGCGGGGAAGGTTCCGCCGACCCTGATCTCGCCGCCGAGATCGCCGGCCGACGCGAGGATCTCCGTCACACGCGGCGTCGGCTGCGACGTCATCTTCTCGACCCCGGTCACCAAAACAACGTCGTACGCGCCCGCGGCAACGGCCGACCAGGCATGAAAGAACGCCGCGCCGGAAGAAGCGCAGGCCGCTTCGAACCGGGTGCAGGCGACGCCTGTAATCCCAATGGATGCAGCAACATGTGGGGCAAGATGGCTCTGCCCGATGAAGGATGGACCGGCGAAGTTGCCGAGGTAGAACGCCTCCACCTGCTCCGGCCGCGCGGCCGCCGATTCGAGACATTTTCGCGCGGACTGAGCGGCGAGCGCGCGTAAGTCCAAGTCGGCAAAGGCCCCGAACGGGGTCTTTCCGATGCCGGCGACGGCCACTTGGCGCATATAATGACAGCATAGCGCGACCGTCCGCCACCGTTAAGCTTTCCGGGCGGCGGGAGCGGGTGAGTTTGCACGTTTCGCGGCCGTCAGCGTCAAACCTGTTTAGGAGATTTGTGTTGACCTTGGTCCGGTCGCGGGGAATGATTGAGACGCCGATGAGCGAAACTCTCGAGCCGGTAGTCCGCGAGTCGCTGGATACAGCCGAACGCCAGAACGAGTTCATTGCCGCGAACTTGCGCCGGATCTTCCTGCAGATCTACCGGATCGTCGGCAACACCGACGATGCTCAGGACCTGACGCAAGACGTATTCATCAAGGCGCTCCAGCGTTCCGAACAACTGCGCGACGGCGCGAAGGCGGCGCACTGGTTATCCCGCATCGCCACCAACACCGCCATCGACTTTTTGCGCCGTCAGGGACGAATTTCCTGGGCCGATTACGAAGAGATCCCCGAGCGGCTCGCGGTGGCCCCGGATGAGAGCCCGGAAGAAAGTGTGCTCCGCGCCGAACAGCGGTCCGAGTTGGAAGGTGGTTTGCGGCGCTTGAGCGAGCGAGAGCGGGTCGCGCTGGTCCTGCGCGACGTGGAAGGACTTCCGGCCGAGGAAGTGGCCCGGGAGTTGAATTGTTCGAAGGCAACCGTACGGTCGCACATCGCCAACGCTCGCGTGAAGTTCCGCCGTTACCTGGAGCGGAGGCGATCCGCATGAAGCATCCGGGCGAAGCCGAACTGGCGCTGTCAATCTCCCGGGATTTGGGGTTCCTTCGCGGGCTCGTGGTACGTCTGCACCTGGGGCGGTGCCAGCGTTGCCGGCGGCGGGTGGCGGAGTTCCGGGAAGCCCGCGAGGGGTGGAAAGCCGCCAATACCGTGCCTCCACCGGACCTCGACTGGGAGCGGCTGAATGCGGAGATGACCGCTAACATCCGCCTCGGGCTGGCGGCCGGCAGGATTGTCAGTGGTCCGGCCCCGAAACCGCGGCCCTATGCGCCTTGGCGGGTGGTCGCGGCGGTAGCCTCCATGGCGGTGCTCATGCTCGGCGGTTGGTATTTCCGGACGCCGGATTCGAGCGCGAGTGAACCGGCGATTGTGGCGGATATGTGGGAGTGGGAACCGGAGACCGCCGAGATGCTGCTCCACGCCGACGACTCGCGGATTCAGATTCAGAAAGACGGCCGGGGCTTGGCGCTGCTGCACGCGGGCGGCGACCGGGTGACGCTGGCCGTGGGGATGCAGGGTTCGATGCGAGCCGGTTACGTGGATGAAGAAACCGGCGAAGTGACCATCCATCAGATTTATGCGCCGGTATCCGATGAGTAACGTCGCGGGCGCGGTCGCGCTGACGAGCCTGCTGCTGGCGGGCGGCGCGGGCGTGTGTCCCGCGCAGGCGCCCGGCG
>CAYPUQ010000535.1:0-3932 GCA_964413655.1 uncultured Solibacteraceae bacterium | reverse complement strand
GGTGGCCACCGTCAGCTCCGATTGTTGGCACACGTCCTCCGACCGCGGTCGGGGTTCTAGCGTTCGGTGTCCCGCAGATGGTGGGCGATGGTCGCGATCAGTGCCGTTAGTTCGGCGGGCTCGACAGGCTTCGAGATATGAGCTTGGAATCCTGCTGCGAGGCATCGTGCTCGATCTTCGGCGCGTGCGTAGCCCGTCAGCGCCACCGCAGGGAGAAATCCTCCGTGCTCGACTTCATACTGCCGAACTTGTCGAATCAGCCCGTACCCGTCCTGATCCGGCAGGCCGATATTGCTCACCAAGACGTCGAGTCGCTCCGCTCCGAGCATCTGAAGCGCTTCTTGGACCGACGCCACCGCTCGCACACTGGCGCCCGCCTGCGTCAGCATCAAGGACGTCAGCGTGCGTCCGTCAGCACTGTCATCGACGACCAGGACGCGCAGCCCATCGAGCCGAGGCACGCTCGGCATGGGCGAGGCCGTCGACACCGCGATCCGTCGGTCGCCGAGCGCGGTCTCTTGACCTCCTGAAGCCTCGCTGGCTGAAGTCGGCAGGCGGACAATGAACGTCGCACCGCGGCCCACCCCTTCGCTGGCCGCTTGCACCGTGCCCCCGTGCAGCTCCACGAGCTGCCGAGCGATGGCTAACCCGAGCCCGAGTCCGGTCTGGCGCCGCGTCGTCGCGCCATCGGCCTGCCGTAAGCGGTCGAACACGTGTGGCAGAAAGTCCGGACTGATGCCTTGGCCGGTATCGACGACCCTGACTTCCATTTGGCCGTTCGAGAGACCGATGAAGACACTCACACGTCCGCCTTCAGGGGTGAACTTGATCGCATTCGTGAGCAGATTCCAGATCACCTGTTCCAGTCGGCCCGCATCTCCGCTGACAGTCTCGATGGCCGGGAGATCCGGTGAGAGCCCCAGCTGCACGTTCTTGGTCGCCGCCAACGGACGGACGACTTCCACCGCCGCCTGCACCACGGCGACCAGATCGACGGGTTGCGGCGCCGCCAGCCGAAGAGTGCCCGCAACGATTCGGGACACATCCAACAGATCGTCGATCATGTGCGCCAAAGCCGAGGCGTTGCGCTCGATGCTCGCGACCGCATTTTCTGCGCGATCGGGCGGCAATTGCTTCGCCCCCAGCATGCGCGCCCATCCGAGGATCGCATTCAAGGGCGTCCGGAGCTCGTGCGACACCGTCGCGAGAAACTCATCCTTCAGATGGTTGGCCTGCTCGGCGTCCTCGGCCATCGTCTGTGAGCGAACGGCGCGGACGACCAAGTGCTCGTTCGCGTCGCGCATCTGGGACATGAGTTGTTCCAACTCCGACCGCGCTTGCGCGGTCTCTTCCCGAGCGCGAACCGCCTCCTCACGCGACGTCGCTGTTTCGTCGCGCGGATCCGCGGCCCCTTCCCGTACATCGGCCGCGTCCTCGCGCCGAGTGACGCTTTCCTCACGGGCAGCCACCGCACCTTCGCGGTTCCCGACGGCAGCCGCCCTCTCGCCGGCACGGCGATCGCCCACAGCGCGCTCCACCGCGCTGCCTTTGCCGCGTAGATTCCGCTTCCTCGCTCGCGACGATGGCTTTTTCACGGGTTCGTTTGCTTCAGTCATCCTCACCGTCGGGTCGACCGTGATGCGCGTCGCCGACGTGGCTTCTGCTGATGTGTCACCGGCAGGGCGCTTAAGATCAACGCCGGGCTGCCCGTTAGCAAGCCCTCGTACTCACCGAGCGTCCCGCCCATGACGATCCCTTTTTCCGTGATCTCGAACGTTCGCAGATCTTTGCTGTGAGCGCTCCCACGCACCTTCACGACGGCCATGGCGCGCTGCAGCTGACCCTGCAACTCGATATACCGCTGCATGATGATCGCGTCGGTCAAAAAGGCCGTACCGTGGGGGCTGAAGCGTAGATCCGTGTAGCTGTCTTCCAGTTCCGCCGTCATCATCATGGTGATGCCCATTGCGGTGAGCACCGCAACCATGCGATAGAGCGACTCCCGAAAGTCCTCGCGAAACGTCGGCGCCAACGCCAGCTGGAACCCGGAGAGCGAATCGATGACCAGTCGGCGCGCTTTGAGACGATGAATGGCTTCGACAATTTCATAGAGCATTTCATCGATGGAGAGATCCAGCGGTCGTGAGTGGATGATGCCCACTTTGCGCTCGCGAACGAGTCGCTCGAACCGCTGTCCACTTGGACCATCCTGCGAGTAGTCGGTGGGGCGCTTCTCGAACACCGCGATGATGCCCGGTTCCTCATGACGCGCTCCCTCGCTGATGAACTCGCTGGCGAGCACACTCTTGCCGGAACCTGACGGCCCGGTGAGCAGCACCGAGTAGCCGGTGGGAATGCCGCCACCCAGCATCTCGTCCAATCGCTTGATCCCGACCGAGAGCCGTTCTCGCGCTTTCCGCTCCGCGCCGGCCCCCGCCGGCCGCGACTTCTCCTCGGGCCCGACGATGACTCGGGGGAACACCTGCAGACCGTCGTTCGTGATGCGGAATGTATGCAACCCAGGAATGGGTGCCTGTCCGCGCATCTTCATGACTTGTATCTTGCGCACCATCGAATTCCGATCGAGGCTTTGCATGAGCCACAGCAGGCCGTCCGCGACGGTGAAGACCGGATTCTCTTCAGCCGCCGAGGACTGATATTCGCCGACGAGAAACGTCGTCGCTTGCCAGCTTGTGAGCCGGATGGCCAATTGCTGCACGAAATGCTGCAAATCGAGATCGCCATCCTGGGCCCGCTCGGCAGCCTGGGCCACGGTTCGAAAGGAATCGACAATCACCACGCCGGGGCTCGTCGCTTCGACTTCCTCAACGATGCGCCCCAGCAGTTTCTCCAACGTGCCGTTGACCACCTCCTGGCTCAGATTGACGTAGCGGACCGTCTGAGTCACGCGGGCGATATCGAAGAAGGTGAACTGCTGCTGATAGCGCAGCATCTTGAGAGGGGGTTCCCCTACGACGGTGAAGTACAGCGCAGGACGATCGGGACCGGCGAGGGCGAACATGATCTGCTGCGCCAGGGTCGTTTTCCCCGCGCCTGGAGCGCCGGCGATGAGATTGAAGGAGAACTCCGGCAGGCCTCCGCCCAGGATCTGGTCGAGTCCCGGAACGCCCGTGAGAAGTCGGCGAATCACCACCCGGTCCGTCATGCCCTATGTCTCCTCGGTCCTCGCTTCGTCAAAGGCATCGGGCCACGCCTGTCGCAACAAACCCACCGCTAAGGGTTCTCCGATGAACGAGACGAGCAACCCCGTCAATGTGCCGAACACCGCTCCGGCGGCTTCAGTGGCGATGGCGGAATCCTGTTGCTCCAGACAGAAAATTATCTGATCAAATGGCCCTTTCCATTGCTCCGGCTCGCGCGTCTGGACCAACGACGGGTGTGCCCGTTGCGCAAGATGCAACGCGCGGCCAGTCAGCGCATCGACGCCAACCTGGCCAATCAGCGGAGCAGACACCCGCGCGAGGTCATCGTAGGCGCGGCGCACCGCCGCCACGAGAGCCTCCGTACCCGGAGCGGATCCCGCGTGCTGCGCCAGCACTTTCAGCGCGAGTTGCCGCAGCGCCGCGTTTTCAAGGGCCGTCATGCCGCGCCGAGACCTCGGGCGTCGGTGGGAAGATGTCGGCCAGGCATACTTGCTTCACGGCATAGCTCCGAAGAATCGGCAACAGAAGGTGCTCGCCGCAGCTAAACCCATCAGCTTTACGAGCGTATCTATCGGCCACGGCGCCTGCCGGCAGCGTGCCCGCGCGCGCCGTCGCGGTCTCAGTCTGAGCGTCCGGCGGGGTGTCCTTACTCGTGCAAGACGACCGTGAGCAGCGAGTTGTTGACCTTGAGCCCATCTTTGTAGTCGATAAACCCCAGTCGCTGGAATTTCTTCATAAAGAAATTCACGCGCGATCGCGTCGTGCCGA
>CAYPUQ010000534.1:2058-3952 GCA_964413655.1 uncultured Solibacteraceae bacterium | reverse complement strand
ACGGATCAGGCGACGAGCGCTTTCGGTGCGCTCGTTTTCAGCACTACATCCACCGACGGATTCATCAGCAGCGTGTTGTGAATCAGACAATGCTTGACGGCGCGGAGGATGCCTTCCTGGTGTCGCGCGTCTTCCAAGCCCGGCATGTTGACCTCGATCCGAAAATTTTCCAGACGCGCCGGGCGCAGCACTTTGTCCGCCGTGACTCGCACTTTCAAACCCTCGAGCGGCAGCGACCGGGCGCGCAAGTAATCGGCCGCGTAATGTCCGGCGCAGGCGCCGAGCGAGGCCAACATTAGTTCCGGTGGTGTCATTCCGGCATCGCCGCCGTTGGCCTCCACTGGTTGATCCGTCACGATGCGGTGCCCGCGGGCCAGCACGTCGAACTGAACTCCGTCGCGATATTGAACGATTGCTTCCATGAATAATCGGCTCCACCTGGGAAGACTCGATCCGGCGGCGGCGGTGACAAGAATTTTCGGACCCCACTGTCGAAAACCTTGTCACCTTGCGCCCAGATCCTGTATCTTCGCTAACGGACCGTCACGCCGATACCCGAGATGAATCACTACACAATCTTGCTCCTCGTACTTGCCCTGCCCGCGGCCGCGCAGGATCCGCTTTCGCTGCCCGAGGCTGTCCGCACCGCCCTCGCGCGCCATCCGGCACTGGAGGCGGCGCGGGCACAGGTGTCCGCTTCGGAAACGCGGGAGTTGCAAGCGCGGTCGGGGTGGCTACCGAAGCTCAATTACCAGGAGTCGCTCCAGCGGAGTAACAATCCCGTCTTTGTCTTCGGCGGTTTACTGACGCAGCGGCGCTTCACTGAGGCAAACTTCGCCATCCATTCGTTGATCCGTCCCGATTTTCTCAACAACTTCCAATCGCAGCTTATTGTCGATCAGACGATCTTCGACGCCGGCCAGGTACGCGCCGCCACGTCGCAGGCGCGGCTTGGGCATCAACTTTCGACCGAGCAGGAACGTCAGGCAACAATGCATCTCATCGCGCAAGTGGCGAGCAACTACCACGCGGTCGTGCTCGCGGGCGAGTCGCTGAAAGTGGCGGAATCGGCGGTGAAGTCCGCCGAGGCGGATCTGACGCGGGCGCGCAACGTGCGCGATGCCGGGATGTCGACCGACGCCGATGTGCTCTCGGTGCAGGTCCACCTGGCGGCGGTGCGCGAGCAGGAAATCGAGCGGCGGTGGATGGTGGACACAGTCTGGGCGGCGTTGAACCAATCGCTGGGTGTGCCGCTGGACACGCGATTCGATCTCACGACGCCCTTGGCTGCCACGGCGGTAGCGACGGTGCCGATTCAGGATCGGGAGTCCGCCGCCGTGACCGAGCGGCCCGAGGTCCGCCAAGCGCGGCTCGGGGCCGAACTCGCCGAGTCGCGTCTCCAAGCCGCGCGTGGATCGTACCTGCCGCAGGTGGGCGTTCGCGGTCTGTTTGAAGCCGACCGTGGGCGATTCGTCACGCAGGCCGGTGCGAACTGGTTCGTCGGCGTGACGCTGAAGTGGAACCTGTTCAACGGCTATGCCGACCGGGAGCGGATCAGCGAGGCGTCGCATCAGCTTGCCGCCGCCCGTGCCCAGCACCGGGACTCCGACTCTTCGGTGCGCCTGCAAGTGCGCCAGAGCCACGGCGCGCTGCAATCGGCGCAGGAGCGCATTCAGGTGGCCGAGGCGGCAGTGACGCAGGCCGAGGAGAGTTTGCGCATTACGCGCAACCGGTATGAGGCTGGGCTGGCGACGGTGACGGATTTGCTTCGCAATGAAACGGCGCTGCTGGAGGCGTCGACGCGAAGGCTGGGGGCGATCTACGACCAGCGGGTGGCGGCGACGATGTTGGAGTTGGCAGCGGGTACTTTGACAGGAGATTCCGATGTTCTTCG
>CAYPUQ010000534.1:0-1958 GCA_964413655.1 uncultured Solibacteraceae bacterium | reverse complement strand
GATAGCGGTTTTGCTCCCGTTTCTATTGCTGGCGGGGTGCGGCGATAAACCGGCCGCTACGCAGGCGCGCGAAGAGGCTCCGGTGGCCGTGCAGACGGTTGCGCTGGCGCCCGTAGAGTGGACGCAGACCTTCGAAGCGACCGGGACGGTGCGCGCCCGTTCCACCGCGGCAGTGAGCGCACGCGTGATGGGGTACGTCGAACAGGTCCTCTACCGCGAGGGCGACAGCGTGGCCGCGGGCGCGCTGCTCGCCCGCATCGATTCGCGCGATATGGAGTCCGGCCTCCGCCAGGTCGAGGCCGCCCTCAACGAAGCGCGCAGCGCTCAGCCGGAGACGGAAAGCGCGATCGCGGGCGCCAAGGCGCAACTGGAACTCGCGCAGATTACGCACGGCCGCATGAAGGATCTCCTTGAGAAAAGATCCGTTTCCCAGCAGGAAATGGACGAGGCCAACGCGCGCTTGCGGCAAGCCGAGTCCGCGTACGCCATGGCAAAGGCCCGGCTCGAACAAGCCGGCCAGAAGATTCAGCAGGCCGAGCAAGCAGTCGAAAGCGCGCGCATCCAGCGCGGCTTCACCAATGTGAACGCACCGTTCGCGGGCCGGATCGTCGAGCGCCGCGTGGAACCGGGCAACCTCGCCGCGCCGGGCGCGCCGCTGTTTCTGCTGGAGCAGGCCGGGAGTTTTCGCCTGGAGGCGGCCGTGGAAGAGTCGCGCAGCGGGGCCGTTCGCGCCGGCGACCGCGTGTCCGTGGTGCTGGACGCGTTCGCCGATCCGGTTGATGGCCGCGTCGCGGAGATCGTGCCGCTGGTTGACGAGGCGACACGTTCGTTCATCGTGAAAATCGACCTGCCCAGCCGTGCCGGACTTCGCACCGGCCAGTTCGGCCGCGCGCGTTTCGCCGCCGGAGAGCGGCGGGTGCTGGCCGTTCCCGAAGGGGCCATCGTCACGCGCGGCCAACTCCGTTCGGCGTTCGTGGCCGAAGAGGGCATCGCGCGGGCGCGAATGGTGACCGTTGGGGCGATTCGCGACGGCAGGGCTGAGATCCTCTCCGGTCTTTCCGAGAACGACCGCCTCATCCATCCGCTGCCGCCGAACCTACGCGACGGCGCGCGGGTGGAGGTGCGTCCGTGAACGGCGGAAGAGAACTGGGCATCGCCGGGCGCGTAGCGCACGCGTTCATCGACTCGAAGCTGACGCCGCTGTTCATCGCCGCGTCGCTGCTGTTGGGCGTGTTCGCGCTGGTGCAACTTCCGCGCGAAGAGGAGCCGCAGATCATCGTTCCGATGATCGACATCTTCGTCTCCATGCCGGGCGCATCGCCCAAGGAGGTGGCCGAACGCGTCACCAAACCGATGGAGAAGCTGCTCTGGGAGATCCCCGGCGTCGAATACATCTACTCGACTTCGATGCCCGGCGGCGCGATGTCGATCGTGCGTTTCAAGGTCGGCGAGGACGAGGAGCGCAGCATCGTCAAGCTGAACCAGAAGATGTTCGCCAACTTCGACCTGATTCCGCCCGGCGCTTCGCAACCGCTGATCAAGCCGCGTTCGATCGACGACGTTCCGATTCTGGCGCTGACGTTTTGGAGCCGCCGCTACGGCGATTTCGAACTGCGGCAGGTGGCGGCGCAGGTCCACGACACAATCAAGCAGGTGCCGGACGTGTCGGTGGCGCAGATCATCGGCGGCCAACGGCGCAACATCGAAGTACGGCTCGATCCGTCGCGGCTCGCCGCTTACGGGCTCACTCCGCTCGATGTGCATGGTGCGCTTGGGGTCTCCAACCGGCGCCTCGCGGCGGGTAAGTTCGCCGCGGGCAACCGCGAGTTCCTGCTCGAGGCGGGAGCGTTTCTCAAGAACGCCGGGGATGTGGGCAGCGTTGTCGTCACGGCCCACAATAATCGCCCGGTTTATGTGCGCGACGTCGCCGAGGTCCTGGATACCGGGGAGGAGCCGGC
>CAYPUQ010000533.1:0-3971 GCA_964413655.1 uncultured Solibacteraceae bacterium | reverse complement strand
CGCTCGCCTTCGCCGCCCGTCCTCGTCCCTTGAGCCGGTGTTGCAGCTCTGGCTTACCTACGTTCCGCAGGAGTCATGGCCAGTTCCAGAGACCAGTCGAACGCTCTGCCTGTTCCGCCGTCGCGACGTCTGAGGCCGCCGCACGGCCTTTCTGCCTGCCGTTCCTCGTCCTTCCGTCATACTTGCCCACCGTGACATGATGCCCGCTGGGCGACAACCAGAAACTGCTTGCCGAAGAATCGCCAAACGAACGGCATTTTGAGATAAAGGGCGATGACCGCCATCGGGTACTGACGGGCGCCGACCATCGTGTATGGGAGAAAGCGGTCGATTACCTGTACGGCGCGGAATCCCTGGATCTCGAGCGCCTCGACGAGCGAGAGTTCGGTTAGGGGCAAGTGGTGATCGAAGAAGTCCCAGTAGGCTCCGCCCGTGTACTTGATGTTTGGCCCCAGGGCGATGAATCGGCCGCCGGTCCGAAGACAGCGGCCCGCTTCCGCCAGCGTGGAAGACAGCGCGGTCTTGGACGGCAAGTGTTCCAGGAAGTTGCTCGTGAAGACCAAGTCGAGGGATGAGCTGGGCAGGGGCCACCGCGCGGAACAGTCCTGTTGGAAAAAGTCGACACCGTCTGTCAAGCGCGCTCGCGCGTGAGGATTCAGATCAATGGCATACTTCGCCCCGCAGGAAACGTGATTGATGAAGTCTCCGTAGCCGCAACCGAGATCCAGCACGGCGGCGTCGGCGCCGACGAGACGCACGAAGAACGAGTCGATTAAGGTTCGCCACACTTTGGCGCGATACGCGGCAGTGGAGTCGAATCGCCTGTCATAGATCCGCGCCAATTCGGCTGGTTCCGCTTCTTGTCGGGGAGCCATGGATATTGTCAATTATCCTATGAACGGATTGCGAGATCTCCAATCCGGCGGCTGCGGAACCCATCTCACGAACCAGGCGCGACGGCCGCGGGCCGGCCCAGGTACGCCGCCAGCACTTCGTCGACGTCGCCGTACATGACGACGCGGCCGTGGTCGAGCCAGAGGACGCGGTCGCAGATTTGGCGGATGGTGGTCGAGGAGTGCGAGGCGCAGAGCATCGTCTTGCGGCGCTCGCGGAACTGAAGGATGCGTTCCCGGCACTTCTCCTGGAAGGCCTCGTCGCCGACGGCGATGACTTCGTCGAGGATGATGATGTCGGGGTCCATGTGGACGGCCACGGCAAAGGCAAGGCGCATCACCATGCCGCTCGAATAGCTGCGGAGCGGCTCGTCCACGAAGTCGTCGAGGCCGGAAAACTCAAGGATGCCGCTGTAAAGGCGGTTCGTCTCGGCACGGCTCATGCCGCGGAGGGCCGCGTTGAGACGGATGTTCTCGGCGCCGGTAAGATCGGGGTGGAGGCCGGAGCCGAGGTCGAGGACGGCGGAGACGCGGCCGCTGACCGCGATTCGGCCGCCATCCGGCTGGCACGTTCCCGCCGCCAAACTCAGCAGGGTGCTCTTGCCGGCGCCATTGCCGCCAATCACGCCGAGGCCCGTCCCCGGCTCCACCGCGAACGAGACGTCGCGCAACGCATAGAACGTTTCCCGCCTCTTCCGCCGGCGCCAAGCGTCCAGATACCGCCGCAAGAGCTGCCGGTCCGCGCCGTGCGGGTACGACTTGAATACGTTGCGGAACTCGATGGACGGCATACTACAGATAATCGAAGAACCGATTCTTCAGGCGGGAGAAGACGAACGATCCCAGGGCGAGCGAAGCCAGCGAGACGAACAACAGTTTCCACAGCAGAGGGTCCGGCGGCGCCTGGCCGTCGATGATGATATTCCGCATGGCCAGGACCAGCGCCGCCACCGGGTTGAACTGGTAGATGTTGGCGTACTGCGGCGGAATCATGCTGAACGGGTAGAACACCGGCACTAGCCAGAACAGCACCGTGTTGCTCGATTCGACGACGTAACGCATGTCTCGCACATAGACGGCAAGCGCCGAACTGGCCAACACGAGACCAAGGACGAAGACGATTTCGAGGAGCCAAAGTGCCGGCAGCAGAACCCAGTGGCGGTTGACCGTGAACCCCGCCGCGAATACGAAGGCCAGCAGCAGCAGAATCTGGATGCAGAGATGCAAACAGTTCGACAGCACGCTTGCCACCGGAAGCACCGCGCGCGGCACCGCAACACGCTTGATGAGTGTCGCGTTCTCGATCAGGCAATTGGTGCCCGCCGACCAGGAGACCGCAAAAAAGCTGAACGGAATGAGCCCGCACAGAGCGAATACGGGGAAGCTCTTGACCGTAGGATTGGGGAAGATGCGCGTGAAGATGAACGTGAGCACGGCCATCATCACAAGCGGATTCAGCAGGCTCCAAAATACGCCAAGGGACATGTTCCGGTAGCGGACGCGGAAGTCCTTCAGAACGAGGTTTTGGAGGGCGAAAAAGGTCTCTCCGTGCCAGTACACCGACATGAAAGCAACTTCCACAGGATAGCAGACGGAGGATCGCGGACTCCGGCGGCGCCGGCGCCTTTAGGCGCGTTACAGGAGGCGGAAGTTGACTTCGATGGTGGCCGCCACGGGGACCGGCTTCCCTTGCAGCATGCCGGGACGGAACCGCCACTTCTGGACGGCTTCGATCGCCTTCTCGTCGAGGCCGAGGCCGAGGGCGCGGACCACGCGTAGGTCGCGCGGGTTGCCCTTTTCATCGACGACGACGTAGAGGACAACGGTGCCCTGGAATTTGGCCTTGCGGGCCTCCTCGGAGTATTCGGGCTCCACCTTGTAGATCAACGCGGGCGCGCTGACGCCGCCACCGATCTTGTAGACGCCGCCGCCAACACCGCCGCCTTCGCCGGGACCGAAGCCGCGGCCTTTGCCGGGGCCGATACCGCCGCCCGAGCCGCTGCCGATGCCGCCACCGGAACCCGTGCCGCTCGATGGGGGACCGATATTGGCCAGCGGGTTGCCCCACTGGGGCAGATTGGTCTGCGGCAGCGCGACATCAGGGGGAACCTCTATGGTAGGTTCCATCACCAGTTTCGGATCGGGGTTCTGGATGACCTGCTGCGGAGGGACGAATTGCCGGGGCGCGACGCGCGGGAGCTGACCCTTGGCGTCGGGCAGCGGAGAGCGGTCGCCACCGCCGCCGCCACCGCCCATTTGCTGCGCCTTAGGCGGGGCCTGGGGAACGTACGGCGCCAGAACGATCGCATCGTCGAACTGATCCTTGATTACCTGCTGCACTTCGGGATGCGTTCCGACGGCGAAAAGGAGGACGACGACACCGACGTGGACCATCGTCGAAGTGAGGCCGGCTTTCCTGCCCTGCCCGCCCGAGAAGCCCCAGATGTCCTTTACATTGACCGGCTTCGACGTCACCTCCAGCGGTGGCAGCTTCGGCGGATTGAAGTACTCTTTAATGCTGGTCCAGATCGTGAAGAACCACGGCTTATCGGTCTGCTCAGCGAGCAGCCGTTGCAGGTGGACATCCGGATCTGTGTAGTCGTGCTGGCTCATTGCGCCCACACCCTAAGTATAAAAGATTGGCCCCCGGCGCAAATATTGCCGGGCGCGTCCTACAGATAGGACGACTGTCCTCGTCCGGAGGTTGCACAAACCAACAAATACCCCCGGTTTCATCTCTACGCCAAATTGTAGCATATAGAACCGCAATGAGATGGCTCTTCCAAATTTGGGAGAAAGTTTACACGCGGGCCGAACTCAAGCGAGTCTGCACCCAGGAAGCGGTCTAGATCGTGCGCCCGGTCTTCGACCTCGATCAGGACCTCCTTCAGCAGGTTGTTCCGACCCGAAATCGCCGAGCGCCGCCGCCAAATGGATGGTCTCGCGCAGTTTGGCCGCCACCCGCCCCTCGGCCGCCGTCCATCTCATGAACGATCTGTTGGGCGACTTTCCGAGGAAGGCCAATCGGGTTGTCTTGGAGAACTTCGATCGATCTCCATGGAGTGAGTAATTTGACCA
>CAYPUQ010000532.1:0-4004 GCA_964413655.1 uncultured Solibacteraceae bacterium | reverse complement strand
ATTCTTCGCCCTCGGCGTTCGTCGCTTCCGTGACGCCGTCGGTGTAAAGAATCAGGTGCTCGCCGGGCTCCAGTTCAATCCGGTGCGTCGTGTAGCTCGTGTTGCAGAACAGGCCCACCGGTAATCCACCGGTTTCGACGATCCGCGCACGGCCGTCGCGCAGGAGGATCGGCGGGCAGTGGCCCGCGTTGCCGATCTCTACTTCGCCCGACGGGGTCGCGCGGCCGCACACAAGCGTCGCGTAGTGCGGCGACAGCGTGCTGTTGCAGAACAGCCGGTTGACTTGTTCGAGCACCGCTTGCACCGTCGCGGCGCCAGCCAGCAGCGTCCGGCAGATCGCGTTGAGGTGCGACATCAACAGCGCCGCGGCTATGCCCTTACCCGAGACATCGCCGGTGAGGAAGAACAACGAGGAACCCTGGCCGCAGGGAATGAGGTCGCAGTAATCGCCGCCAATCGCGCCGACGGCCTCGTAATGGTAGCAGGCCTCCCATCCCGCAATGGCGAGGCTGCATGGCGGCAACAGCGAACGCTGGATCTGGCGCGCGAGGTTCAGATCGTCCTCCAGTTCCCGGCGCTGCACGGTATCCAGATGATCGAGGCACAAGCAAAGCAGCGGATCGGCCAGGAGTCGCTCCTCCTCAATCGCGTCGTGGCATACCTGGCAGATTCCGTACGTGCCGTTCTCCATGCGCTCAAGGGCGCGGTCCACCTCGTCGAGTAGCCGACGTACGTCGGGTTCAGGGGCGGCTGCTTGCAGGCGGCTGCGGCGGTCGATTAGTTGCGCGCGCAAGACCGGGATTGAGGATTCACTCATCTATGAGTCCGGTTTAGCACCGATCGGCGCCGGAGGAAAGGGGTCCAGCCCAGCGCTGTTAGGTTGGGAGAGAAAGGATTGGCGTCCCCAGGGGGATTCGAACCCCCGTTACCGCCGTGAAAGGGCGATGTCCTAGGCCGGGCTAGACGATGGGGACGCGGGTGAGAACTACATTCAATTTCAATCTAACGGGCGGAGCGGAACTCCGTCAATACAGCTCAGAGCGTCTTGAGGTAGGCAATGAGGTCGTCTTTCTCGTCTTTCTCAAGCATCTCGGCGTAGGCCGGCATGCCGTTGCCGCCCTCGTCGATGACCGCGCGTACGTTTTTTTCGTCGGCAGCCTTGCCGTTGGCCATTTTGCCTTTCTTGAACAGGCCCTTCAACCCGGGGCCCATCTTCTTCTCGTCGGAGTCGGCTTCATGGCACACGCCGCACTGCTCGAACACTTCCTTGCCCTTCGCGGCGTCGCCCTTTTGAGCGACGGCGAACGGGGCCACCAAAAGAACGCCAAGAGACACAGATAGCAATCGGGTCAAGCGCATAAGGGGTTACCAGACCTCCAAACCTTTGATTATATACCGCGCGGCGCACCGGCGGCTACAACCAGCTTGACGCTATTCTAAGCTTTGCGGTTTCATCGGATTACATTCTCGTGCGACCCCTGATCCTACTCTTCGCCAAGGCGCCGGTCGCGGGCCGGGTCAAGACGCGACTGCTCGGCGTCCTCGACCCGGTCCAGGCCGCCGAACTGCACGCGTGCCTGGTCCGCGACACGCTCGAAACGGTGCTCGAAGTGCGCGACTTGGCCGGCGTAGCGATTCACACCGACGAGGTAACTTCGGCCTGGCGGGAGTACCCGGTGGAGCACGGGGTGCAGTGCGAAGGCGATCTCGGAGCGCGGATGTACCACGTTCTCGAAGAGGGGCTGGCCGCTGGACATCCCCGCGTCATGATCGTTGGGTCCGACACGCCAGAGCTGCAGGCGGAGGATCTCCACGAACTGCTATCGCTCGACGCCGACGTGACACTCGGCCCCACCGAGGACGGCGGCTATTACGCGATCGCTTGCCGGCGCACGCACGCGCGGATGTTCGACGGCGTCCGCTGGTCGAGCGAACACGCGCTCGCCGACTCGATGCGAGCCTCGGAAGCCTGCGGATTGACGACAGCGATGGGTGCGCACCGCTGGGACGTCGACCGGGCCGAGGACCTGATCCGGCTGGCCGATCTCCACGCCGCGCGCCGCCACGCCGCCGCATTCTGCCGCCAACTGCGCCGGGACGCCATCATATAAGAGTGAGAATCCTTCTTTTCAGCGGAAAAGGCGGCGTTGGAAAAACCAGCCTCGCCGCGGCGACCGGCGTCCGTCTCGCCCAGATGGGCGTCAAGACGCTGGTGATGAGCGTCGATCCGGCGCACAGCATCGCCGACTCGTTCGACCTGGAGACCGACCTCTTTCACGGGCGCACCTCGGAACCCATCAACATGATGCCGAAGCTCGACATTCACGAGGTCAACATCCAGCACGAGATCAAGCGGCACTGGCGGCAGATCTCGGCCTATGTGACTTCGGTGCTGCGCACCACTGGCATCAACGACGTCGAGGCCGAGGAACTGGCCATCCTGCCGGGGATGGAAGAACTCAGCGCGATGATGTACGTGAACCAGTACCGGCGCGAGGACCGCTATGAAGCGATCGTGCTGGACTGCGCGCCGACGGCCGAGTCGCTTCGCTTTGTCAGCATGCCGACCACGCTGGACTGGTACATGAAGCACATCTTTCCGTTCCAGCGCAGCGTGTTGAAGGCCGTGCGGCCGCTGGCCAATCGCATCTCTCCAGTTGAACTGCCTACCGACAGCTACTTCGCCAACATCCAGGAGTTGTTCCTGAAGATCGAAGGGATCGACGAGTTGTTGCAGGACCCGAAGGTCACCAGCGTCCGCCTGATCACCAACGCCGAGAAAATGGTGCTCCGCGAGACGCAGCGCGCCTACGTCTACTTCTCGCTGTACGGTCTAACGGTGGACCGGATCGTCGCGAACCGGGTATTGCCGGACGAGGTGGGCGATCCGTTCTTCGCCGATTGGCGCGATTCGCAGCAGCAGATTCTGGGCGAGATGGACCGGTATTTCGCGCCGGTGCCGGTGCGCCGTGTGCCGCTGTTCATGCGCGAGGTGCTCGGCATGGAGCGGCTAGAGGAACTGGCCGCCGCGATGTATCCGGATGGCGAGCGTCCCGGCGAGATCACCCAAGCCGAGCGGCCGTATGTCTTCGACAAGGTGGGCGAGAACTATGAAATCCGGCTGCGCATTCCGTTCGCGGCTAAGGGCGAAGTCGGGCTTTTCAAAAAGGGCGACGAACTGGTGGTGCAGATCGGCAGTCTGCGCCGGCACATCGGACTGCCGTCGTCGATGGCGGCGCTGCAGCCGTCGCGCGCCAAACTGGATGGCGGTATCCTACGGGTGGAGATGAAGGAGGCGAACGCATGACAGAGCAGCAGCAGAGCCAGACCGGTCCCGGCGGTCGCCCCTGCTTTTGCATGGGTAGCGGCCCGGACATGTACGACTTTCTGAAAAAGCTAGGTCCGGACGCGGCCTGGGACCACTTCCGCAACGCCCGCATCGAGTTCCTGAAGGGCATGCGGGAACTGATCGACCAGCGCATCGAACATCTCGCGAAGAAGCAGGAAAAAAAGGGAACCACCATTCCGGTGGACTAATCTCACTACCGCATGGCAACGAAACCGTCCGAACTGACGCCCGGCGTGAAGGCGCCGGAGATCATGCTGGGGACCGACTCCGGCGCTAAATTCCAGCTATCCAAGCAGAAGGGCAAAACGGTCGTGGTCTATTTCTACCCGAAGGCCGACACGCCGGGGTGCACGACCGAGTCTTGCGAGTTCCGCGACGGAATCGGGGATTTCGCGGCAAAGGACGCGGTGGTAGTGGGCGTGTCGCCCGACGCGCCGCCGGCGCTCGCGAAGTTCAAGAAGAAATACAACCTGTCGTTTCCGCTGCTGGCCGACGTGGACCACGCGGTGGCCGAGACGTACGGCGTGTGGAAGGAGAAATCCATGTACGGTAAGAAGTACATGGGCATCGAGCGCACGACGTTCGTCATCGGACCGGACGGCAAGATCCGGCAGATCTACAACAAGGTGAAGCCGGCCGGTCACGCGGCGCAGGT
>CAYPUQ010000531.1:0-4007 GCA_964413655.1 uncultured Solibacteraceae bacterium | reverse complement strand
TCGAGGCCTGCTCAAGCTTCACACGCGTTACGGCCTGCAAGGTTGCTCACCCACCATTCGTGGGCTTTATCGCGAGGCTCCGCCCTCGCCAGTTTCCCGACTCGGGCGCTCGCAAGCTATCAAGTCCTACCAACAACTACTTGAGTGGGTCCTTCCCCCACTGGTGATCTGCCCCGTTGGGGCGCACTGCATAATTTGGGTGACATACACCAACTGGGCCGACACGCGCATTCGCGGCAGATTGTAACGGCATGTCGCTGAGCTGTTCGCTGAGGAAAAGCCTGCCTTGCCGCCTCTGCCGGTAACGTGCAATCAGAAGGTCGTCGCTTCGATCCCGACCGCACGCTCCAACCCGGTCACGAGCCGCCCCCCTGCTCTGGCTCCTCCAAAACAGAGACAAACTCGCCGATCACGCGGAAATCTTCCGGGTAGAGTTCCCAAGTTTGGAATTCGGGGTTCAGCGGCTCCATGACGATGCGCTCGTGCTCCCACTCCCCGTCCGGGCCGTACTTCTTCTCACTCCGGTACCGCTTCACTGTATAGCGGCCGCCGCCGTCGGGGGATTCGCGGAAGTTCTCGATCAACAGGAGCTTCCCCTGCCGCGAGCCAACCACGCCACGCCGGAACAGGCACAGGCTGCCGTCGGCGATGCGCGGCTCCATCGAACGCCCCACCACGGTTGCCGCGAACATGTCTTCGGTCAGCTTGCGTTCGCCTTCTACCTCAATCCAGTCGCTGTGCTCCACCGGACGGTCCTCGCCGAGACTACCGGCCGCGGCACGTAGCGAATAGAGGGGCACGTGCGTCCGGAACTCCAGCACCGCCGGATTCACGTGCCGCTCATAAAGCTGCCGCAGGGTCTTGTCGAAGTTGCCGAGAACGACCGTCTCCCGCTCCGAGAGGCGGACCGCATTGGAGAGGGTCGATTCCAGATAATCGAGAAAGGCGGTGGTTCCTATCTCCGCGATCTTCGCTTTCAGATCCTGCTCCAGCAACTCGAAGATTTCCAGGTCGTCGTCGTCCCCGATGAACGTCTCCCAGTCGCGCCGGAGCTTGCAGTCCAGACGCTGGGCCTCCGGATCGTAGAGCAGTACACCGATCGTCTCCCGCCGTCCGTCCAGATCCGACTCCAGCAGCAAGAACTCGCCGTGCCGCAGGGTCAGGAGCGTCGAAGAGGCGGACATAGGAATCCCTCGTCTTTCAGATCGGCCCGGCCACCGCCAACCTGAGAGGAATCGCCATTGCTAAGGCGACTCCCGCGGCCGGTTCGGGTAGTACCCCTTACGATGCCGGATCTTGACGTTCGAGAGCGGCACTTCCACCCGGATGTTCCGGAACACCTTGCTGTTGTCCGTGTCTTCGGGGATGTAGCGCAGGATGTACTGGGTGGTCACCTCGCCGGCGACGTTGGCGATCGCCTTGAAGATATTGCTCGCGATGGCCGACGCGTATCCGCCGGTGCCCACCTTGTACGCGAAATTCCCTTCGTCGGAGGGCTGCGACAGGTAGCCCGACACGTCCTTGTAGACGCCTTCCAACGGATATTCCACCCGGCCACCAGTCTCCTCGGCCAGCCGGATCAGGTTTTTCTCCCCTTCCGAACTGAAGCCGAAGGCCACCGTACTGACGCCGAAAATCGTCACCAGGTTCCGCTGGGCCAGTTCGGTCACTTCGCTGAGCGTCTTCGAACTCGCGTTGTCGTGGCCGTCGCCGATGATCACGATCACACGGCGCGGCTCGATCGGCTCGCCCTTGACCAGTTCGCGCCGTGTACAGGCCATATACACCGCGTCGTACAGCGCGGCGCCGCCGCCCGGCTTGGCTTTACGGATCTTGTCGAGGATCTTGTCCGGGTCGTGGTGGGTGTTCACCTGCAACTCCGCCTCGTTGCCGTAGGTGATCAGGTAGCCGCTGTACTTCTGCTCCCCCGGCATCAGTGCCAGCACCAGTTCCTGCGCCGCTTCCTGGAAGGTCTTCCAGTGCAGCCGGGTCGAGTTGCTCATGTCGATCAGAAAACCGACCACCACCGGCTGGTTCCGCTCCCGGTTGAAATAGCGGATCTGCTGCGGCCGGCCCTCGTCGTAGATAGTAAAGTCTTTCTGCTCGAGGTCGGAGACGAAGCGGCCCTGCTCGTCGGTCACCGTCACTGGGACGATAACCTCCTCCACCTGCACCTGAATCGGTGCGGGCTGCAGTTCTTCCGCCGCGGCCTGCTGCGGCTGTTCCGCGGGCGGCTGCTGCGCCCACACACTAAGAGTCAGAGCGAGGCCGAAGCCCAGCAACATTCGCATGGGTGTTACCTTCTTGCTCTGATTATAGACGAGGCTTCACCCTCGGGCGCTGCCGCGATCCCCTCCCAACGCCCTGAGCGGGCCCTCAGCGCTGCACGCGCCCCGAGCCGCCGCCCTTCACCAGCCCCATCACCTCGTCGAAGGTGAACCGGTTGAAATCGCCTGGAATCGAGTGCTTCAAGCACGACGCCGCCACGGCGAACTCGAGCGCCTCCTGGTGGGTTCCGAAGTGGTTCAGACCGAAGATCAGCCCGCCGGCGAAGGAATCCCCGCCGCCGACCCGGTCGACGATGTGTGTGATGTCGTAGCGGCGGCTCACTAGGAACTCCCCGCGCGTGTTCAGACAGGCGCTCCAACCGTTATGCGACGCGCTAATGGATTCCCGCAGCGTGATAGCGAGCATCTTCATCCCCGGGTAGGCCGCCAGCACCGTATCGCCCAACTCCCGGTAATGCTCCACTTCCAGTTTGCCCGCATGCACGTCGGCCTTGGCCTGGATGCCCAGCGCCATCTGGCAATCCTCTTCGTTGGCGATGCCGACATCGGTGTGCTTCACCAACTCCGGCATCACTTCGGCGGCTTTCTTACCGTACTTCCAAAGGTTCTTCCGGTAGTTCAGGTCGCACGACACGGTCAGGCCCTTCGCCTTGGCCTGCTGGACGCTCTCAATGGCGAGATCGGCGGCCGATTGGCTCAATGCCGGCGTGATGCCGGTGATGTGGAACCACGTCGCGCCGTCGAAGACCTGGCCCCAGTCGATATCGCCCGGCTTGGCCTGGGCGATGGCCGAATGGTCGCGGTCGTAGACGACCTTCGAGCCGCGCTGGTTGGCGCCCGGCTCAACGAAGTAGATGCCGAACCGCCCCGCCTGGCGCTTGATGAAGGACGGATCGACGTTGAACCGCCGCATCTCGCCGGCGAATGCGTCGGCAATCGGATTGTTGGGCGGCAGCACCGTGACGTAGCGCGCGGGCATCCCGAACTGGGCCGCCGCCACCGCAACGTTTGCTTCGCCGCCGCCGAACGTCGCCTGGAACATGGGCGATTGCAGGAATCGCTCGAAGCCCGGCGGAGCCAGGCGCAGCATGATTTCACCGAAGGAGACAAGGAGTTTGGACATGACAGGTTTCGGACAAAAGTGTATCAAATGCGCGGACCGGAACGCCGCGTCAATCCCGGTCGATCCGGATGATCGACCGGTCGATCACCGCCAGGCTCGGCTTGCCGCACAACCCAACCGCCAGCGCCAGTTCCGTCTCGAGCAATTGCAGAACTCGTTCGACGCCCGGCTGGCCGAAAGCGCCAAGCCCCCACAACGGCGGCCGGCCGACCAGTACCGCCTTGGCCCCGATCGCCAGTGCCTTCAGGATATCCGTGCCCCGCCGGAATCCCGAATCCACCAGCACAGGGATCTTTCCGGCGGCCGCGTCGACGATCTCGGGCAGCACCTCGATGGTCGAGGGCGCATAGTCGAGATACCGCCCGCCGTGGTTGGAAACCACGATGCCCGCCGCGCCATTCCTGACGCACAGGGCCGCGTCTTCCGGCGTCAGGATACCCTTCACCAGCACCGGAACACCCGCGTAGCCGAGCAACTGGTCAAAGAACTTCCAGTCCAGTTTGTGCATCAGCGTGGTCGTCAGCCGGTAGGGGTAGGGCGGCTCGGGCGGACCGGCGTCTTCCCTCCGCCGGCGCGTGCGCGGGCCGGCCTGGCCG
>CAYPUQ010000530.1:0-4018 GCA_964413655.1 uncultured Solibacteraceae bacterium | reverse complement strand
CCCGTTGTCCGGCGAGTTCGACCGCGCATTCGGCGTCGACCGGGTGCCCCAATCGAACCCCTGGTGAAACGCGCGCAGGTTCAAGTCGCGCAGTTTGGCCGGCACCGTATCCGCAATCGCGCCGCAGTAAGCTTCCGGCGTCAACAATCCAGTGACGGCCGCGAAGAATCCGGTCATCACGACATTGAGGACGACCCGCTTGCCCAACTCTTCGGCCAGCCGCGTGGCGGGAATACTGTGGACCCGCACCCCCGGCGGCAAGTCTTCAAGACGCACAAGGTCCCGCTCCACCAGCAGTACCCCGCCCATGCGTATCTCCGGCGCAAACCGCGTATAGGCCTCCTGCGACATGACAACCAGAACATCGGGTTTGGTCACATACGGATAAAGGACCGGCTCGGAAGCCAGCAGGAGTTGCGCGCTCGAAGCGCCGCCGCGCGCTTCCGGCCCGTAGTTCTGTGTCATGGTCGCGTACACGCCGGAATGAATCGCCGCGGCCTTGCCGATCACACCCGCCATCAGAAGAATGCCTTGCCCGCCAAAGCCGGCGATGCGGATCTCGGTGGGGACCGCGTGAACTCCATTGGCGGGTAGAACGGTAGCCGCTCCGCTTGCAGTCGTCACCATGAACACACCTCCGGCTCCCGGAACTGTTCGCCAAGACGGACGTGGTGCTGCTGCTTCATGAGTTCGAGAAAGTCGGGCCGCTCGCGCTCGACGAACTTGCCCACCAAGATCTCCCCCGTCTTCGTCAGATCGCAATCGGACGTCGGCGCGCCGTTGCGCACTTTACTCAGTTCCTTGTAAGACTTCATTGCGTCGAGTCCGTCACCCATGTTGTTCCGGCGCTGGTACAGCGTTGGACACGGCGACAAGACCTCGATAAAGCTGAAGCCGCGGCGCGTCACCACATCCGCCATCGCCCGCTGAAGCTGGCGCACGTGATAGGCTGTCCACCGCGCGATGTACGTCGCGCCGCAGGCGTCCATCAGGTGTGGCAGGTTCCATGACGGTTCGAACGAACCGTAAGGCGAGGTGGTGGTCGTCGCGTCCATCGGCGTCGTCGGAGCCACCTGCCCGCCCGTCATCGCGTAAACCAGGTTATTGACGCAAATGACTTTGATGTCGATATTGCGCCGGGCCGCGTGGATCAGGTGATTCCCGCCGATCGAGGTCAGGTCGCCGTCGCCCGAATAAACCACCACTGTCAACTCCGGGTTAGCCAGCTTCAGACCGGTGGCGAATGGAATCGCGCGGCCGTGGGTGGTGTGGAACGAATCCAGGTGAACGTAGCCCGCCACGCGGCCGGTGCAGCCGATACCCGAAACCACGACAACTTTCTTCCAATCGATCCCCGTGTCGATCAGCGCCTGGGCAAAGCAATTCACCGTCGTCCCGATTCCGCACCCTGGACACCAGATATGCGGAATGCGATCCATGCGGAGAAACTGCTCCACCGGATTGGGCGGGATCGCGGTTGGCATGGTCGTACTCATTTGGACGCTCCCTGCAGGATGGCCTCCAGAATTTCGTTCGGGTCGTGGACGGCCCCACCGGCGTGCGGAACCGAAATCGTTGCCGCGTGCCCGGCGGCCAGCCGTTCCACTTCGAGCACGATCTGGCCAAGGTTCAGTTCCGGGACCACGAATGCGCGTACCCGCCCCGCCAACTCCCGGATGCGGTTCTCGGGAAACGGCCAGACCGTGATGAGCCGTAGCCGGCCCACCCGCACCCCGCGCTCACGGGCTATCTGGATCGCTCGCTCCGCCACCCGCGACGTAATGCCGTAACTGACCACCACGACATCGGCGTTGTCCAGTCCGTCCTCGTCCACGGCCAGCAACGAAGGCGCGGCGTGCCGGATCTTGGCCGACAACCTGGTAACAAGGTCGTGCTGGGCCTGCGCCGTCATGGCCGGATAACCCTGTTCGTTGTGGGTCAAGCCGGTGACGTGAAAGTGATAGCCCGCCCCGGTCGGTGCCATGTCGGGCACCATCTCGAATCCCGGCCGGAACGGCACGTATTCCTCCGGCGGCTGCGTAGTGAACCGGCGCGGCCTCGACTCGATTTCCTCGGCCGGGGGAATCGTAACCCTTTCCGTCATGTGGCCGACGCACTCGTCCATCATCAGCAGCACCGGCGTCCGGAATTGCTCGGCTAGGTTAAATGCCCGGACCGTGAGTTCGAAGCATTCTTGCGGCGAGTTCGGGCATAGCGCGACGATTTGATAGTCGCCGTGCGAACCCCAGCGGGCCTGCATCATATCGCCTTGCGCGGGCAGCGTCGGCAAACCCGTCGACGGCCCGCCGCGCTGCACGTCCACAAACACGCACGGAGTTTCGGTCATCACGGCATAGCCGAGATGCTCCATCACCAGTGAGAAACCCGGTCCGGAAGTAACCGTGAAGACCTTAGCACCACCCCACGCCGCGCCCTGAATCGCGATCGAAGCGGCGAGTTCATCCTCCATCTGAATGAAGACGCCCCCAATCAGCGGAGCCCGAGCGGCGAAATGTTCCACAATCTCGGTGGATGGAGTGATGGGATATCCTGCGGCAAATCGCGCACCAGCGGCGATTGCCCCTTCGCAACATGCCTCATCCCCGTTCATAAAATGGGTCCCGGTCAGGACGGCATCGGCTTCAGCATGCACAGACAAAACTCCTTTAGGTAGACTGGCGAACCGGTGGGTGCCGGACGCCGTGAATCGCGAAATCCGGACAGTACATACCACAAAGGTTGCAGCCTGAACACTTTTCGGACAATACGATATGGGGTGGGTGATACCCCTTGCGGTTCAATGCGGAAGACATAGCCAGCACATGAGTGGGGCAAAATTCGACGCAGAAACCGCATCCCTTGCACCGCTCCACAACGATGTGGACGGCACCTTTCGTAGCCATACGACCCTCCTACCCGGAGCGAGTGCAATTTGGCGGCCACGACTTGCTTGCCCCCACCCTGCCTGTTACCTTCGGGAATGAGCCATGCTAAAACCCACCATCTTCCGCGAATACGACATTCGCGGCATCGCCGAAATCGACCTCCCCAGTGAAGACATCCGCAAACTCGGCCAAGCCATTGGGTCGCTCCTGCAGCGCCAGGCCGGTCGCCAGATCAACGTCGGCCGCGACTGCCGCCTTTCGGGCGACCGGCTGCGCGACGCCATTGTGCATGGCTTGATCGCTTCGGGTTGCGAGGTGACCGATCTCGGCGTTGTGCCAACACCGGTTCTCTACTACTCGGTCTTCCGCCAGAAGGCCTCGGGCGCGGTGATGATCACCGGCAGCCACAATCCTCCCGACTATAACGGCTTCAAAATCGTTTGCGGGGAGGCGACCATCCACGGGCCACAGATCCAGGAACTCTACCGCATGATCCAGACCGGCGACCTGCTGGTGGGTGACGGCAGCATCGAATCGCTCGACCTCATCTCCCAGTACGTCGACGAGATCGCTTCGCAGTTCCAGTGGGACCGGCGTATCAAGGTGGTAGTGGACGCGGGCAACGGAACGGCCGGCCCCACCATGCACCGCCTGCTGGAGCGGCTCAACGTGGACGCGCTGGAGATGTACTTCGACATGGATGGGAACTTCCCAAATCACCACCCGGACCCAACCCTGGAGGAAAATCTCGAGCCGCTCGCCGCGAAGGTGCGCGAAACCGGCGCCGATTTTGGCGTCTCCTTCGATGGCGATTCGGACCGCATCGGCGCGGTAGACGAGAACGGACGCGTCGTCTGGGGCGACTTCCTCCTGTTGATCTTCGCCCGCGAAATTCTCAGCCGCAAACCGGGCTCTACCTTTATTAGCGAAGTGAAGTGCTCCCAGGTGATGTACGACCAGATCGCCCGCCTCGGCGGTAACCCGATCATGTATAAGACCGGTCACTCGCTCATCAAGGCCAAAATGAAAGAGGCGAAGGCTGAACTGGCCGGTGAGATGAGCGGTCACATGTTCTTCGCCGACCGCTACTACGGCTACGACGACGCTCTATACGCCGCCTGCCGCCTGATGGA
>CAYPUQ010000529.1:0-4022 GCA_964413655.1 uncultured Solibacteraceae bacterium | reverse complement strand
CCTGCGGGCGCGAAAACGTGGGGCGTGCCACTTCGCGGGCGAGCCTGAATACGGGCAGCGGCCATCCGCGGAGGTCGCGTCGAAGAACGGTCGTGTGGCCGGCTCGGCGCGTAGCTCATCCAGCGTCGGTGTGTAGCGCTTGATCTCGGCTTCGGCCGTCCTCTGCGCTAGCCCGAGGTGCCGCGTGAACACATCAGCCACGCACGCCAGGCAGATCCAGCGGTCAAACCGCATCACAGCTTCGCTGGGAAACTGCGTCAGGTCCAGCGGCTCGGCAAGCGTCGTGACGCGAGCCCGGTAAGTGGCGGGTTTGGCTTTGGGCTTGGCCCTCGCTGGCACCTGGCGGCGCGGGTGCGCTTCCTCTTGAGCGCTGCCTTTTCGGCCTTTGGCGCCCGCGTCTTGGCGGACGTGGCCCTCTTGGGTCGGCCAGGACGGCGCGGCGGCCGGTGCCGACGGTTCGGCTGCGAACCCCTCGCGCCGTGTCGCCTTCGGGACGCGAAGTAGTGTGACGCGGCCGGTTCCCGTCGAGCGCTGACGCCCCGCGCGCCCGTAGGGTTGTCCCAAGACCCCGGCCATTATCATGCGGAAGTGGCGAGGCCCTCGCGCGCGCGTAGGGTTGTCGCTTTAGCCCCCTAATTCGCCCCCCCTTGCGTCGTCTTGCTCGATTTGATAGCCTCGCCGCCGAGGGGGTTCATTGAGCATGCTTAACAAGCTGGGATGTTTGCTACTTTTTCCGTTCGCCGCGCTTGCGTGGCAGGGTTCCACCGGCACCCTTACAGGCTTGGTTAGCGATCCGACTGAGGCTCGCCTGGCCTCCGTCAATTTGAAACTGACGAATGAGAATACCGGCGTTGTCACGTCCGCGCTGACAAACGAGTCGGGGGAGTATACCTTTCCGCTGCTCGCCTCCGGCAGCTACCGGCTGGAAGCCGAGGCCGGAGGCTTCCAGCGTTACAACCGCAGCGGAATTGTGATTGAGCTCGGGCGGGTCTTGCGTCTCGACATCACGATGACGCTCGGGCAAGTGACCGAATCCATCGATGTGGCGGGAACCGCGCCCTTGCTGGAGTCCGAAACGTCGACGGTCGGCCAGTTCATCGAGAATAAGACCATCGTCGACATGCCGCTCAACGGCCGCCGGGTCGGAGAACTGCTCGGCCTCATGGGTGCGGCTGTTTTCGTGCAAGGCGACGTGATCCGGCCGCGGGTTTCTGTCGCCGGAGGCCGCGCGGACCAGCAGCAATGGCTTCTTGACGGCGTCAACTCTTCGAACATTGCGCTGGAAATTCCGCAGGCGTTGTTTAATCCGCCCGTCGAAGCGGTGCAGGAGATCAAGATTCATCAGAACGTTTATTCGGCCGAGTTCGGCAACTCCAGCGCGGGCGTGGTGACGATGACGACCCGCTCGGGAACCAACAAGCTGACAGGATCGCTGTACGAGTTTCTGCGGAACGACCGCTTCGACGCGCGCAACTTCTTCGCGGCGGAGCGTCCGCCCCTGCGGTGGAATGTCTTCGGTTTCGCGGTGGGCGGCTCCGCGATCCGGAACAAGACGTTCTTTTTCACGCATACCGAGTGGCAACGCCAGCGCATCGGCGTCGTCCGTCTCTGGACCGCTCCGACTGACCGGCAACGCCGCGGCGATTTTTCGCAGACTACCAATGCCGCCGGAGCGCCGACGCTGATTTACGACCCCGACACATCGCGGCCGAATCCGAGTAACCCTTCGCAGACGATTCGCACGCCGTTTCCGGGGAACGCTATTCCGGGCAACCGCTTCGATCCGGTCGGCGCGAACCTCTCGGCACTCTATCCGATGCCAAACCGGCCGGCAACCAATCTTGCGGGCGCAAACAACTTTGTCCGCAACGCGACGAACGCACTGAACATCACAACCTGGACGTCGAAGGTGGATCACATCTTCAGTGACAAGGACCGCCTGTCGGTCCGTTTCGTGCTGCACGACTTCCCGACGTACAACACGGCGGCCTTCGATGAACCGGCGGCCGATCCGAATGCGAATGTCTCCGACCGGCGAGCCTACAGCCTTCTGTTCAACGAAGTTCACCAGTTCACGCCAACCGTCATCAACGATTTCCGGTTGAACTGGCAGCCGCGCCGATTCAAGAGTCTTTCGCTCGGACTGGACGAAGGCTGGCCCGTGCGGTTGGGGCTGCTCGGAGTGTCCGATCGTGCCTTTCCCCGCGTCAATCCGGCTGGCTACATTTCAATGGGGCCCGGAACCCAGGAGCGGATTCAGACTCCGATCCGCGACACCCATATCGTCAACGCGGTGTCGATGTTCAAGAGCGCCCACTCGTTGCGTTTCGGCGGGGAGATCCGGCTGGGCCGCAACGTGGACGACCTGAACAGCCAGATCTCGGGCGTTTACAACTTCAATCTTCAGCCGACGGCCCAGCCGGGAGTGGGCAATACGGGCAACTCGATCGCCAGCATGCTGCTTGGATTCCCGAACTCGGCGAGCGTTCTCGACACCGACATCCTAGACCGCAGAGCCCAGTACTATGCGCTGTTCGTTCAGGACGATTGGAAGGTGACGTCGAGATTCACGCTGAACCTTGGCCTGCGCTGGGAAACGCACACGCCACGCACCGACGCCAGCGATCGGCAGAACGGCTTCGACGCCGTGGCGATCAATCCGATTTCCAGCACGCCGGGGGTCATCACCTTCGCCGGCCGCGATGGGCTCGGCCGTACCGTCTACAACGGCGACCACAACAACTTCGCGCCACGCATCGGGCTCGCTTGGCGAACCGTGGCGGGCGCGGTGCTCCGGGCGGGCTACGGAATCTTCTTCGGGCCGCCGCTGCCCGGATCGAACAACACCAGTGCCGGGTTTGAAACCAGCGGGTCGTTCACCACGCCCGATAACGGCATCACGGCGCCGTTCTACCTTCGGGACGGCGTTCCGGACACTTCGCGGCCGGAGCTGGGACCGGGATTCGGCGCGGTGCCCGTCGGCCAACCGATTCGCTTTGCGCCGCAGTTCATCGAGATCGACCGCCGCCTGGGCTACTCGCAGCAATGGAACCTATCGCTTCAACGCGAGATGGGCTGGGACTCGGTGATGGAACTCGCCTACGTCGCGAACGTTGGGCGCAAGCTCAATGGCCCGAATACCAATATCAACCAAGTCCGGCCGGAACTGATGGGTCCTGGAAACGCGCAGATCCGGCGCCCCTTTCCACAGTTCGGCAACGTGGTGACGGTTGCGCCGATGTGGGGCAATTCCAGTTATCACTCGTTCAACGCGAAGTGGGAGAAGCGATTCTCCGGCGGACTCAACTTCCTGGCCAACTATACATTCTCGAAGTTCATCGACGACGTTCCGGCGGGCTTCGAGGCGGGCTCGGTCGGAGGCGGCATGCAGAACTTCTACGACCGCCGGGCGGAAAAGGCCCTGTCGGGCAACGACGCGCGAAACCGCCTGGTGTTCAGTTCGGTCTACGAAATTCCGGCGGGCAAGGGGCGGCGCTGGCTGACCGGGGGGCCAGCTTCCGTGCTGTTGGGTGGCTGGGGGATCGGGACGATTCTGACGCTCCAGGACGGCTCCCCGGTCGGACTCGTCAACCAGCAGAACACGACCAACGCATTCACACCGGGTTCCCTGCGCGTCAACCTGTTACGCGATCCGGCCTTGCCCAAGGCCGAGCGCAGAGTCGACCGCTGGTTCGATACGGGTGCGGCGGTGACGCCCCCGCAGTTCACTTTCGGCAACGCAGGCCGCGCCAATCTGACCGGGCCGGGGTTGGCGAACGTCGATTTTTCGTTGCTCAAGAACTTCGCGTTCACCGAGCGCTGGAATCTCCAATTCCGGTTGGAAGCCTTCAATGCCTTCAATCGGGCCAACTTCGCCGATCCCGGCCGTGCGGTCGGATCCCCGAACTATGGGGTAATCACCGCCGCGCGGCCCGCGCGAACCATGCAGTTGGGGTTGAAGCTCAGTTTCTGAGTGTGCCATGAGCAAAAGAGGCGGCGACAGACGCCTCTTTTGCGTAACT
>CAYPUQ010000528.1:0-4025 GCA_964413655.1 uncultured Solibacteraceae bacterium | reverse complement strand
TGACAACAAGACCAAGGCGCGTCCGTTTTTCTTCCCGGCGGGGGAGCGCAACCCGAAGATGGTCTACAATCAGTTCGGCGGCACGATCGGGGGGCCTATTAAGAAGGACAAACTCTTCTACTTCGCCAGCTACGAAGGCACCTATGACCGCCAGTACGCGGCCGCCTTGTACACCGTCCCGACCGCGCTCACGCGGCAGGGCGTGATGACCGAGTCGAATAACCCGATCTATGATCCGCTAACGGGCAACTTCAACGGCCAGAACCGCACGCCATTTCCCAACCAGACCCTTCCGCAAAGCCGGATCGATCCCACCGCCGGACGAATCCGCGACCTGCTCACGCCGATGCCCACGTTTTCCGACCGTTTCACGCAGAACTATTTCGGCGTCGGCAACTTCCTGTTCGACCGGAACACGGTAGACAGCAAGGTGAACTGGAACGTGACCGACAAGCTGACCGCTTATGGCCGTTTCAGCGTCCTCGATTACAGCTTCTTCGGACCGCCCGCCTTTGGCGACGCCGGTGGGCCGCCGATCGCCGGTGGCAACGAGGGTAACGGTACTGGCCGCACCTACGGCCTGACTTTTGCCGCCACGTACGTTCTGACGCCAACCTTCATCGTCGACGCGAACTTCGGCTACACGCGGATGGACACCGGCGTAGAGCAACCCGGCCTCGATCAGAATTTGGGCCTCGACGTTCTCGGCGTTCCCGGCACCAACGGGACGCGCCGCTTCGAAGGAGGGTGGCCGCGTTTCAACGTCAACAACTACACCTCCGTCGGTACCGCCAACAACGGCTTCATGCCATACTTCCGGCGCGACCCGCAATATCAATACGTCGCCAACGCCAACTGGACCAAGGGCGCTCACAACGTGCGGTTCGGCATGGACCTCTACAACCAGCACATGAATCACATGCAGGCCGAGTTCCCGGGCGCGTTTCATGGCGCCTCGGGCGGATTCACTTTCGCCGGCGGCATAACCGGTTTGAATGGCGGCCCCGCGCCGAACCAGTGGAACAGCTATGCGGCGATGCTACTGGGCATGGCCAATAACGCCGGCCGTATTCTCCAGGTGCCCGACGAGTACAGCACGCGGGTCTGGCTGCATTCTTTCTACATCCGCGACCAATGGCAGGTGAACCGCAAGTTCACGCTGAACTACGGCACGCGCTGGGAGTATTTCCCCATGCCAACCCGCGCCGACCGCGGCATGGAGCGCTATGACTTCGCCACTGGGCAGATGCTCGTGTGCGGCGTCGGCACTGTTCCGCGCGACTGCGGCGTGAATCATAGCAAGCGGCTCTTCGCGCCCCGTGTCGGCATTGCCTACCGGCTCACCGACACCTTCGTGATGCGCGCCGGGTACGGCATCACGAACGATCCGTTCTCGGTCGCCCGGCCGCACCGGACGAACCACCCGGTGCTGCTGGCGCATAACATTGCCGCGCCCAACACTTGGCAACCGGCAGCCACGCTCGCCGAAGGTATCGCTCCCGTGTCGGCGCCGGCCCTCGGCGACGGCATCATCGGCGTTCCGCTGACGGCGGCCGTCAACAGCGTCGGCGAAACCTTCCGCCGCGGGTATGTGCAATCGTGGAACTTCTCGCTTCAGAAGGAACTGGGCCGCGGTTTTGTCGCGCAGGCCTCCTATGTCGGCACGCGGCAAATCCGGCAGCTTGGCTACCTCGACCTCAACGCCGGCCAGATCATTGGCGCCGGAGCGGCCGGGCAGCCGTACAATGTCCGTTTCGGCCGGTTGGTGCGGAACGCCGAGTTTGGTCCGGTTGGCTCCAGCACGTACGACGCAGCGCAGTTCACTCTGGAGCGCCGTTTCCGCGGCGGCTACCAGATCCAGACAGCCTATACCTTCTCGAAGGCCATCGGCGTCGCCGGCGTTACGAACAGCGACAACGAACCGGCGATTCGGGCAATGAATTACATGAACCTGAATCGCGCGCTCCAGGGGATCGACCGGCCGCATAACGTGCAGGTAAGCGGCATCGCCGAGCTTCCGTTCGGCCGCGGGAAGCGCTGGGCGAACGACAACGGTTTCGCCCGTGCGGTGTTCGGCGGTTGGCAGGTGAACACGCTATTCAGCGCCTTTAGCGGCAGTCCCTTCACGGTCGGCTCGTCGGGCGCGTCGCTGAATCTACCCGGCAGCAGCCAGCGCGCCGACTTGGTGGGAACCGTCCGCAAGCTGGGCGGCACCGGACCGGGACAGGCGTTTTACGACTGGAACGCGTTCGCGCCCGTCACCCAGCCCCGGTTTGGCACGCTCGGCTTCAACACGCTGCGCGGCCCGAACTACGTCAACCTCGACCTCGGGCTGTTCCGCCGCTTTCAGGTCAGGGAGAACCTCCGAGTCGAATTCCGCGCCGAAGCCTTCAATGCGACCAACACGCCGCATTTCGGCAACCCCAGCAATAACATTTCGAACCTCCGCCTGGGTCCCAACGGGCAGTTTCAAGGTGGAGTTTTCGAGATCAGCGGTGTCAATGCGATTGGGCGTGAAGGCATCGACGAGCGGGTATTCCGCCTCGGCCTTCGCTTCCAGTTCTGATTCGTTTTCCAACCCGGCCGGGGCTGGCGTCGGTCAGCCCCGACCGGCTTTTTCGCTCTCCTTCCCTCTCCTCCGCTCTTCCCGGCAAAACGCAACGATTGTGACAAAATCGCCCCTGCGATACCATTCGTTGGTAGCCGGCCGCGCTGGCGGCCTTGTAGTCCCATGCACCAGCATCGTCTCGAACTGACCCCGCACCGCGACCGCCGGCAGGAGCGGCTCGACCAGATCCGCTACTTCGGCTTCGCGGGGGTTGTCGGCGTCCTGCTGCTGCTCAACCTGACGGGCGTCTTCCGCTACATCTTCGGCGTCGACACGGCTGCCATCCTCACCATCGCCGCCGGATACCGCACGTTCTACAACGCCATTCATGGCCTGCTCGAGAAAACGATCTCGGCGGACCTGGCCATCTGCATCGCCGTCATCGCCGCGCTTTCTGTGGGCGAGTACCTCGCCGCCGCCGAGGCGATGTTCATCATGCTGATCGGCGAGGGGCTGGAAGGGTACGCTACCCGCCGCACGTCGAGCGCCATCGAGAACTTCGTCGAGAAACTGCCGCGGCGCGCCCGGCTGCTGAAGCCCGCGCCTGACGGCTCGCTCGACCATGCCGAGGAAGTCGAGGTAGACGCCGCGTCGCTGTTGCCCGGCGACACCATCCTCGTCCGCGCCGGCGAGCGTATCCCGGCCGACGGAGCGGTGGCCGCTGGCTTATCGAGCGTCGACGAAAGCTCGATCACCGGTGAGTCGCTGCCCCGAGATAAAGAAGGCGGCGACGAAGTCTTCTCTGGCACGCTCAACGGGCACGGGTTGCTGCGCATCCGGGTCACGCGCGCCGGAGAGGACACCACGCTGGCCCGCGTCATCAAACTGGTCGAAGAGGCGCGCCGGCGCAAAGCGCCCGTCGAGCGGCTGGCCGACCGCTGGGCCAAGTACTTCGTGCCGGCGCTGCTGCTGGCCGGCGCGCTGACCTTTTACTTCACCGGCGACTGGCTGCGCACGGTCGCCGTTCTGATCGTCGCGTGCCCGTGCGCGCTGATCCTCGCCACGCCGACCGCGGTGGTGGCTGCGATGGGTGGGTTGGCGCGGCGCGGCATCCTGGTCCGCGGCGGCACGGTACTGCAGGAGGCCTCGCGCCTCGACACAGTGGTCTTTGACAAGACCGGCACCGTCACCGAGGGCCGGTTCGAGATCGTCAAGATTGTCGCCAATGGCGCCGCGGAGGACGAGATTCTCCGTTTGGCGGCAATGGCCGAGTCCGGCTCGGACCACGTGCTGGCCCGGGTGATCGTCGACGAGGCCCGGCGGCGCGAGTTGGCATTCGCGGCGCCGGAGACCGCGCGGATTCTACCCGGCCGGGGCGCCGAGTGCGTCCGTGAGGGCCGCGTCATCCGCGCGGGCAACGCCGCCTTCCTGGCCGAGAACGGCATCCAGGGCGCGCAGCCGTTCCTCGAGGAAGCCG
>CAYPUQ010000527.1:0-4027 GCA_964413655.1 uncultured Solibacteraceae bacterium | reverse complement strand
CGGCCCTCACGAACCGCGCTTGGGCGCGGTCTGACTCACCCGAAAACCCCGGGAAGCGGGACAGGCTCTACGTAGGCGCAGCATCCCTTCGGCCTTAAAGCCCTTATCGGGTCACTCAGGCCTCGATGAATTGAGCTCATCCGGCGATAGGAGGTATGGCCACGTCGCGATCCGGTAACGAATTTCGTCGGCTGGAAGAGCCAGCATTGCCAGGAATTCAGAGTGAGCGCGTCCGTGCCGGCGCTTTGGCTGTCGGGCTGGAAGCGGCAGCACATGTTCCATTATCGAGAGGTCCAGACTGCAAAGGATGGTACCGTGATGAAGCAGCCAATCGCGGGTCCGGCCCCTGCGGAGCGATGGCCCGCAAAAGATTTGCCAACACGTACCGGATCGATTGCGCACGTGTGCCTCCGAATCGAACCGTCGCGCCAGGCTGAAAGCTGGCGCCCGCGACGGCGACCTCGGTCTCCGCCAGACCTTCGGGCGGTTCCACCGAGAAGATGGATGGGGCGGGCTCTCGATAGGTGAATGCATTGGCAAGAATCGCCGACTGACCGTCGGGATTGCGGACGCCGATTGCCACAACCCCTCGGCCGGACGGAGCAAAAGCTTCCAGGAGGGAACTACTGATGCGATTCACCGCGATCGCGCGCTCACTCCCGAACTCGACGGTTACATCGGTCTGAAAGTACTGACCGTGCAGGCGCACCCTTTCACCTCCGGTGGTTGAGCCGGAAGCGGGTTCCACGCTGATCAAGCCAGGGGCGGGCGCCGGCAAAGGGCGACTCCCGACCCAGACCTCGCACACGTTCGAAGCCTCTCCATCGACGGTGATGATCAAGGGATGCCGTCCTTCCGGCAGACCGGCTGGAACTTCAATATTAGCTTGCGCGACGCCCGCGAGCCCCGGCGTTAGGCCGAGGAAGAGCAAACGACCCTCGCGCCCCCCGACGGTCGCCTGCGCCGGAGCCGCGACCGTGAGATACGCGACCAATGCGGTCCCGCTGGCAGCCGGCGCGTCGTGGTGATTCAAGGACCAATCGCGATTTTGCGCAACGCAGTAACCGGGATCGCGAAAGAAGAGTCCCGGCGCGGAGCGCCGGACATTCACCGCCAATGGCGGGCTAATCGAGCCGTCTGTATTGACTGTCACCGCACCGCCGCCTTCTGCCACCCGTGAAGGAACCTGCCCATTGATCTGATCCGGAGACGTGTATAGCAGCGGAGCCTCAATGCCGTTGAACCGGATTGATACGCCGCCAAGCGAAGTCGGAAGCGGAAAGCCGGGCGCCGATGCCGTGCCTCCGGCCAGCCCGTGACCGTAGATTGTGAACAGCGAACCGGGCGAGATTCCGTCTTCAAAACTGGCCCCGTTCACCAGGCGCTCCGGAAGCGGCGCCGCGGCCGGTGGCGGCTCCGGTTGAAAGGAAAACGAGCGAATCACGACTTCGACTTCCTGGCCGTCGGATGGGGGAGCATTGTGGAGCCAGAGGTTGAACCGGAAGTTCAGCCGTGCAGAGTCGCTCGGAGGAAGGGCGCCGGTGAAGACCCAGGTGTGAATCTCGCGGCGATCCGGCTCGGTCCGGCTGGCGAAAGTGGCGCGGCTGGATGCCCAAGTCAGGGTATGAGTGGTCGATACGCCTTCGGGCAGCGTCAGCAGCTTCAGGTTGCCAGGGACACTCGCCGGCTGCACCACGTTCTGGGCGTTGGTCGGATCGTCGGCCCGCCCCCAGCGGGCGATCTCCAGCATGTCGATCTCGCTCGAATTGCGCTCCGCGTCCAGCCAGGTAAAGGCGCCGAAGACGGCGTTGCGGTCCAGTCGTGCGGACGAATCGAGAGTAAACGAATAAGTACCGTGCCCTACCTGGCGCTTACCGATAACTTCGGCGCATTGCCATCTTCCGTTGCGGTATACGATCTTCAGGTGGAGCCTGCCCTGTGCGTCGACGAATACACTGTCCGCCGAGCCGGAGAAGTAGTTCCCGCCGGGTCCCACGGGAACGTCGCTCGATTTCACCAGCCACGTATCGCCCGCGAACTCGATCTCGCGCTGGTTGGGGTCCGGTCGCGAGATCACCAATTTGGCAAGGGCCGCCTGATCGAGTTCTTCGGGTACGCCGGGCTGAAACGAATAACAGGGGAAAGACGCCGCCAAAGGAACGGCCAGCAGCGCGATGAAGGTGGCCGTTTCGTCCACGCCGCCGGTGGTGATCGGAACGGAGAAGGACCCATCCGGGCGCACCGGGGTGAACATGTCCGCGCAGGTGGGCTTCGAAAAGTAACCCAGGCCGGACACAAAGATTAGGGTGGCGATCTTCACCTGGTCCGGCCGCATTTTGGTGACGCGGCCGGACAGGATGCCGGGCCGCAAACCGTAGGTCGGAACGGACTCCGCCTCAATCGCCGGGCCGGGAAGCGCGTGCTGGGCACGCGCCGGCGCGGCAGGTAGACTAAGCGCCACCGCGAAAATCACTTCGAACCAAGTAGTATTCTTCACTGGGTACCTCCTTTCATTAGAAAGTAGGCCGCCCAGAGTGGTGCATCCTGAGCGGCCTAGGACAATTGAGTGTCAAAACTCTCTTTCGTTCGCCGGGCTGGAGCCGTAGTTCCCGCCGGGGACCTTGTGCAGCGTGATCGAGATCCGCTCCCGGTGAACACTGAACTCCTGACCGCGCGAGTAGCGATAGGCGCCGGGCCGGTTCCCGTAGCGCGTCACGATGTGGTACCGGCCGTCGCGGATCGGCATGCCGGCGGAGCCGTTGTTAGTAGGCTTCATCCGCCAGGCCTCTGGTCCGTCGTCGCAAAATAGACACACCCTATCGGACCAAGAGTTTGCGACATCTGGTTCCACTCTGCTTCGCTCCATCGGCTGGCGGGTCAGATCGCGGGCCTGGACTCTCGATCCCGGTTTTCGCGGTGTATGGTCACGGCGTTACTCGAATCCTCCGGAGGCCGGTCGTCCTCTTCGTTTTCGCGGCTGGGCCTTTTTCCCCGGCGGGTCAACGGAGCTGGCATCGGAATCCGGAGCTGCAAGGGACCGATGTGGGGAGGAGAAGTACGACAGACGGGCGGGTCCGTCCGCACGAACCACGGCGCTGTCGGCGGGCCCACTCAACGACAGCAGATAGATGGCGATAGTCAAGGCCAGCACGTTGACGACGGCGCCCCCGGCGGTGACGAGTTTCTGGGTACGCGAATCCGTGAGGAATGCGACTAACCGCGCGTGCCGCGGCGGAGACGAATGGATGTTGGTGACCATTGAGTTTGAACCTCCATTCGGATGTACGCCGGTAACCGCCAATCTTTCGTTCGAGAACACGGTTGATTGCATGGGCGCTGCGAAATGTGGGCTGAAATGTCATGGCAGAAGGCCGCATTAAGACGACGAGCCGAAATACCTTCGGCAGCCGGCGTAATTCAAACCAGATGTCCCATCTGGTCCAAGAAGGCACAACATGAATCGAGCAACTCACGTACCGCCCTTCGACATCCCAGCGAGAGTCGATTGGGCGCGACGAAGGCTTGGGCGCGGACCATCTGGGCCGCCAGGCTGACACAATTCTGTGCGCCGGTCTTCTGAAGGCGCTGAAGTCGATCGGACGGTTACAATCGGAGGACTACTCCGTCACACTGGAGCCCGGAAGGCGAGAGGGGCAATGGCATGGCACAGTGGATATGCCCGCGAGCCATCGTATGCCAGGCGAGGCCGTGCTGCGCGAGGAAGGAAAAGTGCCGATATAGAACAAGTCGCGAAATCCAAAGAGATGCTTGAATCTTGGTATTCCCTTGCGACGGTAACCGATCAGACGCGCAGGGAAATCAACAACGGCGACATGTGCCTGGAGCGGGCGGTCGACCCCGAGACTCGCGAGCCCACGAACCTCCGTTCCGGCTGCCAGGCTGTGTTGACCGCCGCGTTGCGGGATGCGGTGCCGCCCATCGACCCGGCTAAGGGCCTCACCAAGAAGGATGCGATGAAGCTGGCGGGTGTCATCGCCGGCGACCTCCGCGTGTTGTACGACCAACT
>CAYPUQ010000526.1:0-4038 GCA_964413655.1 uncultured Solibacteraceae bacterium | reverse complement strand
CTCGATCACCTGACCGCAGAAGGCCTGGATTGAGCTTTCGCTCACGACATGGCGGCTTGTTCCTTGCCGACCTCGATCCCCGGCGAGGCGCCGCGGCCGGGAATCGGCATGTCGCTGAAAGCGCGCGCTCGCGCTTGGCCCGTGGTCCGCTATGGAGTGCGTGGCGGCCATCTACGTCCCCCGCTCGCCGACGTACGAGCGTGCTCTACGGCGTCGCCCAAGCGTTGCGCGAGGCGCTCGGCGTCGAGGCCCTGCCGCCGTTCATTCCCGCACCCGATCAGGAGGACACCGAAGGACCGGAACCGCTCGCGGCCTGACCTACCCCAGAAGACCGGGGTGTCGGGGAATTACGGGACTTGTACAACCGGGGCGGGGCAATTCTCGCTCGACCACCTGTTTACGAAACATCAACCAACGCCCAATAAGGAGGATGCCGCGCCAACAAGCTGAAGCATCTCAAAGTGAGACACCATTGCTCATCAAGACCCTGCATCATCGACTACTCGGATGTGCAGCGGCCACAGAAGAATGTCTTGCCAATTCATCGAATTGTCAGATGCTGGCAAGATGCTGTTTCCCAAAATTAACTCAAGGAGAACTCGATCATGGCAAACATCCTTCCCGAAACCGACGGCGGCCTGTTGACGAAAGACAATTGCGCCCTGGCCTTCATCGACCTTCAGCCCCAGATGTCGTTTGGCGTTGCCAGCGGCATCGACCGCCAACTGCTGGTCAATAATGTCCTGATGCTGGCCAAGGGAGCGAAGGAGTTCGGCATTCCGACCATTATCACCACCGTCGAAACGGAATCGTTCAGCGGGCCGACTTGGCCGCAACTGCTCGACGTCTTCCCGGATCACAAGCCGATCGAGCGGACCGGCATGAATTCCTGGGACACGCAGGCATTTCGCGATGCCATCAAGGTGACCGGCAAGAAGAACATCATTCTCTCGGGACTCTGGACTGAGGTCTGCATCACCTGGCCGACCCTCAACATGCTGGCCGAAGGCTACAACGTCTACGTCGTGGACGATGCCTGCGCGGGCACTTCCGCCGCTGCCCACGAGGCGGGGCTCTCGCGCATGGTCCAGGCCGGCGCGGTGCGGATGACGACGGTCGCCACCGTGCTGGAGTTCCAACGCGACTGGGCGAATCGCGAGCACTACAGCGCGCTGATGGATCTCTTCCGCGAACACGGCGGAGGCTACGGCGTGGGGATCGAATACGCCTACACGATGGTTCACAAGGCCCCGCCCGCCCGCAAGAACCTGAAGTAACAACCAACCTCAACCTTTGCGGCAGGTGCTCGCTCGGTTCGCGAGCACCTGCCGCCGGGAGATACCGATGGATGTCGTTCATTTCGCCGTGACCCGGCAGGTAAGGCCGGGATACGAACAAGCCTTTGAAGAGGCGTTGCGGGAGTTCGCCCGCGAGTCCCTGCGTGTGCCCGGGACAATGGGCGTCCACCTGATCGCGCCCGTACCCGGCACCGAAGGCTGCGAATACGGCATCCTGCGTTCCTTTGAAAGCGAGGAGGCGAGTCGCCGGTTCTACGAATCGGAACTGTTCAGCAATTGGCAGGAACGCGTCTCTGACATGGTCGTGGGAGAACCCGTTCGTCGCAGGCTGCACGGCCTGGAAGCGTTTTTCCGCGACACGCAGCACGCGCCACCTCCGCGTTGGAAAATGGCCGTCGTCACATGGATGGGAGTGTTTCCCTCTGTGCTGCTCTGGTCATCGCTACTTCCCAATGCTCTCGGCGGATTGCCGCATTTGGCAGTTGTGGCGATCGTCAACGTGTTTGTCGTCGTGACACTCGCCTGGGGCGTTATGCCACTACTCACCAGAATGTTCGCCGGCTGGCTTCACAATCGCACAAGCTAAACAGGAGAATGACACATGGCTCCCCAACTTGTACTTCACAACGGCAAGATTACGACACTGTCTCCGGGAAAGCCGGAGGCTTCGGCAGTCGCCATCACCGACGGCATGGTGTCGGCGATCGGCAGCGATGACGACATTCTCGCACTGGCAGGTGCGCAAACCAAGAAGATCGACCTGAACAACCGGCGCGTCATCCCCGGCTTGAACGATTCTCACCTGCACGTGATCCGGGCGGGGCTGTTTTACAACCTGGAACTCCGGTGGGATGGTGTAGCGAGCGTCTCACAAGCACTCAAGCAATTGAAGGAGCAGGCCGACAATACACCGCCGCCGCAATGGGTGCGAGTGATCGGCGGTTGGAACGAGTTTCAGTTCACCGAAGGCCGCATGCCGACGTTCGACGAACTCGACAAGGCCGCGCCCGACACGCCCGTCTTCCTGTTGCATCTGTACGACTCGGCCATGCTGAACCGGACGGCGCTGCGTGTCCTCGGCTTCAACAAGGACACGCCGAATCCTCCGGGAGGCCTCATCGCCCGCGATGCCAAAGGCAATCCCACCGGCCTGCTGATCGCCGAACCGAGTGCCCTGATTCTCTACTCGACCATCGCCAACGCGCCAAAGCTGTCGTTCGAGGATCAACTCAACTCGACGCGGCATTACATGCGGGAACTCAACCGGTTCGGCGTGACCAGCGTCTCCGACGCCGGTGGTGGCGGGCAAAATTATCCCGACGACTACGCCGTCGTCAAGAAGCTGGATGACGAGGGGTACCTGACCGTTCGCGTCGCCTACAGCCTGTTCGCGCAAAAACCGGGCGAGGAACTGAACGACTACACCCGCTGGCTCGGCATGACGAAACCCGGCGACGGGAACGACCTGCTCCGTGTCAACGGTGCCGGCGAGAATCTCGTCTGGAGTGCGGCCGACTTCGAAAACTTCCTGCAACCGCGACCCGACCTGCGGCCCATCATGGAACACGAGTTGGAAGCGGTCGTGAGCAAGCTTGCCGAAGCCCGTTGGCCCTGGCGAATCCATGCGACCTATGACGAGTCGATCGGACGTTTCCTCGACATCTTCGAACGCGTTCACCGCGACAACCCGATCGACAAACTCCGCTGGTTCATCGACCATGCCGAAACGGTCTCCGAAAAGAACCTGGAGCGGATTCAGGCATTGGGCGGCGGCATCGCCACCCAGCACCGCATGGCCTACCAGGGCGAATACTACATCCGCCGCTATGGGGTCGAATCGGCCAAACGCAGACCACCGCTACGCCGGATGTTGCAGTTGGGACTGCCGGTCGGTGCCGGTACCGATGGCACGCGCGTCGCGAGCTACCATCCCTGGACCTGCCTGTGGTGGATGGTCACCTCCAAAACGGTCGGCGGCACTGTCCTGCACGACGAGGCCGACCGGCTCTCGCGCGAAGAGGCGTTGCGGCTCTACACACACGGCAGTGCCTGGTTCAGTCATGAAGACGACAAAAAAGGAACGCTAGAACCGGGACGTTTCGCCGACCTGGCCGTACTGAGCGACGACTATTTCGCTGTTGAAGATGACGCCATCCGCGGACTCGAAAGCGTCCTGACGATGGTCGGTGGCCGAATTGTGCATGGAACGGGAGAGTACGCCAGTCTCGCACCATCCCTGCCGCCAGTCAGCCCCGACTGGTCACCGGTTGCCCGGTTCGGTGGATACGACAATACTCAATCCACCCCACCGATCCATGACCACACACCGGTCATGTCAGCCGACGGCCGCGTCTGGGAAACCGGCTGTGGTTGCGGGGTTTGAACTCGTCGATATTTCCGGACGTGAACTTGGAGACCCCAGTGGAACGAACCACGTTGGCGAAACTGGTGCCGGGATGTGAACTCTACAACTGCTTGTTTTTCAACGTGTTACAGATCCGCGCAGCGCGGGGGTGCGGGGGCCAACGTCGGATACGGACCGATTATGACAACTTCCCACGGTTGTCGCTCCTACAGCCCTTGACAACCGTGGGGTGTACTGTGTAGGAGCCTCGCCCACATATGCCTCGTGGCGTCGGGATGGTGGCAATCGCGTCCGTGCTCGTTGGTCTGACAACCGGCGACGGCGCAGATGCCGCTCGCGGCAAGAAGGCGCCACCCCGTTGTGCCGGCGGATACT
>CAYPUQ010000525.1:0-4038 GCA_964413655.1 uncultured Solibacteraceae bacterium | reverse complement strand
TTGCGGAAACTGCCGGTGTTGTCGCTGCCGTCCAGGTAGTAGACGCTACGGCCGCGCCGGTTGTTGTTGACGTTGGCGTAGGTGCCCTCGATGTTAAGAACCTGCGAGTCGCGATTCGACACCGAAACGCCCGGCGCCAGTTCGGCGAAGGTGAGCGAGTTCCGGCCGAGTGACGGAAGGTTGATCATCATCTGCCGCTCGACGTTGGTGGACACCTGCGCCGAAACAGCATCGATACGCGGAACCTCGGTGGTCACTTCAATCTGCTCGGCAACCGGTCCGAGTTGCAGTACGATGTCGGCGCGAACGTTGCGCGCCACTTCGACGACGATGCCGCTCACCAGGGCGTTGCGGAAACCGGGGCTCGACGCGCGGACCGAATAACGTCCGGGGGCAACGAGGTTGAACAGGTAGCGGCCTTCGGCGTTCGAACTCTGGCGGACAACGCCGCCGGTTGTTTCGTTGACGAGTTCTACTTCGACGCCGGGTATGACGGCTCCCGAGGGGTCGGCAACGACTCCCTGAACCGTTCCGGTTACGTCTTGGGCCACAAGAGGAGAGACCATCGCGAGCGTCGCCGCAATGACGGCCGCAAACAGGGCGGCCATAGAGGTAGATCTATTTAGACCCATGAAATGAAGCATTCCTTTCTTTCATGTCTGCTTGTTTCAGACCTGAATATCTGTAATAAAGATAGCGTGATTTGTCGCCGGTGTCGAGGGAGAACGTACTTTCGTTCGCTTGGCTGGTGGCTACCGCGCCCGCCTGGACCACGCCGGGCCGTACAGCGTCTCGCCGGGGCGCTCGCCGGTCATACGGCCGTCGCGGAGCACGGCCTTCCCGTTGACGAAGACGTGGACGACGCCTTCGGCGTACTGGTGCGGCTTGCCGAACTCGGCGCGGTCCACCACCTTGGCCGGGTCGAAGAGCGCGATGTCCGCCTTCATACCCGGACGGAGCAGGCCGCGCTCCCAGATTCCGAAGCGATTGGCCGGCAGACCGGTCATTTTGCGGACCGCGTCTTCAAGCGTGATGACGCCCTTTTCCCGGACGTAGCGGCCAAGGACGCGCGCGAAGGTTCCGTAATTGCGCGGGTGCGGCACGTCGGCGCCGAAGGTGGGGATGCCGCCGTCGGAGGCGATCATCGTGTGCGGGTAGCGCATGATCCGCTCGACATCCTCTTCGTTGATGGCATGGTAGACGGCCGAGCAGCCGCCGCGGGTATGGATCTCGATGGCGGTCTCCGCGGCGTTTTCAGGGGTCACGTCGCGGCCCCGGAGGCGTGTGGCGTCGGCCAGCGTCTTGCCGGTCAGCGCGGGCTCGGCGAAACAAGTCGCGAAGAAGACGTTCTTTGGGTCGCCGCCCCCGCGGTCGTTTAGGATCTTGTCGACGATCACCGCCTTGATCCGCGCGCGCTGCTCCGGCGCCGCCAGGCGTTCCTTGAGCGCGTCCATGCCGCCGGCCATCGCCCACTGCGGGAATAACGCGCCCGTACCAGTACTTGAAGCGGTGTAGGGGTATTGATCCACTGTGGCGTCCACGCCTCGGGCGCGAGCCTCGTCCACCAGGCGGAGCGTCTCGACACTCCGGCCCCAGTTCCGCCGCCCAATGATCTTGTGATGGGTGACCTGGGTCGGAAGGCCCCCTTCCTCGCCGATCCGGATCGTTTCGCCGACGCTGTCGAGTACGGCGGCCGCCTCGTCGCGCATGTGCGACGTGTGCAGTCCGCCGAGTTCACCGGCGACTCTGGCGAGTTCGATCACTTCTTCGGTTGGCGCGTAATTTCCCGGCACGTAAAACAGTCCGGTCGAAATTCCAGAGGCGCCATCGAGCATTGCCTGCCGCACCAGCGATTTCATTTTCTGAATTTCATCCGGCGTGGCTTTCCGGTTTTCCGTACCCATCACTTCGCGGCGGACCGTTCCGTGCCCAACGAGCAACCCAAAATTCACAGTTCTCTTCAGCGCGGCGATCCGCGCCAGGAAGGGAGCGACGGGAAGGGGCGAACTGCCATCGGGACCCTCGATGAGCGTCGTCACGCCCTGCCGGATGCAATTCTCCGCTTGGGGATGTTCAAAGATGCCGCCGCGCGAGTGGCTGTGGGTGTCGATGAAACCGGGCGCGGCGGCGAGACCGCGAGCCGCGATGCGTACTTTCGCGGGTGCGTCGCGCAACGTGCCGATCGCCACGATGCGATCACCGCGGATGGCGAGGTCGCCGTCGAACCACGGATTTCCCGTTCCATCCACGATTTGCGCCCGTTCGATGACGACGTCAAACGGCGCCGGTTGCGCGGCGAGCCGCACCGCCGCGATCAACAGAAATGAAAACAGCCGCACCATCGAGGCTATTGTATCGAGCCTCCGATGCTGCGGCCGTTCAAAAGTCCGATATGTGCCTACTGCCGGAGAATGGGCAATTGTTGCACACCCCTGTGGCGCATTTGCCCGATAGCACTCAACGGTGCGCTTTTGGCGAAGAAGTCAACATCGCGAGAAAAAGCCCGAAAATTACGAGTCCAGCCACCAGCCCTGAAATCAACATCGCCCATTTACCTCACTTCACACTCTTCGATGAGCAATTCGCGTGCCAGGTTTCCAAACTTGCTGAAGTTTTCCGTCACGCGAACTCTCCTCCACTACATACCTGTGATACGTTGCCCGTATGCGTTTCAGTTTTTCGTTCGGCAAAACCGGGCTCACGCTCGATCTTCCGGACCGCTTCCGATACTTGCCACTTGAGGCGCGCTCGGCGCGACCACTCTCCGACGAACAGGCCGCCATCGCGCAGGCTCTCGACGAACCCGTCGCCTCGCCCCCATTGCGCGACCTGGCGCGCGGCCGGTCCTCCGCCGCCATCTCGGTCTGCGACATCACGCGGCCGGTGCCCAACAGCCGGATCTTGCCGCCGCTGCTCGACCGGATCGAACAGGCCGGCATTCCGAAAGACCGAATTACCATCCTCATCGCCACTGGATTGCACCGTCCTGCTAATAAAGGCGAAATCGAGGAGATTGTCGGCTCAGAGATCGCAAAAATTTACAGAGTGGAGAACCACAACGCCCGTGAGTTGGCCGAACACCGCCATCTCGGGCGGACGTCTGCCGGCACCGAGGTCTACATCGACGAGCGCTTCGTCGCGGCGGACCTCCACATTACGATCGGGTTCATCGAGCCGCACCTGATGCTCGGCTACTCGGGCGGCCGCAAACTCATCGCACCGGGCCTGGCCGCGCAGGAGACGATCAAGGTCCTCCACAGTCCGCGCTTCATGCGCGACCCGCGAACGCACGAAGGTTCCATCGAGGACAATCCGCTGCACCGCGAGTTGTTGGAAATCGCCGCGATGGCTCGGCACGATTTCATGGTCGACGTGGCGCTCACCCGCGAGCGCCGCATCGCTGGGGTCTTCGCCGGGAACCCGGTGGAGGCCCATCGCGCCGGCGCGGGGTTCGTCTCCCAGGTGATGATCGAGGAATTACCCGAGCCAGTGGACGCCGCGATTACGTCGGCCGCCGGCTATCCGCTGGACCTTACTTTCTATCAATCGGTGAAAGGCCTGACCGCGGCCCAGCACATCATCCGCCCGGGCGGCCGGATTCTCCTGGTCGCTGCCTGCCAGGAAGGCCCGGGTGCGCCCGAATTCCGCCAAATGCTCAAGACCGAGCCGTCGGCCCAGGCGTTTATGGAGAAGATCCTGGGCGCGCCGGTGATTGTCGATCAGTGGCAGCTCGAGAAGCTGGGGATGGTCAGCGAGAAGCTGGACCTCCTGTACTACGTTCCAGGCCTGTCCGCCGACTACTATCCGACCCTTTGGGGTAAGGCCTACGAGTCGCCCGAGGCCGCGCTGAAGGCCCTGTTCGACGGGCTACCGGATGGCGCCCGCGTGGCGCTGATCCCCGAGGGACCCTATGTGCTGGCCAAGGTGCGGGAGGCGGCCGCGCTGAACCCACGCTGAGACGCCGGGCGGCGCCGGCTCCGTTTCAAATCAGAATGGCATTTCCACCATCGCGAGATCGCCTGAACGCAGTTCGAGCGT
>CAYPUQ010000524.1:0-4067 GCA_964413655.1 uncultured Solibacteraceae bacterium | reverse complement strand
CGGCCGGCGCCGATTCGAAGATCGTCCGGCCCTGGTAGACGTTGCCGGCCCACGCGTCGCCGTTCATCATTTCGAGCAGTTTCAAGTCCCAGGCCAGCGGGTAGGATCCGTACGGCTTGGTCTCGACATTGTTCCAAAGCATGTACTCCTGGCCCTTGCCGGAAGTCCACGTTGTCTTACACGCCAGCGTGCACGTTTGGCACGCAATGCACTTGTTTATGTCGAAGACGGCTGCAAACTGCCGTTTCGGGCGGCTCTCGGGATACCAGTAGGACATCTCCCGGCCGATCTGCCAATTCGTCACGCGTGCCATCGTTATTTCTCCTTCCGTTCGCCGAAGAATCCGCCGGTGAGATAGCGCTTCATCGCATCCGACTCATAACGCGGCCGGATGCCGAGGGCCGCCGGCCGCCACAGTGGCTCGCCGCCGATCCCACCCGGCTCGGCCCGCGAGATCTTCACGATCGCCTCGCGGGGCGCGCCGGTCGGACAGTGAACATCGGGCAGGAAGCCCTTGCCGATGCCCTGGCCGAACAGACCTTTGCGCACCAGCGAATCGGTCATCCAAGTGGGCTTCAACCAGCCGCGCGTCGCCGACTGGTGCGAACCCGAACGGAACATCGCCTGGTAGTTCGTGGAGGGGTTCTTGGCCAGCCCGTCGGCTCGCGCCTTTTGCCCTTCCATCGAACCCGGCGTGGCGCCGTACATGTTGAACCACATCCGGGTGACACCGCGCGGCGTGCCGGGATAGTAGCGCGCACGGCAGAGGAGCCGGGCGAAGGCGAAGTCGCGCTTGTTCTTCTGCCAGCCGCGGAACGGGCGGTCCTCGGGATCCGGGTCGATCCAGATGTAATCGCCGTCCTGCACGCCCATCTCGCGAGCGTCAGACGGATTGATGTCCACGTAGCCCTCCGTCACGAACGGGCTGCGCTTGTCGTGCCGGTACAGGTCGCCGAACGGACCGAACAGAACCGCGACCATGTCGGTGTCGATCGGGGTGGTGTGCGAACCGTGCCGGTACTTCGGGGTATGGAAGATGAAGCGGAACCCTTCCTTCGCCCGCGGGTGCGAGGTTTTGCGTGCCTCTTCCCAGGTGAGCACGACATTCCGGCCGCAGCGGGTCTCGCACGACAGGTCGTCGCGTTTCACGCCGTAGTCTTCCGGTCCGGCCGGCCGGATCGCTTCGTGTTTCGGGGCAATGATGACGTTTGGTTCGTAGAACGTCGAGTCCACTGGTTCGCGATGCACTGGAAGGTTCTCGCCAGCCTCGATGAATTCGTCCTCGTCGCGGTAGAATTCGAGCCGGCCGCTCTTGGTGTACCACGGCCGCGAATCCATCACCTGCTCCCAACCGACCACTTTCGGCGAGGTCCGGCTCTGAAGAATGGCGGGAATTCCCTCCTTCGCCTTCGCCTCCAAGTCGCCGATCTGAAAGCCCTTCGTGTTGGAGGAGTGGTCGAGGACGCGCTGGAGGTACACGTCGGTGCGATGATCGCGGACGAATTTCCAGTAGTCGTTGAAGCGCTGGTCCTTGGTGAGTTCCGCCAGTTTCGACCCGACCAGCGCCAGCACGTCGATATCTCCCATCGTGTTGAAGACCCGCTTGAGCGGCGTGCGGGGGAATACCTGGAGGAACGGGTTGGTGACCGACGCGGTCATGTCCGGATGCTTCAGTTCGGCCCATGAATCCACGCCGAACACCACGTCGGCCCATTCACACGACGTCGACCACCACCATTCCTGCACCGCGATCATCTCGATGCGCGGCAGCACGTTGACCACTGTGTTGTAGTGCCACTTCACGTTGCCGAGAATCGAGTTGGCGTTGGCGAACCACAGCGACTTGGTGGGCGCCGGCATGTGCGTGGAACCGGTCAGCAGCTTGTTGCCGACGCGGAGCGGATGATCCTCGTGGTTGTAATAGTGCGCCGACTCCGCCCGCCAGAACTGGCGCGGACGCGCCGGCTTGGCCGGATCGAGTTCGATATCGAACGGGTTCTCGTTGATGTATTGCGGTGCGCCGTTGAACAGCGAGACACGGTAGTTGCCGGCGTACGAACCCACGTTCCCGCCGAGGCGGCCGATGTTGCCGGTGAGCGCGGCGAGCAGCATGACGTCGCGATCCTTATTGTCGTTGTTGAAGAACTGGTTCGGTCCCATGCCGACGGCGAACAGCGTAGTCCCCGGATTGGCCGCGAAGTGGCGCGCCAGGGATTCCATCGCCGCGGCCGGCGCCCAGGTCAACTCCTCGGTGGTCTTCGGATCGAAATGCGCGGCGTACTCTTTCACCAGGTCGAACACCGGCCGGCAGCGCACGGTCTTGCCGTCCGCGAGCCGGACCTCAATCGAGCCCTCCAGTAGCGCGTCGCCCACGGTCGAATTGCGGCCCACCATGTCGCGGGTGAGTTTCTTCGGGGCGTTGGCGGCACGGTCCCACCATAGGTAGTCGCCCCATTCCATGCGAAGACCCTCGGAAACGATCTGTTGGTCGTGCGTGCCGGGCGGTGGTTCCGCCTCGCCTTTGCCCAGCACCCGCGTCGATTTCAGGGCCTCCGCGGCGCCGCCGAGAACGTCCTGGGCGCTGAGATACTTCAGCGTATCCATGCGCACCAGCACCGGCATGTCGGTCCACTGTTTTACGTAATTCACGTCGTAGAGCCGGTCGCGCAGGATGACGTTGGCCAGGCCCAGTGCCAGCGCCGGCGTGGTACCCGGCCGGACAACGAGGACATCGTCGCCTTTAGTGGCGGTAGCCGAGTACTCGCATGCGATCACCACCACGCGGGTTCCTTTCAGCCGCGCTTCGGTCAACCAGTGGGCGTCGGGCATCTTCGTCGTGATCCAGTTCATGCCCCACACCACGACCGTCTTGCAGTACTCCACCGCGGACAGGTCGAACTCCACCGTCTGCTGGCCGGTGACCATCGGGTGTCCCGGCGGCAGGTCGGTGTGCCAGGAGTAGTTGTCGAAGCCGCGCCCGCCAAGCGCCTTGTCCGGCCCCACGCCGCGAATCTGCGCGTCGAGCAACGCCATCGAGTTGGCCATCCGGTAGAGGCCGAACACGCGCGTGATGCCAAGCAGGGGCATGCCGCCGCGAAACTTCAGCGCCTGCACGCCCGCGCCTTGCATCGCCTGGATGGTTTCTTCGTCGTAGTGCTGTGCGCGCAAACGGCGGGCTCCTTCCTCGCCCGTGTACGCCTCGGCGATGTTCTTCAGCGCCGCCGCGACAATCGTGGCCGCCTCGTCGTGCGGCACGCGCAACCACTGGTCGCGTGCGCGGTTGAAGTATTTCTTCGGCGGCAGGCCGTCCCGCTCTCGCGGGAAGCCGTCGGCGTACCACTGCTTGAAGCCGGCGCGGACCATGCAGTGGTTCACCCGGCGGTCGCCGTAGAAGCGGCGCGTCAGAGCCAGACCCTTCTGGCAAATGCGCGGATCCCACCGGTGCGTCGTGCGGTTGCCACTCAGATCCGCCGCCTCGCCGTAGCGCATCGACGGACCGATGCGGGTGACCACTCCTTGCCGCACGTAGGCACGCAGCAGGCAGTTATGCGTGTCGTTCGGCGCGCAGAGGAAGGTGTACTTCGAATCGTATTGCCACAGGTCACGGTAGACGCGCTCCCAGCCGCGATCCGGATACGTAGCCAGCGGGTTGGAAACGGCTTCCAGTCCCCACGCGTCGCGGATCGAAGCCACCAGACCGCCGAACCCGGCCGCCGAGACCATCGCGAAGAACTCGCGGCGCGGCAGTCGTGCTTCGGCGCTGTTCGTGTTTTTCATTTCTTGACTCCTTGCAGGCTGCGGATAAATGTGACGATCGACTCGATCTCGCCGCGCGAGAGCGTCCGGCGCGCGACCGAGGGATCGAGGTAGCCTTCCATCGCGGTGCCACGGCGGCCGCGCGCGATGGTCTCGATCAGAAACTCGTCCGTGGCGCTGGCCAGCAGGACGGGGTTGTTGAGAGCGGGTCCTTCGCCGCCCAGTCCCTCCGGGCCATGGCAGCCCGCGCAGGCAGCGGCGAACAGCCTGGTTCCTGTTCCGGCGTCACCTGCCGGCGGACGTAGACGAAG
>CAYPUQ010000523.1:0-4076 GCA_964413655.1 uncultured Solibacteraceae bacterium | reverse complement strand
TTATGGCGTACCCTCGACGGCGACGCGGGCATCTGATCGAGGCGCACGCACTCTCGTGCGTGCCGCGTCGCCAGTCCTTGTGACGCCCGGGTCCCGCACTCACCAAGCCCGGGCGGTGCGGTAGCCGTAAGGATCGGCGCCAGCTTCGATGACCCCATTCTCAGTCTTGCGAACCAGGACCGGCGCCGAGCCGCTGGCCCAGCGCGTCCGCTGCGAGGTCTTATGTCCGCGAGCAGTCAGTTCCGTCAACACCGACGGCGGAATGCGGTCGTCCAGCAACAGGTCGCCGCGGCTCATGGCGTGGTTGTCGAAGCTCGACACGAGGTGGCGGGTCTGAAACCGCGGCGCCTCGACGGCCTCCTCGGCGTGCATCCCGAACTCCACCACGTTGAGAATGAGTTGCAGCAGCGCCTGGTCCTGGTTGTCGCCGCCCGGCGTCGACAACGCCAGAAAAGGCTGGCCGTCCTTGGTCACAAGTGTGGGGCTCAACGTCACCCGCGGCCGCTTGCCGCCGGCGAGTTCGTTCGGATGGTCGCGGGTCAACAGGAAGCTTTGAGCGCGCTGTGTCATAGGAATGCCGGTGTCTCCGGCGATGACACTGGGCAGCCACGCGCCGGACGGCGTCGCGGAGAACACCAGCCCGTCCTTATCCATCGTGTTGATGCAGGTGGTGTCGCGCGCCATCAGTTCGTCGTCGATCCGGACCTGCACCAGTTCCACTTCCGACGGATGCAGCGCTGGGAATCCGGGTATCCGTCCTGGCCGGAAGTCCATCGAACCGCGCTCTCCGATCTCGGCCCGGCGCCCGGCGGCATATTCCTTCGAGAGCAGCCGGCCCATCGGAACCTTGGCGAACTTCGGGTCGCCGTAATACGCGTCGCGATCGGCGTAGCCGAGTTTCATTGCCTCGATCGCGCGATGGATGTACTCGGCGGAATTGAACCGCAGGGCCTTCAAATCGAATCCTTCGAGAATATTTAGCGCTTGCAGCAGCACCGGACCCTGGCTCCAGAATCCCGGCTTGTGGACCTCGTGCCCGCGGTAGGTTGTCGCCGCCGCCGCTTCCGGTTTCAAGCGGAAAGCCGCCATGTCCTCGTAACGGAGCAGCCCGTCATGCTCTTTCATGAACGCATCGATCTTGCGCGCCACTTCGCCACGGTAGAAGTAGTCGCGAACTGCGTCGATGGCCTCGACCCGGCCCGCGCCGGCCGCACGCGCCTTCTTCTCGGCGGCAACCAGCGCGCGCAACGTCCGCGCCAGGTCCGGCTGCCGGAAGACGTCCCCGGCCCGCGGGCTCCGCCCCAGTTGCCAGAAGACGGCCTTCGAGGTGGGCCAAAGATCGTAAAAACGGCGCGATCGCGCGATGCTCGACGCGCGCGTTTCGTCGAGCACCATGGCATCAGCCAGTTCGATCGCCGGCGCGACCACATCTTCGAATGGCCTCGACCCGTATTCGCGCAACGCCACGAGCACGGCATCCACCATGCCGGGCACCAGCGCGGGCATCAGTCCGGCCACCGGGACGAAGCCCTTCACACCACCGGGTTCCAGGTTCAAGACCTCGCCTAGCTGCAATCGCCGCGAACGGAACAGCTCGGCGGATGCGGCCTTAGGCATCGTACCGACGCCCGCAATCGAAACCACCTTGCCGGTGCGGGTGCGGATGAGGATCGGGGCCTCCCCACCGAATCCGAAGTGTGAAAACTCGGTCACTGAGGCTGCCAGAGTCGCGGCGGCGCCCGCGTCCACGGCGTTGCCGCCGGCGTAGTAGAGGCGCATGCCCGCATCGGCGGCGTAGTCGCTGCCGGCCGCCACCGCCCCATTCATGCCGCGGGCCGGAAATCGCGCGGCCCGCTCCGGCGCCTTGCGCTGACCCAATAAAATCGCGGGTCCGTACGCAAACACCAATGCCAAAATCAGCGCAAGCTGCCTTTTCATGGGTCTGGCCTCATTATAATGGGTCATTGACCCTCGCCTGATGACTGAACTGGCAGAACTCCTCGAACGCTTTCGCCGGGGTCCCGAGTTGGTGGCCGTCGCCACAACGGGCGCTTCCAACGTGGAGTTGGATTTTATGCCCGGACCCGGGACCTGGAGTGTCCGCCAAATTGTCTCTCATCTGTCGGACGCGGAGATGGTGGGCGCGTTTCGTTTTCGCAGCGTGATCGCGGAGGTGAACCCAGCGATTCCCGCCTACGACCAAAACGCCTGGGCCGAACGTCTCGACTACAAGTCGCGTAGAATCTCCTCCGCGCTCGAAAACTTCCGGCGGGTGCGGCTTGAGAACCACGATCTCTTGAAGAGCCTGCCCGAAGAGACGTTCCGGCGCACCGGCGTCCATAGCGAACGCGGACCGCTCACACTGCTCGATCTGCTGCGCATCTATACCGAGCATGCCGAAAAGCACTCCCGGCAGATGCTGGACGTCCGGCGGAAGTATAAAGAAGCCCGAGCGAAGACATAAGCCATGATTCATCCGCCGCCCATCCTCCCGCTCCTCGTGTTGATGCTCGCCGCCTGTGGAGGTGGGCCGGCGTCGCGGCCGGTTTCCGAGACTGGCAGCGCTGGCGCGGAACGCTGGTGGTCGCACGTTACGTATCTCGCCGACGACCGTCTTGAGGGGCGCGATACGGGTAGCGCGGGCCACAAAGACGCCGCGCGCTACGTCGCGCGCGAGTACGAGCGTCTGGGTGTGGAACCGGCCGGAACGGAAGCCTACTTCCAAACGGTGCCGTTCGTCACGCGGCGCATTATAGAGGAACAGTCCAGCCTCGCCCTCGTGCGCAACGGGAACGAGGAGCCGCTCGAACTCGGCAAGGATGCCATGTTCTCGACGCGTACCGACCTGGCGCCAGAGGTGGAGGGAGAAGCCGTCTTCGCCGGCTACGGTCTTTCGATTCCCGACGAGAACCACGACGACCTCGCCGGGCTCGATCTGCGCGGCAAGATCGTGGTTTACCTTTCCGGCCACCCTAACCATATTCGCGGCCCGGTGCAGGCCCACTTCAGTTCGGCCGCCGAACGGCAGGGCGCGCTTCTGAAGGCGGGCGCGATTGGCGCGATCGCGATTCCGAATCCCCGGTCGAGCGATCTCCCCTGGGATCGTTCCGTGAAGGCGCGGCTGAACACTTCGATGGATCTCGCCGGCGGCCGCCGTAGGCCGGGCCTTCGATTGTCCGCTGCCATAAGTCCGGACTACGCGCCACTGCTGTTCAAGGGAACCAACCATGCATTCGAGGAGTTACTGGGCCTGGCCGCGGAAAAGAAGCCCTTGCCGCGCTTTCCGCTGCCGTTCTCGATTCGCGCCAGGACGGCGTTGGAGCGTGGCGAGATCGCATCCGACAACGTCATCGGCGTGCGGCGCGGCTCCGACCCTGAACTCGACAAACAGTACGTCATTCTCACCGCGCATCTGGACCATGTCGGAGTGGGCGCGCCGGTTGACGGCGACAATATCTACAACGGCGCGATGGACAATGCGTCTGGTGTCGCGACGCTGCTTGAGGTGGCGCGAATGATTCGTGGTCGCGGCGCCTCTCATCGGCGTTCGATACTGTTCGCCGCGGTGACCGGCGAGGAAAAGGGGCTGAAAGGGTCGCAGTATCTTGCGGTGAATCCTACCGTGCCGGCGGGGTCGATCGTGGCGAACATCAACCTCGACATGTATCTTCCGCTCCACCCGCTGGAGATCCTGACCGCGATGGGCCTGGAGGAGTCGTCGCTGGCGTCGCATCTGAATGAAGTGGCGGAGAAATTGAATGTCCGTGTCGAAGCCGATCCCGAACCGGAGCGCAACCGTTTCATCCGCAGCGACCAGTACAGCTTCATCAAACAGGGCATCCCGTCGCTCGCGTTGAAGTTCGGCTACGAGAAGGGATCGCCCGAGGAGCAACTCCACAAAGAGTGGCTGAAGAAGCGCTACCACGCTCCCTCGGACCACTTGGACCAACCGGTGGACAAGGAAGCGGCGGCCGAGTTCAACCGCTTCGTAATGGCACTGGTCCTAAGTATCGCCAACGATCCCGAACGCCCGCGCTGGAACGACGACAGCTTCTTCCGCCGCTTCGCGCGCTAGC
>CAYPUQ010000522.1:0-4082 GCA_964413655.1 uncultured Solibacteraceae bacterium | reverse complement strand
TCGCGCGCGTGTGCTTCTTACCGGCCGAATCTGTCGTGAGCGTACACCACTCTAGGTTCAGCCCCTCGCGAAGGCGGGCCAGAGCGCGACGGCGCGCTCTCTCAAAAGCCTTTCGTTCCCGCACCATCGCTTCTAAACGTTCGCTCAGCAGGGCGCTGATTGATCGCCCCTCTTCGGCTGCAAGAACCCGGACTTCCCGCATCAGATCAGCATCCAGTTTCAACGTGACGTTGGTTTTCATGGCCGCCAAGTATCGATTTTCTGTGCAGCACAAGCTGACGTGCGGGCCATCTTCGCTGTCAATGGCGTGTTTGCTTACCTGTTGGCTCGACACTTCCCCCCTTCAACAAATGATATCGTGCAGGTAAGTACCCCGGATGGCGACCCGACTCCTTGCCTGTGCCTTGTTCGCCGCGGCTGGCCTCGCGGCTGAGGTGGACTTCCAGACCCAGATTCGTCCGATTCTCGCGCGCAAGTGCTTCGCTTGCCATGGTCCCGACGAGCAGGCGCGCCAGGCGAACTTCCGCCTCGACAGCCGCGACGCGGCCACCGGCGGCACCGGCAGTTATCCCGGTATCGTGCCCGGCAACAGCGCTCGGAGCCGCGTGTTTGCTCGCGTAACCGACGCCAAGCGGCCCATGCCGCCGAGCGGCGAACGCCTGTCCGCCGAGGAAGTCGAACTGCTGCGGCGGTGGATCGATGAGGGCGCCGAGTATCAGCAGCACTGGGCATTCCGCCGTCCCGTGCGGCCCGAACGCCCCGCCGTCCGCGATACCACCTGGCCGCGCAGCGAGATCGACTACTTCGTCCTGGCGCGCCTGGAGAAGGAGGGGTTGAAGCCATCGCCCGAGGCCGATCCTTTTACACTGGCCCGCCGCGTCGCGCTCGATCTCACCGGCCTGCCACCTTCGCGCGACGCGCTCGACCGGTTCCTGGCCGCACCGTCGCCGGCCGCCTACGAAGCGCTCGTCGATGGCCTGCTCGCATCGCCCAGCTACGGCGAGCGGTGGGCGCGGGTGTGGCTCGACCTCGCGCGGTACGCCGACACGCAGGGCTATGAATCGGACTCGCGCCGCACCATCTGGCCCTATCGCGATTGGGTCATCAAGGCGTTCAACGAGAACATGCCGTTCGACCGGTTTACGCTGCTCCAACTCGCGGGCGACCTGCTACCCTCGCCCTCCACGGACGACTTGATCGCCACCGGCTTCCACCGCAACACCATGACGAACTCCGAGGGCGGAACCGACGACGAAGAGTTCCGCGACGCCGCCGTGAAGGATCGCGTGGCCGTTACCGGCCAGGTGTGGATGGGCCTCACCTGGGGCTGCGCCCAGTGCCACACGCATAAGTACGACCCGTTGTCGCACAAAGAGTATTACCAGCTTTACGCCTTCTTCAATCAGACCGAGGACGAAGACAAGCCGGACGACCGCCCCGTGCTCAAGCTTGGCGACAAGGTTTCGACGCTGATCATGCGCGAACTGCCGCCGGAGAAGCGGCGGAACACCCGCATCCACGAGCGCGGCAACTTCCTGAACCCGGGCGCGGAAGTGGACGCTGAAACCCCGAAGGCTTTCCATCCGTTCCCGCCCGATGCCTCAAGGAACCGGCTCGGACTCGCCAAGTGGCTGGTGAACCCAGAGAACCCGCTGACGGCCCGCGTGCAGGCAAATCGCTTCTGGGCCCGTCTGTTCGGCCGCGGCCTGGTGGAAAGCGAAGAAGACTTCGGCACGCAAGGCTTGGCACCCACACACCCGGATGTGCTCGACTGGCTGGCCACTGAATTCGTCCGTTTGAACTGGGACACGAAGGCTCTGCTCAAGACCATCGTGATGTCGGCCACCTACCGCCAGTCCTCCGATGTCTCGCCGGAGTTGTACGAGCGCGACCCCTATAACCGTCTGCTGGCGCGCGGCGCCCGCTTCCGCCTCGACGCCGAAGTGGTCCGCGACCAGGCCCTGGCTGTCAGCGGCCTGCTGAGTGCGAAGGCCGGGGGCCCGACCGTCATGCCCTGGCAGCCCGAGGGAATCTGGATGGTCGTGTACAACAGCGACCGATGGGAAACCAGCAAAGGCGAAGACCGGTACCGGCGGAGCCTCTACACCTTCAACCGGCGGTCCGCACCCTACCCGTCGATGATCAACTACGACGCGCCCACCGGCGAAGTCTGCACCATCCGGCGCGTCCGGACCAATACGCCGCTCCAGGCGCTCACAACGCTGAACGATCCCGTCTCGATGGAAGCCGCGCAGCACCTCGCTTTGAGCACCCTGAAGGAAGCGAACCGGTCCGATAAGGATCGCGCGGAGCAGATGTTCCGTAGAGTGCTGATCCGCCCGCCGTCACCCGCGGAAGTAAAGCGGATTCTCGCGTTGCACCGCGACGCCGTAGCCGAGCTGCGCCGCCGCGGCGATGCCGCACAAACGCTGCTGCACTACGGCGGCACCCTTTACCGGGAGGACCGGGAACTGACCCTCGTTGCGGACGCGCGCACCGATGGACCGCCATGGCGGTACCGCCATGAAGACCCCGGCGCCGGTTGGGAGCAGCCCGGTTTCGACGACGCGAAATGGCCGTCCGGTCCCGGCCAGTTCGGACACGCCAAGAGCCACGATCCGAAGAATCCGGTGAACACCTGCTGGGACACCGAGCACATCTGGCTGCGGATCGTCTTCGATGCGCCGGCGGACCCGCTTGAAGCGCCGAAGCTGTTCGTCCGTTCGCAGGGGAGTTTTGAGGCCTGGCTGAACGGAGTTCCGGCGGCCTCCTCGACGCTGTCTCGCGGCGGCTATTACGAGTATTCGGTTCACCCGGACGCGGCGGTCACGTTGAAGCCCGGACGCAACGTTCTGGCGATGCGGTCCACGCGCCACGGCGCGGCGGGCAGCGCACAGTTCGTGGACGCCAGTCTGACGGCGGCGCGCGCGCCGAGCTACAGTCCGGCCGGCAAGGATGAGATCTCCCGCGCCGCCTGGGTGGTAGTGGCGAATACGCTGCTCAATCTGGACGAGACATTGGCGAGGCGATAAGAAATGGATTTGCGCGAACGGCTTCTCGAACAAACGCGGCGCCATTTCCTGGAGCGCTGCTCGCTCGGCCTCGCCGGTATGTACCTGGCGAGCCTGCGCCAAAAGGCCGGGGCCGCGGTTGACAACCCGCTGGCGCCGAAGAAGCCGCACTTCGAGCCGAAGGCGAAGGCAGTGATCTACCTGCACATGGCCGGCTCGCCCTCGCAGCTTGAACTGTTCGACTGGAAGCCGGAGCTGGTGAAATACGACGGCCAGGATTGCCCGCAGCATCTGCTGGAAGGCAAGCGCTTCGCGTTCATCAAGGGCGTGCCGCGCATGATGGGCACGCCGTACAAGTTTCAACAGCACGGGCAGTCGGGCGCGTGGGTCAGCGAACTGCTGCCGCACTTCTCGCGGATCGTGGACGAGGTTGCGATCATCCGCTCGATGACCACCACCGAGTTCAACCACGCCCCGGCGCAGTTGCTGCTCCACACGGGCAACCCGCGGTTCGGGGCGGCCTCGATGGGGTCGTGGGCCACGTACGGGCTCGGATCGGAGAACCAGGATCTGCCCGGTTTCGTCGTGCTGGTGGGCGGCGGGAACAATCCCGACGCGGGAAAGAGCCTGTGGGGCAGTGGATTCCTGCCGAGCGTCTACCAGGGCGTACAGTGCCGCACGTCGGGCGACCCGGTGCTGTTTCTGTCGGACCCCGATGGCTTCAGCCGGCCGCTGCGGCGGAAGACCCTGGACGCGCTGGCCGATCTGAACCGGCTGCAACAGAAGCAGTCCGGCGACCCCGAAACGCCGGCGCGGATCTCTCAGTACGAACTCGCCTACCGGATGCAGACTTCGGCGCCCGAGGCGATGGACATCTCGAAGGAGCCGGGCGCGGATGCACGACGTCTACGGTTCGCAGCCCGGCCAGGTTTCCTTCGCGAACAACTGCCTGCTGGCGCGGCGCCTGGTGGAGCAGGGTGTGCGATTCGTGCAGTTGTTCCAATGGGGATGGGACCACCACGGTTCGTCGCGGCGGGAGGACATCCGTTACGACCTGCCGCTCAAGACGCA
>CAYPUQ010000521.1:0-4087 GCA_964413655.1 uncultured Solibacteraceae bacterium | reverse complement strand
CCGAAGCATGACGGTGTATTACCTCGATGTCGGCAACGGGTCCGATGGCGGCCAGTTTGTGCTTGGGCAGCCGTGGAATGCGCGGAACCGGCGCTCGGCTACGCGACTTCGCACGGTCGCCGAGGTCCTGCCGGAGATCGTGAATCCGGAACTCGATGATGACGATCAGCCGAGTTGCAGTGCCCTGGAATCGATGGAAAAACAGGACGTCTTCGTGAACCAGACGCTGGCGACGCACGCCCTCGCGCTGCTCGCGCGGCTGTTTCGGTACGGGCAATTGGAGCATCACGGAGCGTTCGTGAACGTGGCGCAGAACCGCGTCCAGCCGCTGGCAATCGATCCCACGCTATGGCGGAAGCTGCGCCGGCGGGGCCGGACACACTCGGCGCGGGCGCTCAAGGCTCCGTAGCCAGTGCAAAGTCCACCGGCTCGCCCACCTTGGCGCGAAGGTCGCGGAGCCACCGCCGCGGGTTGGTCCCGTGCATCAGCCGGCCGGTGAACCCGAGCTTCTGGCCGATGTTGCCGCGGTTGTTTCGAACATCTTCCTTGGTGGTTCCGGCATAGGCGCGGACCCAGTTCTCGATGCACGGCGGGCGGGCAAAGAGATATGTGGCGTGGCCCACCTCCGGCACCTCCACGACCACGGCGATCTCCAGGTCGAAGATGTACTCGTCCCGGAAGAGGAACATCTTGCGAGCGCGCTTGCGCAGTTCGCGGTAATAGAAGGCGTCGTAGTCGGGCTTCCACGAGATGAGGGCGATGTCGAAGTCGGACGGCATGCCCGCCAGGCCGCAGAGCCGGTCGATTTCCCGGCGTTCGACCGGCTCGCGCTGAATTCGTGCGCGGATGCGCTCGATCTCGTCAAAGAACTGCCCGAACCGGCGGTGGGTCCGCCTTGCCTCTGCGATGGACTCCTGCGCGTGCGTGGGAAGCGTCACCTTCACGCGACTCGGGAGCGCGGCCTCCCATTCGACGAGTTGCCACTCGCCGGAGCGTAGCCGGTACTTGCCGCTGCGCACGAACGTCGCGTCGATGCCGATCTTCGTTCCGAGCAGGTGCTTCCACGCGTTCCACGTCGCGTCCCAGGGCAGCGGTAGGATGATCGGGTCGAGGGTGACCTCGGCCTTCCTCCGGCTGTCCCGATACACGGCATAGCCATCGAGGAACTCGAACCGGCGCAGTGGGGCGCGGAACCGGCGGCGGCGATGCTCGGGCAGGAACGAGATGATTCGGCGAACGAAGAAGGTTTCGCGGTCCGGCGCCAGTTCACCGGAGACCAGCATGAGTCCAAACCCGCCATACGGAAACACGACCGGCGGCAGCGACTCCGGTTCCGCGCGAAGCTGCGCGTCGTGGCAGGCACGGAGGTCGGGCTGGCCGAGGATGTTGAACGCTCGCTCAATGGCTTGAAGCGCGGCGGGCGAGGTGCCGCCGTTCTCGAGTTCGAGCTTCCGGACCTTGTACGCCAGGCGAATCTCCGCCGGTGACGCTGACGGCGCGACTCGGAGAAGGGGGTACAGGTTCGCGGTTTGGTTGAGGGTCTTGCGGTCAGGAGCGTAGAAATAGTCACGGACAGCACGCGCCGACAGATGGAGAGCCTTTACGCCGAGTCCACTGTCCACCACTTCGGCGCGGAGGAACCATTCACCGCGCTTGTCTTGCTTCGGCTGGGTGACGTAGCCGATCCGCGCTTGGTACAGCTCGCGAGGAGCGCGTCTGCGCTGAACGTGGATCTCGGGTCGCTCCGAGCGATACGACTCTGGGATATCGACCTCGTCGCCGACCGCCAGAAAGCCTGCAAGGAACCGGGAAACGATGATGCCTGTGCCGCCGGCGAGACGACAGGCGACGAGCTGACCATCCTGGCTCAGCCCAGCGACGCGGTCCCGCCGGATCGCCACTTCTGCTCTGACCGGCGACTCACTGGATGACGTACCCGTCGACATCGTCGGAGGTCATGAACAGCGCCAGCCGTGCGCCTTCCAGGAGGCACGCAGCTTCGATCTCCTCCCGGACAAAGTCGTCCGAGACGATCACGTCCCCGTCGTCGTCCGGCGCCTCGATCCCGTCTCCTTCCTCGACGCCCGCGGCCTCCTGCTCGAATAGGCCCCAGTCGACATCGTATACGTCATCGGCTCGGTCGCAGGCACCGCAAGCCGGACATACCACTTGCGACTCGTTGGCATCATCCAGTTCCGCCCCACACATTCCGCAACGAATCAGCACTACCATTCCGCCTCAAGTTTACGGTAGGGCTGTGGATCATTCAAAAAACGGACCTGCTCAACGAGACTGAGCCGTGGTGTCTTGTCCGGTCGGAAAGATCAGTGTGTGCGGCGACGCCTCGACAACCTCCCTGATGGCCGTATAGTGCTGAAGACTCAACCCCCGACGTCGGTTTCGCAGGAACAGGATTGCCTCCTGTTGCCACCAGAAGGCCTGGTCGAGGAACGAACGGAACTGCCTCCCTTTATCGGATTCCTCGGCGGCACGCCGGTCATTGGCTTCGCGATGCTTCTCGTGGTCGGACTCTCGTGGGACCAGATGAATTGCGACGTCAACGTCACCTAACCGATCGGCGCCGCTGAGGTAACTGCCGAACACGATTGCCTTTTCTACGCGCGCCAGGAAGCGGGGATCGTCGTTCAGCGTCCGAATGCGCTCTAACAACTCATCGAGCAGACGCTCGGCCGTTTGCCGGCGGAGTGGTTTGGCTGCACTGGCCCCCCGAAGACGGATTCCGTCCTTCGTGAGGCGCCAACGACCATCGCTCTCCGGCGTCAGGAAACCCGCCCGGGCTAATGCTTGGAGCAGCGATTTTGCCTTGGGCTCGGCTACACGGAGTGTGCGGCAGGCGAAGACGGCGGTTATCACGCCATCCAGCCCAGCCCGACGAAACAGGCCTCGGATCGTGGTTACCGATATACCTTCGATCGTCGCCCGGGAGTCGATCTGCATGGCTCGGTCTACCAACGCCACCCGTTTCTCAGTATCTCAGTTCGATTGACAAGGGCGGCACCGACCTGCGGCCGCTCTGCGCCGCATCATCGTTGTCGTCGGTCGTCGTCCCGCTCTTGCCCTCGGAGGGTTTACGTGCGAATTTTCGCTTGCCAGAAGATGGCCTACTTCCCCCTTGCCCTCGCGGAGGCCCGGCGCGTCCGCGCACGGCTGGTCTTTCCATCCGGCGAGTGCTCGGTGCTCGACCCGTGCGCCGGCTGCGGTTCCGCGCTCGCAGCCATGACGGACAACTCGTCTGCGATCCGGTTCGGCATTGAGCTGGACGCCTGGCGAGCCGAGGAAGCGCGACGTTGCCTTGACGAGGTGAGCCAAGGCGATGCCTTTGACGTGCACTGCCCAGTAGAGTCATTCTCGCTGATCTGGCTAAACGCGCCCTTTACCCATGAACTGGGGGAAGGACGGAACAATAGAATGGAGGCCGTGTTCCTCGATCACACCTACAGATGGCTTAAGCCCGGCGGCATACTGGCGATGACGCTTCCTTGCGACCGCCTCACGGCCTGTACCGACATCCTCTCGGTCCACTTCCGCGACAAGGCCATCTACCGGCTCACGGAGCCCGAATCGGTCCGCTACAACCAGGTGCTCGTTATCGGCGTGCGGCGAAGCGCGAAAGAGCGGCACCAGTTGCGCGACGACCAGATTTCGCAGGCGAAGCGCAAGCTCTGGGGCTTGGCACGGGATCTGGATTCGCTGCCGCCGCTGTCGGACCAGCCGGATCGCCAATACGTCGTTCCGCCGAGCACAAGGGCGCGGATGGTCTACCGCGGAATCCCGTTGGATTCTGTCGAAGACCTGCTCGGTCGCTCCGGAGCGTACCGCCAAGCCGCCCGGATCCTGTTTGCTCCGGAGACGCGCGTCGCTGGCCGCCCGCTTACTCCGTTACATGCCGGACACGTCGCGCTCGCCGCAGTAGCTGGCCAACTGAACGGCATCTTCGGCCAGGGAGAGGACAGGCACGTCTCTTGCTGGACTGCCGAGAAGCGAACGGATCGCTTCGAAGAGACGGCGGAAGATGGAACCGTAACCATCAGGGAGCGCGAGCGCTTCACGCACTCCCTCACGCTCG
>CAYPUQ010000520.1:0-4094 GCA_964413655.1 uncultured Solibacteraceae bacterium | reverse complement strand
GCGAACTTCGTCACTTCGCCGGGCGGCGGCAAAAGCGCGAACCACCGCCTATCCTGTCTTTTTCTCCTGGTTGCCTCCTGCTCGCAGGAGGACTCTGTCGCACGCGAAGGCCACCGTCCGGCGGTGAGGGGCCGCCCAAGCCTCATCTCCCCGAACGGGACTTGGGGGAAACCATATGGGCACTCGGGCCAGGAATGAATCCTTCGTCTTCGCGAGAGATGAGAGAATCGAGGTATTCGCGAGGAAATCCGAAAGACGATGACCGGAGACGAATCCAGCACGAACCAATTGCAGCCAACAACCGTGCTGTTCGACCTTCCCGAGTACGACTGGGCATTTTTCAAGTTTGTAAATCACTCCATCCACGAGCTGATGATCCGCAAAAGCCCTCTGCTCAGTCGAATCAAAGCTGTTCCATCGGCGACGATTCCGACCTCCCGGAACACGATGCCTTCCGGGGCAGTGGTCGAAAACGCCCCGATTGAGATGCAACTCCCGTTTTCCATGGAGTTTGGTGATGCCATCGCGGGAAGGCTGGAGCCACTCGCGGCAAGCATCGATCAGGCCGCAGAGGAGGGTGTCAAAATCGTGACGGCTCGTTTGTTGGATTTCTCGGGCCGCTTGAGTGAAGGCGTGGGCACGGCGACCGATGCCGGCGGCGAGCCTTTGAGTCACAAACTCATCGTGAAATCGCTCCAGAATGTTCATCTCGACTTTGACGACGACGGCCAACTCGATATGTCTTCGATGATCATCCATTGGGGTGGTCAAGTGATTGAGTTTGACGATTTCATTCGATCTCTGCCGCCCAGAACGCCGGAAGAGGTCCAAGCGTGGAATGAGTTGGTCGACCGCAAGAGGAGAGAGTTCAGTGATCGCAGACGTCATCGGAAGCTATCTTGACACGCTTGAAGAGCGGGAATTCGATGCGCCATTTATGGCTCTATTGCGGTCACTTGGCTTTTACGACCTTCACTTCCTGCACGGCGCGTTTGAGTTCGGCAAGGATTTCATAGCTAAGCGGATGGACGAAGGCGCGGCCGTTCAGTATGCGTTTCAGACCAAGGCAGGGAACCTAGGTCTTGCGGAATGGAGCACCTGCCGCGGCCAAATCGACATGATGCGCACCGACGCGCTTGCCCATCCGTCGTTTAACACCCAGATATCACGCAAAGTCGTATTCGTTACCACTGGGCGCCTCGTCGGTGGAGCGGGCCTAGCGGCGCAACAGTATCGGAGACACTTAGGACAGCTCGGAGAGCTTGATTTCGTCACCTGGGATCGTGAACGACTGATCGAGTTGATGGTCGACACACCCGAGGTCGGTTTGGCTGACTCGACCGACGGGGCTCTGCTGGAATTGCTAGGACACATTGACCAGCGCCGGGTTCGGGAAGACGAGATAGAGCGGTTCGCGCGGCGTTGGTTCAACTCGACAGGCTCCATGACGCTGCAGAGGAGCGCGCTGGAAGCGGCAGTCGTGGCCAACCGATTGCGACGCCATGATCGCCTCGATCAGGCGTGTCTTGCAGGGCTGGGCCTTGTGCGCGCGTCGTGGGTCGAGGCCCATGGGGAAGAGTCCGTCGACCCGCAAGCGCTGTGCAGCGCCGACACAGGACGCGCCCTGTTTCGTCACTACGCACGTGACCTGGCAAACAATTGCGGCGAACATCTACTCGAACCTATTAACATCGCGCACGATCATGCGGCCTCCTACGTCACCTATCCGGCCCGCTGCCTGCGCCTCGCTGAGATTTTGGGATTGCTGACTCTACTAGAAGGCGAGAGCGTCGATGTCCTGCCGAACACGATCGGCGACTTCTTGGCCGAATTCATCGAGAAGAATCCTGGCACGAGTCATCCTCTATCAGACCGGTGGGCCGTTTCGCTGATTCCTCCGACGCTAGCGTTGGTTCGTTCGGGACACCGTCAACAGGTGCGGCCGATGCTCAAGCGGGTCATCAAATGGGTGGCAGATCGGTATGACGCCGGGAACTTCGGTTTGGCGGGCCCGAATGCGTCCACCGAGGAAGAAGTGGATCGACTATTGGGGAACCCGTTTGAGCATGTTCAGATCGAGCGGCGGGCTCAATCCTATGCTGCAACCGTGGTGCTGGATCTCGCTGCCGTTCTGGAAATGGGCGATCTCTTTGACGAAGCACGAAATGAGTTTCTAGCAGTCGACATCGTCCTCCCCGTGATGGAAGCGCTTGATACGCCGTCGCAATACGTCCCTGGGGGAGACGGGCTCTCCTACACCGCGAATATGGAGTTTGCCGATACGTGGAATCCAATCGACGGTTGGAAGGTAGCACCGCACCATCAACGAGCGCATGCCTCCTATCTGGCCCGAATCGGCCGACCATGGGACCTCCTGGCTGTGAGTTCAGTCCTCCGCGACCGACATTTCGTCGAGGTATTGCGCTACTTCACCCCTACGGCGGTAGTGAGCAAGAGGACCGCACTGCGATCGAATAACCCACCCGGATAGTTGCTCGTCCGAAAGTTGGCCATATACGGCGTTCGGGGAACCTGGTAGGCTCTTGGGCTCGCCGGTTCCCCGAACGGGACTTCGGGCCCGCGTCAGCCAGCACATTCGTGTGTTGCGAGTTAAACGGCCGGGTGGCTGTTCAGAAAGTGCCCTGTTCATTCACCGGTTGCGCGTGAGTTCCCGGCCGAAAGCTCACGGACAATCCGACCGGCGCGCGATCACAGGTCGATGATGCCCGGCTTAGGCGGCTGGATCTTGTGGCCCTCATCCACTCTAAGGCCCTTCAAACCACGGAGCTGAGCTTCGTTCGAAGCCCAGTCCACCCTCCAGTCCGCCCGGTCCGTCGACTTGACATGTTCTGTGATACGACTACACCAAGGCTTTGCGTTCTTTAGATCGAGCATGTTGCCGCCGCCCATGATGTTCATTCGATCGGCGAGATTTGTCCCATAGCACTTCGCCTCATGCGCCGCTGTGCATGCAGGATGGCCGGCTGACACATGCGCGAGGCCAAGCAGGTGCCCGGCTTCGTGCGCTGCCGCGGTTTGTAGGAAGGATGCTCCAGCCGGATTAAATCGCTTGCGCGACGGCAGAACATCGTCCGCGTCCAAGTAGGTGGAACTTGACCGAAATCCGCCATTGCCTTTGAGGGCCAGGACGGTCCGAACCACTCGAATGAGTGCGTGGGCCTGCGTCTCTTGATCGACCAGCTTGACGCGCAGGCGGCACAGCAGATTCCGCCGCCGACCACCATCGGGCCATACGAACCCATCGTATTTGGCCGGCGGAATCAGGATGAACGCTTTATCCCAAACCTCTTCAACGACCTTAACGTATTCGTTGCGGAACTGGATCCACGCCGCGTCGTTCCACCTCACAGCCGGCCAGCGCGCGCCGTCGAGGGCCTCCGCCATGAACGTCCGCACTCCCTTGGGCGGATTTACCTGCTTCAGGAGAATCTTGAGTTTTATGGTGAACTCAAAGTTCACGCGATCTTCGGCGAGGTACGGCGGATCGATTGACGAATCGAAGTCGTAGGAGCTGCGAATGTCTTCAATATACTTTGCCATGCAATTTAATTTGAGTCCTAACCAGCTAAGCGAGAAATCGGGGAAAGTTTTGCGGCGTCCCAGCTGTAGTCGAACGGTGAGGCCGGAGTCCCCGTTCATTCGGAATCGAATCGGGATGGCAAGACCGTCGTCTGGACAGCAGTCTGCAGGGTGCTGCATGCAGGCTCGCTGCCGTTGCAGTCACCTCAACTTCCAACGATGGCTGGCGAAGTCGAAGTCATACGCCGTCCGGGGCGATTTCGGCGGCGTGCTCGACGCCGGCAGACGGACCGGCGCGCAGCGCGGCGGATCTGATGCGGCCGAGTTTGCAGGGGTGGCGGTGAGTGCCTGCGACTATCGGTTACCGCCGGCCGCGTCATGGCTTCGCGCCCCTCCACAGCCGAACCCCTCGGCAGACGCCGCCTCGCCCGTCCTGGGCGATCCTGGCGCGAGTGGCGGCGGACTCGGCGAACGGGCGCAGCGATGCTCGTCTGCCGCAGCCAAGAGGTCTCAAACACGGCCGGTGGCGACAGGCGAGAATCTTACGCCGCCGA
>CAYPUQ010000519.1:1916-4108 GCA_964413655.1 uncultured Solibacteraceae bacterium | reverse complement strand
AACTCCGGCAGCTTCTTCTTCAACTCGCCCACCGGGATGCCGTATTTCTCCGACATCTCACGCTTGGCCTTGATATCGGCGTGCGGCAGCCGCGCGATGTCCACCATCAGGTCTTCGCGCTTCGGCAGGAACTCGTGCAGCGGCGGATCGAGCGTACGGATCACTACCGGATAACCGTCCATCGCGGCGAACAGGCCGGCGAAATCGCGACGCTGCATCGGCAGCAGCTTATTCAATGCCTGCCGCCGCGTCTTCTCGTCGCGGGCGAGAATCATCGCCTGCACGTGCGGCAGCCGGTCTTCGGCGAAGAACATGTGCTCGGTGCGGCACAGGCCGATGCCCTCGGCGCCGAAACCGCGCGCGGCCTTCGCGTCGCGCGGAATATCGGCGTTGGCGCGGACGCCGAAGTTGCCGCGGAACTCGTCCACCCAAACCATGAACTTTGACAGATGGCCCGACTTCAGGTTCGGTTCGTTCGTGTGGGCGTGGCCGAGATAGACGCGGCCCGTGGTGCCGTCAAGGCTGATCCAGTCGCCTTCTTTTACGATCACGGGCTTATCGCCGGTCCTGACCGTCGCCCTCTTGGTCTTGTCGTCGATCTGGATCGAGCCCGCACCAACAATGCAAGGACGGCCCATGCCGCGCGCGACGACCGCCGCGTGACTCGACTTGCCACCGACCGCGGTCAGAATACCCCGGGCAGCGTCCATGCCGTGAATGTCGTCCGGCGTTGTTTCTTTGCGGACGAGAATAACGGGCGACTTCGCCGACATGTGAACTGCGTCCTCGGCCGTAAACGCGACGCGGCCGACGGCGGCGCCAGGCGACGCGGCAATGCCGGTAGCCAGCACGCCCAGCGACTTCAGCGATTTCTCGTCGAACACCGGATGCAGAAGCTGGTCAAGCTGCGCCGGAGCGACCCGCATCACCGCCTGCTTCTTGTCGATCAGTTTCTCTTCCACCATCTCGACGGCAATGCGCACCGCCGCCGGACCCGTGCGCTTGCCGTTCCGGGTCTGGAGCATGTACAACGTGCCTTCCTGAATGGTGAACTCGAAATCCTGCATGTCCTTGTAATGGTTCTCAAGGTTGGTCGTGATATCGAGAAGCTGCTGGTAGGCATCCGGCATGATCTTCTTGAGATGACTGATCGGTTCGGGGGTGCGGATGCCGGCCACCACGTCCTCGCCTTGCGCGTTCAGCAGGTACTCGCCGTAGAACACCTTCTCACCCGAGCCGGGGTCGCGCGTGAAGCCGACGCCGGTGCCGGAGTTGTCGCCCATGTTGCCGAAGACCATCGCCTGGACGTTGGCCGCCGTACCGATATCGTCCGGAATCTTCTCCATCTTGCGGTAGTAGGCGGCCTTGTCGTTCCACCACGACCGGAACACGGCATTGCGCGCCTGCTTGAGCTGCTCGCGCGCGTCCTGCGGAAACGGCTTCTTCGTCTCCTTGACGTAGAGCTTCTTGTAGTCTTCGATGATCGCCTTCAGGTCCTCGGCCGTAAGATCGGTGTCAAGCTTCGCCTTCACCTTCTTCTTCCGCGAATCGAAAATGTGATCGAACTTCTCCTTGTCGATGTCCATCGCCACTTCGCCGAACATCTGGAGAAAGCGGCGGTAGCAATCGTAGGCGAAGCGTGAATTGCCCGTCTTTGCCACCAGGCCCTCAACCGTCTTATCGTTCATGCCGAGGTTAAGGATGGTGTTCATCATGCCCGGCATGGAAAACTTCGCGCCCGAGCGCACGGAGAGCAGCAGCGGATCGCCCGGATCGCCGAGCTTCTGGCCCATCTTCTTCTCCAAAACGGCGAGCGCGGCGTCGACCTCGGCTTCGATCTCGACCGGCAGCTTGCCCTTGCCGGCGAAGTAGATGTTGCACACCTCGGTGGAAATCGTGAAACCGGGAGGAACGGGCACGCCGGCGCGGCTCATCTCGGCGAGGCCGGCGCCTTTGCCGCCGAGGACCTCCTTCATCGTGCCGTCGCCATCGGCGGTTCCGCCGCCAAACGCGTAGACGTATTTCTTCATGGGTGCTCCTTATCAGTTGGAAGTGACAATTTCGGAAAAATCGGCGATGCGGGAAAAGTGGCTCAACAGGTGATGCAACAATGCGAGCCGGTTGGTGCGAACGGCCGCGTCGGGCGCGTTCACGAGAACTTTGTCGAAGAAGGTATCGACGGCCGGCCGTAG
>CAYPUQ010000519.1:0-1816 GCA_964413655.1 uncultured Solibacteraceae bacterium | reverse complement strand
GCGCGCAGGACGCGCTCGTTGCCCCCGCGCACCAGGCCATCCGGGTCGGCATCGGTGTTCATCACGGCGATGAAATGCGGCGCCAGCGACCTGTTCGGCCGGAGCACCGAGAAGTACTTCTGGTGGTGACGCATCACCGTGACGAGGACTTCCTCCGGAAGCGCCAGGTAGGACGCGTCGAAGCTGCCGATAATCGGGGTCGGCCACTCGGTGAGATAGGTCAGGGTATCGAGCAGCGCCTCGTCGGCTTTCACGTCGTGGCCGGCGGGTAGAACGGCGTTGATCCCCGTCTGAATGCGCTTGCGGCGCGCTCCGGCGGAGACGAGGACGAAATTCAGGTGCATGCGGTCCTCGTACGTCTTGATCGAAACCGTGATTTTCCTCCGGCCGAGCCGCCGGTGTCCGGTTGTCGAATTGCCAGCCGTAACGCCCGCCACCTCGAACGGAACCACCTTGCCGCCGAGCAGCGCTACCAGCCAGCGGATCGGCCGGATGAAGCGCGGACCGCCCTTGCCGGTCCAATACATCGTCTTCGGCCACGGGATGCCGAGGATCAGAGCGGGCAGCGCCTCGGCGAGGATGTCGGCGGTAGCGCGGCCGGGCCGCTGCTTCTCGAAGGTGTAGTACTCGCCCTTCGGCGTCGTGGCGATCCGCAGCTCTTCCACCGTCACGCCCATCTTGCGCGCGAAGCCATGAGCGGCGCCTTCGCCCGCCTGCTTCGGCGGTCCGCTCACCGTTTCCCTGCTGTCTTTCTGGCCCTTGGGCAGCCCATCGGCGAACAACACCAGCCGCCGCGGCGTCGCATCGACGCGCGTCACCGCGCCTTTCAGGCGGTTCTGTTCGAGGATCTGCCCGAAGCCCTTTTCGAGATGCGTCAGCGCCCCGCCGATCATCCAGTCGGGGATCTCCTCAGTTCCGATTTCGAGCAGAAATGGCAGCGGCATTACGCGGCCACCTCCGCGCTCTGCTGGTCGAGCCAGATCTGCGCCGTGCCCACCGCCAGCCGGCGGACGCGGGCGATGACGCCGACGCGCTCGGTGACCGAGATCGCGCCGCGTGAATCGAGCAGGTTGAACAGGTGCGAGCACTTCAGAACCAGGTCGTAGGTTGGCAGCACCGGGAATCGGCCTCTCGCGGTCTCGGGCGTGTTCTTGTAGCGGTCGATCAGCACCTGGCACTCGTCTTCGTAGAGTTCGAAGTGCTTCCAAAGCTTGTCGATGTCGGCCATCTCGAAGTTGTAGACCGAGAACTGGCGCTCCTCGGCCAAGCGGACATCGGCGTACTTGTAGCGGTTGGTCCAGGCGACATCATAGACGCTTTCGGTGTCTTGCAAAAAGGCCGACAGGCGTTCCAGGCCGTAGGTGAGCTCGGCGGGAACCAGGTCGAGGTCGATGCCGCCGCACTGCTGGAAGTAAGTAAACTGCGTGATCTCCAGGCCGTCGAGCATCACCTGCCAGCCAATGCCCCACGCGCCTAGCGTGGGCGACTCCCAGTTGTCTTCTTCGAACTTGATGTCGTGCTTGCGAAGGTCGATGCCGATGGCTTCGAGCGAGCCGAGATACTGCTCCATCACGTCCGGGGGCGAAGGCTTCAGGATCACCTGAAGCTGCTGGTGCTTGTACAGCCGGTTGGGGTTTTCGCCGTAGCGTCCGTCGGCCGGCCGGCGGCTGGGCTGAACGTAGGCGACATGGTAGGGCTTCGGACCCAGCACGCGGAGGAAGGTTTCCGGACACATGGTGCCGGCGCCGACTTCCATGTCGTAGGGTTCCTGGATGATACAGCCGCGGTCGGCCCAGTATTGCTTCAGCTTGAAGAT
>CAYPUQ010000518.1:0-4112 GCA_964413655.1 uncultured Solibacteraceae bacterium | reverse complement strand
CTTCATTGCCTGCCTGTCGGAGCGCAGCGTCCGCAAGCGGGGTCAGTTTCAGACGGAGTTGCGGCAGGCGCTGGCGGTCGCCGATTCGATGCCGCTCGACGATGTCTACTTCCTCCCCGTCAGGCTCGACCGTTGCCGGGTACCGGTCGAAATCTCGAAGCGGTTCCAATATGTCGATCTGTCGCCGGACTGGGAAAGCGGTCTGGACCGGATCGTGCAATCGATGCGTCCAGGTCTGAAGGCGGCGTGAAACGCGGTCAGGACTTTCTTCCCAACTTCTTGCGGACGTCCTTGGCCTTCTTGTGATCCGGAGCGGCTTCGAGAAACTTCACCAAAGCCTCGCGGGCCTGCTCCGGCTGGTCGAGCTTCTCGTGCGATTCGGCCAGCATGAGCCAAGCTTCGGCGTTGCCTGGATCCCAGCGAGTGGCTTCGGCGAAGCGCAGCGCCGCCGCCTTCCAACTCCCCTTCTTGAAGTAGAAGCGGCCAACCCGAACCTCCTTCTCGGCTTGGAGGGGATTGAAGACGTACTCCTTCTCGAGGAGCGACTCGTCTTCCTCGGGGGGCTCCTCTGGCTCCACGGCGGCTTCAGCTTGTGATGGCGGCGGCTTTTTCGGTTGCTTGTCAGACCAGGCGGGAAACGCCCACAAGGTTACGGCCAGGAGCGACGCAAGCTGAAAACCGCGTGCCACAATCAAATTGTAGCGATTCAATGGACTCCGAGGATACCGTAGCGCCTCAGTTGCGCGACAAGGCTTGGCAGTTGCCGAGCAATCCCGGTGTCTATCTCTATAAGGATCGGCACGGCGATATCCTGTACGTCGGCAAGGCCAAGAACCTCCGGAATCGCGTCCGCAGCTATTTCAACGACGACCGCCGTGGCGACACCCGGACCGGCAATCTCATCCGCGAAGCGGCCGATGTCGACTACATCCTGGTCGACAACGAGAAGGAAGCACTCGCCCTCGAGAACAACCTCATCAAACAGTGGAAACCCCGCTTCAACGTCCTGCTCCGCGACGATAAGACCTACCCGTACATCAAGCTCACCAACGAGAAGTACCCACGCGTGTACGTTACGCGCCGGCTGCGCAAAGGCGCCACGTACTATGGTCCGTACTTTCCCGGCAACCTCGCGCACCGGGTGGTAAACTTCATCCACCGGCATTTCAAGGTTCCCTCCTGCAACGTCGATCTCACGCGCAACCACGCCAGCCCGTGCCTCCAGTACCACATTCACCGGTGCCTCGGCCCGTGCGTGCAGGGACTCACGACCGATGAGGCTTATGCCGGAGCCGTGCGCGGCGTGAAGCTGTTCCTGGAAGGCCGCAGCCGCGACCTGGTACGGGAACTGCGCGAGCGGATGGAAGCCGCCGCCACAGGTCTTCGCTTCGAAGAAGCCGCGGCGCTGCGCGACCTGATCGCCACCGTCGAAGAGATGGACCAGAAGCAGAAGATGGCCGCCGCGTCCGGCGACAATACCGACATTCTGGCCTGCCACGCCGAGCCGCCGCTGGTGGCGGTGAATCTATTCCACTTGCGCAACGGCCGGATCATCGACCGCCGGGAATACTTCTGGGAAGATCTCCACGGGTTCGAGCTTGGCGAGTTTACCTCGTCGCTGCTGAAGCAACTGTACCTCGGCCAGCAGTTCATTCCCGACCACATTCACGTGCCGGCCGATTTCGAGGACCGCGAAGTACTTGAGGAACTGCTCGGCGAGAAGCGGGGCCGGAAGGTGGAGATCCATACGCCGCAGCGCGGGCAGAAGCGGGCGATGCTGGCGCTGGTGGAAACCAACGCCCAGCACAGCTTCATGCAGCGGTTCCGGATTCTTGAACCGTCCGTGGATGCGGTCAAGGCCGCGCTCCAGGACACGCTCGGCCTCCAGGAGATACCCTCCCGGATCGAGTGCTTCGACATCTCGCACATCCAGGGCACCGACCAGGTGGCCAGCATGGTGGTGTGGGAGCAGGGGCGAATGAAGAAGGCGGACTATCGCAAGTTCCTCATCAAGACCGTGGCCGGCAACGACGATTTCGCCTCGATGCGCGAAGTGGTGACGCGCCGCTACCGGCGGCTGCGGGACGAGGGAAAGGAAATGCCCGGGTTGGTGTTGATCGACGGCGGGCTTGGGCAATTGCACGCGGCGGCGGACGCGCTGGAGGATCTCGGCATCATCAACCAGCCGCTGGCCTCGATCGCCAAGCGGGAAGAGATCATCTATGTGTTCGGCCAGGAGAATGAGCCGGTCGCGCTCGATCGCTACTCTCCGGTGCTGCACCTGGTGCAACGGATCCGCGACGAGGCGCACCGGTTCGCCGTCAGCTTTCACCGGCAGCGGCGCGGCAAGTCGCGGCTGGAGAGCGAACTGAAGCAAATCCCGGGGGTCGGCCCGCGAACACTCCAGAAATTGTTGCGGGGGTTTGGCAGCGTCGAGGGCGTCCGGCAGGCCAGTGAGTCGGAGCTGGCTGGAGTGACCGGGGCGGCCACGGCGAGGCGGATTCGCGAATACTTCGCCGGCCCCACGGCTTCACTGGCCCACGGCGAGGCGGCGAGCGAGTAGCACGGGCAGCCCGGCCTCGACGATCTTCCGCTGCGCTTCAGCGAGTTTGTAGGGTACCCGGTGAAAGACGGCGAGGCGCGAATCCGAGTCGTAGATCAGGAAGGCGGCGCGGGGGTCGCCGTCTCGCGGCTGGCCCACCGAGCCGGGATTGATGAGGAGAAATTCCTCGCCGCGCAGATCCATCTCGAACCGCTCGGCGTTTAGTGGCACGCCGCGCAGGCGTTGGACGCCACGATCGCGCAGCGCGAAGCCGCCCTGGACGTGCGTGTGTCCGAAGAAGTTCACCGGCGACTCGATGTAGCCGATCAGTTGTTCGACGTCGGACGGGTTGATGAGATATTCGTCCTCGTCGAGCGGCGAACCGTGCATGATGAGAAAATGCTCAACGGGAATGGGCCCGCGCGCGAGGTCGCGCAGCCACTGCAAGTTGGCGGGCGTGAGCGATTTCCGGGTCCACAATGCCGATTGTTGGGCGGCCGCGTTGAACCACTCCATGTCGTCCAGGCCCGTACAGACTTTGTCGTGATTGCCGCGAATGACCAGGTGAGTATGAGCGCGCGTCCACTCGGTAACGGCGTTCGGATCGGCGCCGTAGCCCACCACATCGCCGAGACAGAGAATGCGCTCGTACTTGCCCTCGGCGCGGTGCAGCGCGGCGTCGAGGGCTTCCAGGTTGGCGTGAATGTCGGAGAGGATCAGGTAGCGCACAAGCGTATGAGGGCCACCTCGGGGGGCGCGCCGAGACGAAGCGGCGGGCCGACTGTTCCGAGGCCGCGCGAGACGAAGATGGCGGCGTCATCGATGCGATAGACGCCATCTACATAAGGTGTAAAAATGCGGGCTACATTCAGGTTGCTGTTCAATATTTCCAGGTTGATCTGGCCCCCGTGGGTGTGGCCGGCGATGGTGAGATCGAATCCTTTGCGGGCGGCTACCGGAAAGACGTCGGGATTGTGCGAAAGCAGCACGTGAAACGCGTCCGGTTCGATGAGTTGCTCGGTTCGGTGGAGGTAGTACCGCGGCGTGCTTTGGTGGCGCACTCCGCACAGCCGGAGACGGGCATCGCCAAATCGCAGCGTCTCCGCGCTGCGGTCGAAGAACCGGATGCCGAGCCGGGCGCCGTAGTTGGTGGCGTACTCCTCGCAGCCGGGATACCATTCGTGGTTGCCCAGACAGCCGTAGATACCGGCGTCGGAGCGGAGATGGCGCAGAAGTTCGAGCCCCCTGTCCAGCGGATCATGCTTGGTGTTGATGATGTCGCCGGTCACCAATGCAATATGGGCGCGCGTCTCGTTGGCGATGCCGATGGCGCGTTCCAGGTCGGCGGGCGTGAAGAAAGGCGACAGATGGATATCGGTTAACTGCACCATCCGCAGCCCGTCGAGATCGCGCGGCAATCCACAGATGCCGACGTCCACCTCGCGGAGCTGGATGTTCGTCTTGCGGGTGATCACGCCGAAACCCAGGACACCGGCGGGCGCCACCGCCGCCGCGCCAGTGGCAGCGGCAAGCCATCGCCGCCGGCTCGGATCGTAGGGCGGCAGGCGGC
>CAYPUQ010000517.1:0-4123 GCA_964413655.1 uncultured Solibacteraceae bacterium | reverse complement strand
TCGACGCTGCCGGAGTAGCCGCGGTCCCGGATCATGTGATAGAGGCGCGTGGCGCAAGCGCGGATGCTGCTCGCGCGCGGAAGAGCCAGACGGGAACCGCCTCCACAGCGCAGGGCCTCAGCGGAGCGCGAAAGTGATCATCGAGGCCCCAGCTCCAACAGCGATATATTGCTTGCCGCGAAACGTATAACTGATGGGCGGCGCGATAATCGTGCCGCCGGTCTGGAACTTCCAGAGCACCTTTCCCGTTTCGGCGTCGAGCGCGAACAAGTAGCCTTCGCGGTCGCCGCCGAAGACCAGCCCACCCGCCGTCGATAGCAGTCCCCCCGACGGCCCGCTGACCAGTTCATACCGCCAGCGGATCTTTCCGTTGGAGGGTTCCAGCGCCACAATCGAGCCCGAACTCGGCTCCTCGGGAATCGGCGCCGTTGTGCTCGCCTGGTACCAGAGCCCATCGACGTATTCCTGGTGATACTTGTAGTAAATTTGGCAGCCATCGGTGCTTGTGAAGTAGTACAGTCCGCTCCGCGGACTGTAGGTGGTTGCCTGCCAATTGTGGCCGCCGCCGATGCCGGGGCACGACCGGTTGCCCTCCTCGGTCGGATCCTGGCCGGGAACCAGGATCGGGCGGCCTTTGGGGTCGATGCCGTCTGCCCAAGTCACCTGCGTGTACGGCGTGGCGAAGAGGAACCTGCCGTTGGTGCGGTCGATGGCGTAGTAGTGGCCGTTGCGGTTCGGCATGATGACCGCTTTCACTTTTCGTCCCTCATGGTCGATGTCCACCAAAACCGGGTCAGTGGTGGAGTCCCAATCGTGAACGTCGTGCGGCGTGTACTGGAAATACCACTTCAGCTTGCCGGTATCCGCGTCGAGCGCCACCAGGCTGCACGTGTACAGGTTGTCGCCGGGACGGACGTCGCCGTCGAAATCGGGGCCGGGATTCCCGGTGCCCCAGTAGATTGTGTTCAGTTCGGGATCGTAGGTCCCGGTAATCCACGTCGAGCCGCCGCCCTGCATCCACGATTCGCCGCCCCAGGTGTCGGAACCTGGCTCGCCCGGCGCGGGAACGGTCCAGAAGCGCCATCGGCGGTCGCCGGTTTTCACGTCGTAAGCGTCAATGAACCCGCGAATACCGAACTCGGCGCCAGCGATGCCTACTACCACCATGTCCTTTACGATGAGCGGGGCGACGGTCGCGCTATAGCCCTTGCGAAAATCCGCCATTGTGGTTTCCCAGAGCGTCTGCCCGGTCTTAGCGTCTAGCGACACCACCGACGCTTCCAGGTTTACCTTGAACAGGCGATCGTCGAGCATGGCGAAGCCGCGGTTCACCGGTCCGCAACAGAGGTTCACGCCCGGCGGGACGGCTTTGTTGTAGCGCCAAATGGGACGGCCGGTGGCGGCGTCGAGCGCGAAAGCCTGGTTGCTCGGCGAAGTGATGTACATGAGCCCGTCGCGGACGATCGGCGTGGTTTCGTTCTTGCCGTTGACGCCGGTCTGGAACATCCACGCCGGCGCAAGCCGCGAGACGTTTGCGGTGTTGATCTCCTCCAGTTCCGCAAAGCGCCAGCCGGCGTAGTTGCGCCCGTAGGTAAGCCATTCGTGATGCCGCTGTTGCGCGTCGAGCAACTCGCGCTGCGTCACCGGTGGTTCCGCCCAAGCCACGGCGGCGGCCAGAATGAGAATCGGCAATCTCATCGCGTGGCGCCTCCTCGAAGCGAGTGGAGATAGGCGACCAAATCGTCAATCTCCCGCTCGCGAAATTGCTTGCCGTACGTGTCCGGCATCAGCGACCGCACTTCCCGCGTCATCGACTTCACCTCGTCGCGAAAGTAGGAGTGGAAATTTTCGGATGTGTCCATGAACTGCGCCGAAAATCCGTCGTAGCCGCGCTGCACGCCGCTGATCTTCTTCCCGTCCTTCAACTCCACCGTGATTGTGTTATAGCCCGGCGTGATGGAGGCGTTCGGCTTGACGATGGATTCGCGCAGATAGGCGAGGCTGCGCTGTCGGCCCACCAGCGTGAGATCGGGTCCGCTGCGATTACCTCGGGCTCCGGCGCGATGGCAGTTTCCGCAGCCTCCTTTTCCCCAAAAAAGCTTCTCGCCGGCCTTGGCAGCGCCGGTGACCGGCGGCGGCTCGTTTACCGCCTCCGAGCGGATGTAGGCGACCAGCCGCCACACTCCTTCGTCGCCGAAACGCTCGATCGATCCCGGCATCTCGGTTCCCGAAACTCCACTGGCGACCACGTCGAAGAGATCCTGGTCGCGGTTGCCGGCCGTGTAGACGCCCAGCGTCAAATCCGGCCCGCGCCCGCCCTGAGCCTTGATGCCGTGGCACGGCGCGCAGTAGATGCGGAACATGCCTTTTCCGGCCTCGATAGCATCCTTGTCCCCGGCGAACGGATTCCGCCGCTCGCTCTGCCCGAACGCCAAAGCAACGGCCAATACCAGCAGCAATATGCCCCTCGTCAACACGAAACAAGCTTACTTACTGCACAGCGGGTCCGCAACTGCCCGTCATGGCCGTCATGGCGTAGAATTGTTTCGGAATGACTCTCCGGACTTCCCGCACCCTATTGTTACTGCTGGTTGGCGCGATCTGCGCGGCCGAGAAGCCACCCGAAGGGTGGACCGCGGAGGCGCCGCGTCCCGAAATCCGCCCCAGCTTCGCCTACGATCCCGAAGGTGGTCACGACCGCCGCGGGGCCTTCCGCATAGCAAGCGACGGCCGCGAAGGCCTTGATGGCTGGTGGCAGAAGGAATTCGCCGTCACCGGTGGTCGCCATTATCGCTTCAAGGCTTACTGGCGTGGCGACAACCTGGACTGGCCCGATCAGAGCAGCCTTGTCCGCATCCTGTGGCGCGATGAGAAGGGCCAGCGGGTTCTCGACGACCGGCCGCTGGTGGAAGGTTACCTCAACGGCTTCACTGCGTGGACCCCAGGCGAGTTTCCTGGCCCGAACGGCCGGACGGAAAGCGGGTGGACCGAAGCCGGGGCAATCTATCAGGCTCCAGCCGGCGCCCATCGGGCACAAGTGCAACTCCACCTGCAGTGGGCGCCGCACGGGCGCATCGCCTGGAGTGGCGTGGAGTTTGCAGAATCGGATCCGCCCGCGCCGCGCAAGGTCCGCCTTGCCGCCATCCACTATCAGCCGCGCGCCGGCGAAACCCCGGAAGAAAAGCGGCGTCAATACGCTCCGCTGATCGCCCGCGCCGCCGAACGGAAAGCCGACCTCGTCGTCCTCGGTGAGACTCTCACCTACTACGGCACGAAACTAACGCCCGCCGACGCTGCCGAACCCATACCCGGACCGAGTACCCGCTTCTTTGCCGAGTTAGCGCGCAAACACAACCTCTACATCGTCGCGGGACTCTACGAACGCGAGGCCCACCTTGTCTACAACGTGGCGGTGCTGCTCTCGCCGGACGGCGAACTGGCCGGCAAGTACCGTAAGGTCACCCTGCCGGACGGCGAAGTGCAGAACGGTGTCGCGCCGGGACGGGACTATCCGGTGTTCGACACCCGCTTCGGCAAAGTCGGCATGATGGTCTGCTACGACGGCTTCTTCCCAGAGGTGGCCCGTGAGCTCACGCGGCGCGGCGCCGAGATCATCGCCTGGCCTGTTTGGGGATTCCATCCGCAACTCGGGGCCGCCCGATCTTTTGAGAACCACGTCTTCCTGGTCAGCAGCACCTACGAGGACGTGTCGCGCAACTGGGGGACTTCGTCTGTGTGGAACCGGGCCGGCCTGCCGTTGGTTCAGGCGAAGGATTGGGGATCGGTGGTTGTCGCCGAAGTGGATATGAGCGACATCACCCGCTGGCGCAGCCTCGGCGATTTCCGCGCGAAATTGCCCCGCCATGTGCCGATGATCCCGCCGTCGCGGCGCTTCGAATAACCTGGGCCTTAAACCTTATGACATCGATCGGGAGTGCGGAAGGCTTGCTTGCCGCCGCTGGTCTGGACACGACGGGAACTGAGACCCACTTTGGCGGCCTCGGCCGTGGATCTCGCACTCCCGTTGCGGCTTTAGGCCAGCTTGACATGCCCGCCGCTTGAGCGCTAAGAAGCCGGGCCGTTGTGGCCACAAACGGCCACATTGTTGAGATGGTGTCCGCAT
>CAYPUQ010000516.1:0-4125 GCA_964413655.1 uncultured Solibacteraceae bacterium | reverse complement strand
TTCCGACGACACGGGATGAGGAGTGGCGCTTCACCAACGTCTCCTCCATTGCCAAGACACAATTCTCGCCCGCGCCTGCCGACTTGAACGAAGAGGAAGCGGAACTACTCGATCAGCATCTCGTCCCGAACGAGGGCGGTCCCCGGCTGGTGTTTATCAATGGACACTACTTGCGTGAACTCTCTGCCTGGAAGCTTCCAAAAGGCATCCGTGCGACTCCGCTGCGCGAAGCGAACGGGGCCGTCGAAGCGCACCTGGCGCATTACGCGGCCTACCAGGATCGCGCGTTTGTTGCGTTGAATACCGCTAACTTCGAAGATGGCGCCTGCATCGAGATTCCCAAGGGGACCGTCGTCGAGGAGCCGATTCACCTCGTGTTCTTCGCGACCGGCGGTGAGGTGCCGGTGATTTCGCATCCGCGCAGCCTGGTCGTGATCGGATCCGGCAGCCAAGCAACCGTAGTGGAAAGCTACCTCGGCCACGGCGCAAAGTATTTCACCAACGCGGTCACCGAGATCGTGGCGGGCGATCACTCGGTAGTGGACCATTACAAGCTGCAACAGGAGGACGAGCGATCATTCCACGTAGCTACCCTCCAGGTCCAGATCGGCCGCGACGCGAATTTCTCGACGCATTCCATTTCGCTCGGCGGGGGCGGCTTGGTACGGAACGACATCAATGCCGTCCTCGCGGAAGGATCGGAAGCTACCGCCAATGGCCTTTATCTGGTGTCCGGCAGCCAGCATATCGATAATCACACGATGATCGATCATGCGAAGCCCCATGGCACGAGCCATGAGTTGTATAAGGGCATCCTCGGCGGAACATCCGCCGCGGTTTTTAACGGAAAGATCATCGTTCGTCCGGACGCGCAGAAGACTGACGCCAAGCAGACAAACAGGAATCTCGTGCTTTCCGAAAACGCCACCATCCATACCAAACCTGAGCTGCAGATTCACGCCAACGATGTTCGTTGCACGCACGGGGCGACGATTGGCCAACTCGATCAGGAGGCCATCTTCTACCTGCAGTCGCGCGGCATCGCGAAGGAACAGGCGCGCGATCTGCTGATGCATGCCTTCGCGCGCGACATTATTGACCGGGTCAAGGCAGGTTCGTTGCGCGCCCGGTTGGAACAAATTCTCCTGGAGAGGTTGCATGCCCTCCGCAACTAGCCTCGATGTGACCGCCGTCCGCAAGGATTTCCCGATTCTCTCGCAGCAGGTGCATGGCAAGCCGCTCATCTATCTTGACAACGCGGCGACGAGCCAGAAGCCGAAATGCGTCATTGACGCACTCACGCGTTTCTACCAAATGGACAACGCCAACATCCACCGGGGCGTGCACCAGTTGAGTGAACGGTCCACCGAGTCTTATGAAGCGGCGCGGGGCAAGGTGCAGCGGTTTCTGAATGCGGCGAATACGCGGGAGATCATCTTCGTCCGCGGCGCGACGGAAGGCATCAACCTTGTAGCGCAGACCTTCGGTAGAACGCACATCAGTGCTGGAGATGAGATCGTGATTTCGGCCATGGAACATCACTCGAACATCGTGCCGTGGCAGATGCTCTGTGAGGAGAAAGGCGCGGTGCTGCGGGTCATTCCGATCAATGACCGGGGCGAGGTGGAGTTCGACCAGTTCGAAAAGCTGCTGAACCACCGGACCAGGCTGGTTGCCGTGAGCCACGTCTCGAATGCCCTCGGAACCATCAACCCGGTGCGCGAGATCGTCAAGACGGCGCACGGCTGGAACGTCCCGGTGTTGATCGACGGCGCCCAGGCAGTTCCGCACATGAAGGTGGACGTTCGGAATCTGGATTGCGACTTCTACGTTTTCTCCGGCCACAAGGTGTTCGGGCCCACCGGCATCGGCGTGCTGTATGGCAAAGAGCAACTGCTGGAGGAAATGCCGCCCTGGCAGGGCGGTGGCGACATGATTCGGTCCGTCACGTTCGAGAAGACAACCTATAACGAGCTGCCGTACAAGTTCGAAGCCGGCACGCCGGATATTGCGGGCGTCATAGGACTCGGCGCCGCGATCGACTACCTGGACCAGATCGGCATGGACGGCGTCGCGGCGCACGAACACGACCTGCTGTTGTACGGAACCCTAGCGCTCGAAAACATTTCCGCGCTGCGCTTGATCGGCACGGCGCGGGAAAAGGCCGGCGTACTTTCCTTCGTAATCGACGGCGTGCATCCGCACGACGCCGGAACCATCCTGGACCGGGAGGGCGTGGCAGTCCGCACCGGTCACCATTGCGCCCAGCCGGTCATGGACCGCTTTGGCGTTTCGGGCACGACCCGGGCCTCGCTGGCATTCTACAACACCAGGGAAGACATCGACCGACTGGTGGCGGGCATTCAGAAGGTCAAGGAGGTCTTCGCAGTATGATCAACGACCTCTATCAGGAGACCATACTCGACCACAGCAAGAGGCCGCGAAACTTCCAGTTGCTCGAAGACGCGAATCGGAAAGCCGAAGGCTACAACCCGCTGTGCGGTGATAAGTGCAAGGTCTTTCTCAAAGAACACGACGGCGTGATCGACAAGGTGACGTTCCAGGGAGCCGGGTGCGCAATTTCGACCGCGTCGGCGTCTTTGATGACCGAGGTCTTGAAGGGCAAAACCGTTGGCGAGGCAGAGACTCTGCTGGCGAAGTTCCACGATCTCCTAACCACAGATCAACCATTGCCGAAGGACCTCGGCAAGCTGGTGGTGTTCTCTGGCGTTCGGGAGTTTCCGGCGCGTGTGAAATGCGCGACGCTGGCATGGCATACGTTGCGCGCGGCGCTGCGGGGTGCCGGAGAGGCGGTATCCACGGAATGACATCCAGCGAGCTTCGGCTACAGGTTATCCAGGTCCTCCGTACGATTTATGACCCGGAGATGCCGGTCAATATCTATGAGCTTGGCCTCATCTATGAGGTCAATGTGGATGAGACACGTTTTGTTTCCATCCGGATGACGCTCACCGCGGCGAACTGCCCAGTGGCCGGCACCCTGCCGCCCGAGGTGGAAGCGAAAGTGAGGGGTGTTTCCGGTGTGAGTGGAGTCAGACTCGACCTGGTGTTTGACCCGCCGTGGACGAAGAACATGATGTCGGAAGCGGCCAAGCTCGAACTGGGCATTGAAGACGTTATCCCGGTCGCGAGGATCTCCCATCGATGAAGCTCACATCTCACGAAGAATACGGATTGCGCTGCCTGATCCGCCTCGGGCAGGAAGGACTAGGCGGCAAACTGACAATCCCTGAGATCAGCAATGCCGAAGGCGTCTCGGAGGCCTATGTCGGCAAGCTCCTGCGGATGCTGCGCCTGGGCGGATTGGTCACGGCGGCGCGCGGTGCCGGCGGCTATTCTCTGGCGCGCCCGGCCAGCCAGATCGTCATCGGCGACGTGATGGCTGTACTCGGCGGTCGTTTGTTCGAGAGTGATTTCTGTGAGACGCATTCCGGCCAAATGAAGGACTGCGTCCACTCGGTTGATTGTTCCCTTCGGGTGCTCTGGCGCACGGTACAGGCGGCCGTTGACGACGTCTTGAGAAGGACCACACTTGAGGACTTGCTTTGTGATGAGCAGCAGATGATTACCTGGGTTCAAGGCCTCGGAGAATTCGCTTCGCGCATTTCAAGGCAATGAAGCATGAGACCGAGAACGCTTTGCCAATACGTTGCAGTCTGAGAATTTGGCATCGAGCCGCTAAAGGAAAGGAGAGGTAACGCGATGGCGTATGTGATAGCCGAGCCGTGTATTGGCGTCAAGGACACGGCATGCGTGGATGCCTGCCCGGTAGATTGCATTCACCCTAAGAAGGACGAAGCAGACTTCGAGATCGCGACTCAGATCTACATCGATCCGGTCGAATGTATCGACTGCGGCGCATGTGTGCCAGTGTGTCCGGTGTCGGCGATTTTTGCACTGGATGACCTGCCTGAGAAGTGGGCGGACTTTACAGAAGTGAACGCGAAGTACTTCAAACGCGTGATCCCGTGTCCTAGAAACAGGGGGTTGCGGATGGCGTGTTGGTTCGATTTGGTGGACAGATTGTTTACAGAACAAGGGAAAGGAGTTGGTTTATGGTTGCTCTAACAGAACGAGCGGTGAGTAAGGTCAAGGAGATCATTG
>CAYPUQ010000515.1:0-4125 GCA_964413655.1 uncultured Solibacteraceae bacterium | reverse complement strand
GAACTGCGAGAGCTGGCTGGAGCCGAAGAACTCGCGGATGGCGGCCATGACGGGTTTGGCGTTGACCAAGTCGTGGGGCATGGCCTGCGACATTTCCTGGTAAACGGACATTTTCTCCTTGATGGCGCGTTCCATGCGGACCAGGCCGATGCGGAACTGGTTTTCGAGGAGTTCGCCGACGGCGCGGACGCGGCGGTTGCCGAGGTGGTCGATGTCGTCGGTGCGGTAGTGGGAGTCGGGCTGGCCGGCGTAGCGGCGGAGCCGGAGGAGGTAGGTGATGGTGTCGATGAAGTCGTGCTGATCGAGGGTACGGCGGTCGAGCGGGTTGCGGTTCTCGTTGGCGGGCGCCTGTTTCCACCAATCGGGGGCGTGCTCGGCGTTGTCGTAGAGCTTGATGTTGAACTTCATGCGGCCCACGCGGGAGAAGTCGTACTTGCGCGGGTCGAAGAACATGCCGTGGAAGAGCTGGGTGGCGGTATCGAGGGTGGGGGGATCGCCGGGGCGGAGCTTGCGGTAGATTTCGAGCAGGGCGTCGCTCTGACTCTTGACGCCGTCCTTGCGGAGGGTGGCGGAGATGACGTTGCCGGCGTCGTCACGTTCGGGGAAGAAGATTTCGATGGAGGTGAGGTTGGCCTCGATGACGTGGCTGAGGATGGCGGATGTGAGTTCCTGGTTGGCTTCGGCGAGGATCTCACCGGTCTCCATGTCGACGATGTCGCTGGCGACGTATGCGCCCTCGATGTCGTTGGGAGCGATTTCGACGAAGTCGATCTTGTGCTTGAGCAACTCCTTCATCGCACCCTTGGTGATCTTGCGGCCCTGTGGATGGAGCGTTTCGCCGGAGGGCGAGATGATGGCGCTCGACAGGCGCATATCGAGGAGGGCGTCGGAGAACTGCATCATGAGCTTGGCGCCCTTGATCTTGACGGTGCTGACGCGGTAGAAGGCCCGGATGATGTCGGCGTCGGATTTCAGGCCGAGGGCGCGCAGGAAGACGGTGCCGTAGAACTTCCGTTTCCGGTCGATACGGACGTAGAGGAGATTCTTGGTGTCGTATTCGAACTCGACCCAGCTTCCGCGGTAGGGGATGATCTTGCCGAGGAAGTAACCCTGGGCGGCGACGCGCTCGAAGAACACGCCTGGGGAGCGGTGCAACTGGCTGACGATGACGCGCTCGGTACCGTTGATGATGAACGTGCCGTTATCGGACATCAGGGGAATTTCGCCGAAGAAGACCTCCTGTTCCTTGATGTCGCGGATGGTTTTGGTTCCGGTCTCGGGATCCTTATCGTAGACGGTGAGGCGAATGGTGACCTTGAGGGGGGCGGCGTAAGTCATGCCGCGCTCCTCGCACTCGGCTTGGTCGTATTTGAGTTGGAGGCCGACGGGGTCGCCGCAGCGGTTGCAGAAGGTGACGATGTTGCGATTGAACGTGCCGCACTTCTCGCAGAGGACTTCGCCGGAATGGAAGGGATCGGTGCGGATCGTGGCGCCGCAGGAGCGGCAGGTGGAGCGGAGGTGGTGCAGTCCCTTGAGGCTGCCGCACTTGCATTCCCAGTTGCCGATGGAGTAATCGACGAACTCAAGTTCGCTGAGGCCGCGAAAATCCGAGATGGGGAACACGGAGCGGAAGACGCTCTGAAGGCCGCTATCGTCGCGTTCGTTCGGCAGCAGGGCCATCTGCAGAAACCGTTCGTAGGACTTCTTCTGGACCTCGATGAGGTTGGGGATGGGGATCGAGGTGGTGATCTTCGAAAAATCGACGCGTTCGCGGTTGATACCGTTGGACGGGTTCTGCATTATCGACTCCTAAGCAAGATCCAGGCGGCCTGTCCGGTCAGGACCGCCGGTAATCAGCAACTACCAGCCCGCGACCGGGGCGGCAATTCCGGCCGTCGCCACGCCGGACGGCGTGCGTACTGCGAGCGGTTGGATACGGTACATGCGGGCCGTGCGGCAGCCAAAGGGCGCAACGGTAAACCCAGTGAGGTACCGGGTTGGCCGCATTGTGGACGGGAAGAGACACGACTCCCGCAGGAATGGAGAGACGCACCACAGGTGGATGCGAAGAAAAGATGCACAGTGCGCAGATCCGAGGCTGACTCCGGCCGAAACACTCTAAGCTTAACAAACGTCAAAGCTGACGTCAAATGCAAGCGCCGCGGGTCCTCCCAGCCGGGTGGAGCGGGGAGAGACCCACGGCTGGCCGCCGGCAACCCTCGTAAGGCGGCCGGAGACCAGACGGAAGCCGCTGGCCACGAGGCGTCGCCACGCGGCCGCGGATCTCGACGTTACTGAATTTCGACGGTGGCGCCGGCGTCGGTGAACTTCTTCTTGATCGCCTCGGCCTCGTCCTTGTTGACGCCTTCCTTGATGGCTTTCGGCGCGCCGTCGACCAAGTCCTTGGCTTCCTTCAAGCCTAAGCTGGTGACCTCGCGGACGGCCTTGATCACATTGATCTTGTTGCCGCCGATTTCCTTGAGGATCACATTGAACTCGGTCTTCTCTTCGACCGGAGCAGCAACCGCCGCGCCGGCGGCCGGAGCCGCCACAGCAACGGCCGCGGCCGCCGACACGCCCAGCCGATCTTCCAACATCTTCACCAGTTCGGACGCTTCGAGCAGCGTCAGGCCCTGAATTTGATCCGCGATAGTTTGAATGTCCGCCATGTCTCAAAAACTCCTATTTCGAAAAAGCCCTTCCGGCCCCTCCGCCCTTCGAGCGGGAAGCCTTACGAGCCAAACTTGTTCTCTTTCACGCCCTGGTCGATGACCACGGCCAGGTTCCGGCCCACGCCACTGATGGCCGTCACCAGCCGCTGCGCTGGCGCCTGAATTACGTACAACAGCCGGGCGAGGACTTCTTCGCGCGAGGGCATGCTAGCCAGCGCCTCGATCGAACCGGCGTCGATGACGCGGCCCTCGACCATGCCGGCCTTGAAGGTAAGGGTCGGATTGGTCTTGGCGTAGGTGGTGAGCGCCTTCGCCAGCGCGACCGGGTCGGCCGCGGTATAGGCGATGGAGGACATGCCGACCAGACCGCTGAGCATCGGCTCGGCCGGGGTTCCGGCGGCTGCCTTCTCGACGAGCGCGTTCTTGACCACCTTATAAGTGCCGCCGGCCTCGCGCACCGTCTTGCGCAACTCAAAGTCCTGCTGGACCGTAAGCTTCTCGAATCCGCTGACAAACAGGTGCGGCGTGTTGAGCAGCGTCTCGTGCAGCACCTTGACTTCTTCGTGTTTCTCCGCTCTTGTTTTCATCGATGACCTCGCCTATAGCAGCCGCGTGTTGAAAACCGTGACATCGAGCGGCACGCCGGGTCCCATGGTGGAACACACCGTCACGCTACGGACGTACTTACCCTTGGCCGCGGGCGGTTTGGCCCGAACCACGGCGTGGATGAGGCTCTCGGCGTTTTCGATCAGTTTGCCGGATTCGAAGCTCACGCGCCCTACGGGGGCGTGAATGACGCCGGTCTTGTCCACGCGAAATTCGACTTTGCCGGCCTTGATTTCCTGTACCGCGCGGGCGACATCGGTGGTGACCGTGCCGGTCTTGGGGTTCGGCATGAGACCGCGCGGTCCGAGCACCTTGCCGAGACGGCCGACCGAGCGCATCATGTCGGGCGTGGCGATGACCGCGTCGAAGTCGAGCCAGCCTTCCTGCTGGATCTTCTGGACCATGTCCTCGCCGCCCACGAAATCGGCGCCGGCCGCTTCGGCGTCCTTGACCTTGTCGCTGCCGGCGATCACCAACACGCGCTTGGATTTGCCGAGACCGTTCGGAAGGATCACGGTGCCGCGCACCATCTGGTCGGCGTGCTTGGGATCGACGCCGAGGCGCATGTGGATTTCGAGGGTTTCGTCGAACTTCGCGAACTTGATTCTCTGAACCAAGGTAATCGCTTCTTGCAGTTCATAGAGACGCTGTTCTATCTGGGCGAGCGCGGCGGTATATTTGCGTGGTTTCTTGCGAGCCATGTTTGACTTGGTCCTAGCGGCCGGCAACCGGCCCGCCCCGAAGAGCGGCGCACCAGCCTCCCAACGTGTTTGTGGAAGATTCACCCTGAGGCGAACCCTCTTAGTATAGCAAGGTGGGGGCAGTTTGCAAGTGTGGCCCATGCCGG
>CAYPUQ010000514.1:0-4133 GCA_964413655.1 uncultured Solibacteraceae bacterium | reverse complement strand
TCGACTCGGGCCCGTCCGCCCGGACGGACTTCGGCGAGCAATCGTTTACCGGCGAGATCGTCGACACCAAGTGTTTCCTCGGCGTCATGAACCCCGGCGCCGGCAAGGTCCACCGTGAATGCGCCGCCCGCTGCATCAGTGGAGGGATTCCGGCGGCGCTGCTGGCTCGCGATGCTTCCGGCGGCGGACGGCTGTTGCTACTCGTGCGCGAGGGCGGCGTGACGCTGGGCCCTGAGCTGCTCGACTACGTGGCGGAACCTGTGCGGGTCCGAGGGCGGTTGGTTCGCGATGGCGGAGCCTGGTTTCTGGAAACGTCCCCAGCCGCCGTATCTCGCGACCGTTAACGGGGCAGGGCCGCTCCCAGCGTCGGCGGCCTCCCAGGCCGCCCGGAATAGAACCGTACTGTTACAGCCTTCAAGCATGGAGCACACCGATGGTTCGTCAACTTGCCGCAATCGTGCCGCCGGTCGCGCCGGCGATCCTTGCCTCGGAGGTGGACGCGCTCGGGGCGCCACTCGACCAGATTCGCCAGCTTGCCGTGTATTGCGCCCCGGCGCGACAGATTCGCGGCGTGCTCAGCGAGATCGGCCGCCTGCGCGAGATCTCATTCCGCGCGGCAGGCGAGGGCACGGGGCGCGAGTCCGACATTGACGAGTTCGATGCGCACTACCTTCACCTTTTCGTCTGGAACGGCGAGACCCACGAAATCGTTGGAGCCTACCGGCTCGCAGCCACTGACGAAGTTGAGCCGCGGTTCGGCTTGGCGGGACTCTACACGGCCACGCTGTTCGAGTACTCCGAAGCGCTTCTCGCCCGGCTCGGACCGTCGTGGGAACTTGGCCGTTCATTCGTGCGCCCCGAGTATCAGCGCTCGTTCACACCGCTATTGCTGCTCTGGAAGGGCATCGGGCGCCTTGTGGCCCGGGCGCCGCATCGCCGGGTTCTTTTCGGCCCCGTCAGCATCAGCAGCCGCTACGAAGAGATTTCGCGGCAGCTAATGATCTCACTACTGACGCGCAATTTTTCGCTTGAGGCGCTCGCCCCGCTGGTGCGTCCGCGCAGCCCCTTCAGTGCGCTGCCCGTCGAACAAACGCAGCATCTCGACGGGGCCAACCTGCCCGTTCTGCTGCGCCAGTACCTGAAACTGGGCGGGCGGCTGCTCGGGTTCAGCGTCGATCGCGACTTCTCGAATGTCGTGGATGGCCTGATTGTGGTCGATCTCCTGCAAACCGACCCAAGGATCCTGGAGCGCTACCTCGGCCGCGATGAGGCGGCCGCGTTCCTTGAGTATCAGAAAGGACAGCTATGAAAGCACGTCAAATCGCGAGCTGGGTCCTGCGGCTTACCGCCGCGGGCATCCTGCTGCAAACCCTCTTCTTCAAATTCACCGGCGCGGAGGAGTCCGTCTATATCTTCACGACGCTCGGAATGGAACCGTGGGGCCGCATCGGCTCCGGCGTCGCCGAACTGATCGCCGGTGTTCTGCTGCTCGTGCCGCGCACGGTGGTTTACGGCGCGTTGATGTCGCTCGGCGTCATCAGCGGCGCGATCTTCTTTCACCTCACCCGATTGGGTATCGCGCTGCCAGCCGTCGGCGACAACGGCGAACTCTTCGCCCTGGCGCTGACGGTCTTTTTCGCATCGGCCGCGCTCCTGGTTCTCCACGGCGTGCCGTTCATCCGGCCGATTTCGAATGCCAGCCGCCACTGACGGAACAGCGCCAGGTAGGCCGCCCACACGCTCACCTTGGGGTCGTAGATGTGGGTGGCCTCCGAGGTGACGCCGTTCAGTTCGATCACCGCCAGCCCCTTGCCTCTCCGGAACTCCTCCACCGACCGGGCGCGGATGTCGAAACGCCCGAAGTAGAACCCCTCGTGGCAGCGCGCGATTCGCTCGATCTCGCTCTCCAGCTCCGGCGTCCACAGCTGCCCGCCGTCGAAGAAGCGCGCACCGCGGCAGTGCGAACCCAGCGCCGTGCGCGACGCCATCCGCTTTTCCGTGATCGAGAAGATCCAGCCGAAACTGTCGCCGGGAAGCCGGCAGTAGAAGACGCCGAATTCCGGGCCGCCTACGAACCGTTGAATGATGGTGTCACGCCGCGCGGCAGCCAGATAAGCGCGCAGTTCGGCCTCGGATTCGATGATCGCCACACCCGATCCGCGCTGCCCCACGTCCGGCTTCAGCACGACGGGATAGTCACCCAGAATGTAGGGCAGATCCATGGGCTGCGGCGGCGGCTCAGGCCGCCGGGCGAGGAAAGCGAGCGCCCGCTCGATCCGTTCCTCAACCGGCAGCGACGCCGAGATGAGTTCGAAGTCCGGCACGGAGCCGGAGACGCTGAGACGGCACAGGATCTGAACCTTCGACTCACCACAGAAACCACCGTCCGGCATGCCGGGGTTGGCGGCCAGGAACGCCGTCAGCGTGCGGTGGCGGAGGCACAGCCAGAAGATGTACAGCACCACAGGAATGTAAGCCAGCCATGGCGGCCAGAACTCCCAGCGCAGGCGGTCGCGCTTGGTGAGGAGCCTAAGGCCAACCAGCCCAAGCAGTCCCGCGACGGCAGCCTTCGCGCCCAGCCCCACCAGTAGCGGCGTCCAAACCGCCGCCGCCAGGAGGAACAGTAGCGCGAAGCGGGCGGCGTTCGCCTTCAGCAGGCCGGCGGCGAGGTACGTGGGCAGGCGCATGCCGGGCACGAAGCGGCTGACGATCACGACCGGCATGCCGTGCCGCTCAAACCATTGCGAGGCGCGGACGAGCCGGTCCGGCTTGACGAAGTGCCGCGCCCAAGGTCCCGCCCAACGGCCGGCCGCGTACAGCAGCATGTCGCCGAAGAAGATGCCCGCGAGGCAGGCCATGGTTCCTTCGATGAAACCGAGTTTGCCTTGTGCGATCAGAACTCCGGTGGCGATGCAGGTGAGGTCTTCGGAGACAAAGGTGGAGAGAGCGATGAGAAGGAGTTGGGGCATGGAGAGTTAACTGGCGAGTGTGGCGCACGCACTTTGCGTGCCGCCTCGCCACTCTTGGCGACGTTCGGGCGGCGTGGACGCGGCACGTTGAGAACGGGCGCCACATTGGCAAGGCGCGGCCGGATGGTAGTGGAAGGCGATGCGCTCCGGGGAAACGCAGACACGGCTGAAGCTCACGGTTTCGGCGTCGTCGCGGTGCATGCACGGCTCGTACGGCCCGGCGACGGCTCCGTGGCTCGCGTGAAACGAAGACAGCGCATCGACGGTGGGTCCGCCGTTCGCTTCGAGCGTCCGCCGGTAGAGGGCGCGGCGGTAACGCTCGACGCCCTGTTGGTCGAATGAGGAGGAAACGAGCGGGCTCAGGGCGTCGGCGTCTCGGCGGACGCGAGGCTCGCCGCCGTTCCATTCCATGACGATCGCCGGATGGATCGGATCGAGCGCGACCAACCGGAAGGGTAGAAACGGTGAAAGGTCCAGTTGCTCGAAGTGCCGGGCCGCGTCCAGCGACGCAGCCAATGCGATGAGCGCGGAGATTACGTGACCGCGCGTCACCTAACCCCGGCCACGGCGTCCGCGCGTATCGCCGTTCAGCAGGCAGAGCGTCAGACCCGCCTCGTTGACCGCCAGCCAGGTTCCGCCGTGGGCCGCGTCAATGGGCGCGACGTAGCGGACGCCCTCGGCCATCTGATAACGCGGCGGCAGCGCGGCGGGGCGTGTTCGCCGTTCGTCGCGATTGCAGTAGAGTTGATAGCCGTCTTCCTGCCGCAGCCAGCTCACCGTGCACATGCGAATTCCTCCACTTGCCGGGTTCGCTGGTAGAGCAGCGTTGACGGCGCGGTACCGAACTCCGGCGCGACCGCGACACCCTGCAAGCGCAGCGTCAACGCGATCAGCGCGTAATGATGCGTCGTATGACTCTGAAGCACCTGTAGCTCGCGTCCCACCGACGAGATGAGCCACTCGTGGTCACTGAAGCCCTCCTGGCAGGCCTCCGGACGAACGAGCAGAATTAACTCGGTTCCGAGCGAGCGGACCCTCCGCAGATCCTGAACGGCACGCGCGATTCGCGCCAGCGCAACTGCCGGGTCGCTCTCGCCGGCTGGGTCGCGCCGCCGGGCGTTATAGTCCACGCGCCGCTTGGCCAGCCCTTCCAGGAAACACTCG
>CAYPUQ010000513.1:2042-4159 GCA_964413655.1 uncultured Solibacteraceae bacterium | reverse complement strand
TGAACGAGGCCAAGCTCAATGGCTAACTACCCAACGGCACTTGACGACGCTTCAAGCCTGTACTCTCCAGCGGATGCGTTCTCGACCAAGCCGCTCGACACCACGGCTACGCAGCGGATCCTCGCGGGTGACTCGACCGTTAGCGTCGCGTCCACCGATGGCTTCGCCGCCACGTACGGCATTCTCTCGATCAACGACGAGTTGATCATTTACGCGGCGAAGACCGCAACGCAGTTCACTGGATGTCAGCGGGGAACGTTCGGCACGTCGGCAGCGCAGTACTCCTCCGGCGTCGCCGTGAAAGCAAACATGGTCTCCGGCTTCCTGACCGCGCTCCAGGCAGCGGTGCTCGCCATCGAGAACGAGATCCGCGTGACGTCCGCACGGAACTACGTGCGCAAGGACGGCGCAGTCACGATCACCGGCCTAAAGACCTTCGTGGACGGCGCGGAGTTCAGCGCGGGAGCCAGGGCTGCGACCGGCCTTGTGCGCCTGCCCAATGACGGAGCGTTGCGGTGGCGCAAGGCCGACAACTCTGGCGACCTCGGGATGAGCCTGAACGTGTCGGCCGCGGAGGAGCCGAGAACGATGGCGGGCCGGTCCAGTTGTTCCATAGGCCGCAGGAGCGGCATGACAAAGATCAAGCAGCGGCTGAGGAAGACAGCTAACGCGGGCGTCGAAATCTCGAATTCCTGACCAAAGAGCTTGATCCTGTTTTGCACATTCTCATTTCGTAGAAATAACAAAAGAAGACCGGCAACGGTGACGAGCGCTCCGAAGAGCATCACGATTGTCTGAACAGTCACGATCATCGCCATCCCCCAAGTCTGCGCGCAACCGGACACCCCAAACTGGAATCATAAGCATATACCAGTGTGGCTGGCCTTGGACCGCGAGATCTTGGCTCCCCGAAACTCCCCGAGCTACTTCGGCGGCGGGGCGGCCGAGTTAGGCGCGGGTTTGCCGTCCACTGTGTGCGGTTCCATCAGTTCGGTGCGGGTGCCGTCGGGGTCGTACAGGTTGAGTTGACGGCGGCGGTTGATGCCGGTCTGGATTTGCATTTCGCGGGTGTAGCCGGTTTCGCGGGCGCGGTCGCGGAGAAGGGCGGCGGATTGCTCGATATCGGGGACGGAGAGGCAGATGTGGTGGGCGACGCCGCGGCGGTTGGGCGGCGGGACCGGGTCATGGAGCATGAACTCGACGTAGTCCTCGCCGTCGGGCACCTTCATGTTGACCCAGTTGAGCACCTTGTCGCTGCGGGAGCCGCGCCAGATCTCCGCGAAGCCGAGGATGTCGCGGTAGAAGCCCATCGCCGGTTCGAGCGAGTTGACGATGATACCGACGTGCAGCATGTGCCCGGAGATCCTGGCGGCGGGCATCGCCTTGCCGCGGTCGCGCAGGCTCCAGCCGTCGGGCTCGTATTGCACGATCTCCACCGTGTGCCCGTCCGGGTCCTTCACGTTGAAGTTCGAGTTGCCGCTGCGGCCCTTGGGAACGGTGGCCGGGACGGCCACGCCCTTCGAGGCGAGGTAGCGGCGCATGCCCTCGGCGTCATCGGTCTCGATGGCAATGTGGTGGAGCCGGTCGGTGCCGGGTTCGCGCTCGGGAAACAGTTCGAGGTACTGGCGGTCGTTGATCTTGATAAACGTGAGCGAGAGGCTGCCATCCGGGTTGTCGAGGGAGAACGGTTCGCCATAACCGAGAAAGTCTTTGTAGAACTGCCGCGACTTCTCGATGTCCTGGACGTAGAGGGCGATGTGGGCCACCCCAGTGATGCGGGGCCGGGGAACTTCTTGCGCGGCGAGGCCAAGAGTAAAACAGAGCGCGGCGGAAATGGCGGCGATTCTCATAGCGGGCTACACCGATGATAGCGCCCATCCAATCAGCGGGCGAGGAACGAGTGAAGATCTTCCGGGTGAAAACTCGCGTCGGCGGCGATCAGGCTGGCGGCCGTGAGCGCATGGCGGGCGACACCGGCGCGGCCGTGGCGCATCGACCGGGAGAACACGTGATATAACTCGTGCGCGACCACGCGGCCCAGGGCGCGGCCGAGGTAAAAATCGGCTCTCGCGCGCTGGCCGCCCCAAAGGGCCAGATAGACGGCCCTGCGGAGCTTC
>CAYPUQ010000513.1:0-1942 GCA_964413655.1 uncultured Solibacteraceae bacterium | reverse complement strand
GCTTCCAGACTGAAGCAATTGAGGTCCGGCATCTTGATTTTCGCGATCTCCTCGACCTGCTTTTCCGTGATCTTGCCTACCTTGTTCCGGTTCGGCTCGGGGGAGCCTTTCGCGAGATTGACGGCGCGCTTCACGAGCACCGGAACCGGCGGGGTTTTGGTGACGAAGGTGAACGTGCGGTCGGAGTAAATAGTGATGACGACCGGAATGATAAGACCTTCCTGATCCTTGGCGGACGTCTTCGCGTTGTACGCCTTGCAGAACTCCATGATGTTGACGCCCTGCGGGCCGAGCGCGGTGCCAACCGGAGGGGCCGGGGTGGCCTTGCCCGCCGGGATCTGAAGCTTAACGACCGCGTTTACTTTCTTTGCCATGATGCTGCATCCTCAGCCGGGCGCGAAAAAGCGAGCGCCCGGGAAATCGCTAATTGACTTTTTCCACTTGCAGGAAATCGAGTTCCACCGGCGTGGACCGTCCGAAAATGGTGACCAAGACGCGAAGCGTGTCGCGCTCGGGATTAACCTCGTCCACGCGCCCCTGGAAGCTGTTGAACGGCCCATCGGTGATGCGGACCATCTCGCCCTTCTCGAACGAGAGCTTCGGTCGCGGCCGTTCCGCCGAAGACGCCTGCCGGTAGAGAATCTGGTTGATGTCGTCGGCGGAGAGTGGGACGGGGGTGCTGCCGCCGCCCACGAACCCGGTCACGCGCGGCGTATCCTTCACCGCGTGCCAGAGGCTTTCGTCCATCTCCATCTGCACGAGCACATAGCCGGGGTAGAGCATGCGCTTAGAGGTAACTTTCTTCCCTCCCCGCATCTCGACTACTTCTTCCTTGGGGATCAGGATGTCGCCGATACGTTCGGCAAATCCGAATGCCTGAGAGCGGCCGCGCAGGGACTCCTTCACCTTCTCCTCGAAACCGGAGTAGGTGTGGATGATGTACCAGTTCATGTTGGGCCGGTCCGGGATAACCGGGATGGCCGGCCTCTCATCGGCCTCGGTGTCCGCCTCCGTTTCGGCTTCGGCGGCGGCTTCCACATCGACGACAGGCCCGGCCTCTTCGACGGCGGCTTCGACGACCGGCTCGAAGGACTCCGTCTCCGCCGGTTCCGTCTCCACCAGTTCCAGCTGCGCTTCTTCCGGCAGGGACTCTTCCGGGTTGACCCCGGCCGCCGCTTCCGCGACTTCTTCCTCCGGGCGCTGTACCGGTTCGGCTTCCGGGCGGATCGTGGCGCCGGCGTCTTCCGGTTCCGGTTGTTCGGGCTGGCCCTGGATTTCCTCGTCCTGCATCACATACCCCGCTTTACTTGGTGAAGAAGTCGAAGACACGGGTAACGGCCCGGCCGAGAATCAGATCCACGATGGCGAAATAGATCGCAAACAGGACGACACAAGCCAGAACGACGCCGGTAGTGGCGCGCACCTGCTTCCAGGTGGGCCACGTGACACGGCGCATCTCGCCCTGCAGATCCTGCACGTATTCCTTGACACGAGCCGGCAACGCGATGGCCTTCGCCACGCCGCCCCTTGCCGCTATTGCATTGCCTTCCATTTCGCGCTTGTCCTGCGTTCCCACGGACTTTACCCTCCCGCCCGCGGTCTGAAAGTTGGTTCGCTGTTAACAGGAACTGGCAGGGGCGGAGGGATTCGAACCCCCACTCGCGGTTTTGGAGACCGCTGGTCTACCGTTAAACCTACGCCCCTATTAATCAGAGACCTGCTTTTACTTTACTTAATTTCCCGGTGCACCGCATGGCGGCGGCAACGCGGGCAGAACTTCTTCAATTCGATCCGGTCCGACTTGGTCTTCTTGTTCTTGGTAGACGTGTAATTCTTTTCCTTGCACTCGGTGCACTGGAAAGTAATGATGTCGCGCGGCATAGGGCTCCTTTACGCAATGACCTCGGTCACCGTGCCGGCGCCGACCGTGCGGCCACCCTCG
>CAYPUQ010000512.1:0-4161 GCA_964413655.1 uncultured Solibacteraceae bacterium | reverse complement strand
GATCGCCTGCCGGCAATTCCCTTTGAATGCGATGTACGGATTGACTCCCAGCATCGTTTTTGTCTCCCTTGACGAAAGTCTCGACGGAATATTATATTAGATATAATCTAGACAGTTGATGGAAGCCGAGGCGATTAAACGTTCCCTGGAAAGCAGCGGGTTGCGGTGTACTCCGCAGCGCCACGCAGTGATGGCGTTCCTGATGGAACACAATGGGCATCCCACGGCTGCCGAAATTTCCCAAGCCGTGAATCGCCTGGATCCGCGTTCTTCAAGGGCCACGACCTATAACAATCTGCGGGACCTGGTGCGGGCGGGTTTGGTGCGTGAAGTGGCCGTGGAGGGCCGCGCCGCGCGATTCGATGCGAAAAGCATGCGGCATCACCACTTCATCTGTGACCGCTGCGGCAATGTTGAGGACATGGAGTGGTACCGCGTGCCCAGGCCTGCCTCGGGCTCCCTCGGTAAGCGGATTCTTCGCGAATGCGAACTCATTTTCCGCGGGCTCTGCACGAAGTGCGCTCGGCGGCGCCCGCCAATTTCTTAAAGTGATTCGAAGGAAGAGGAACATATGGAGAAAAATACCGCGGCCGGGGCGTCTGTCCCCGAAAATCAGGAGCAAAACATATTACCGGAAGCCAAGTGCCCCGTAGCGCACGGCTCTCGCAGACACACAGTGGCAGGGGCCCCGACGAGTGCGGGCTGGTGGCCGAATCAACTGAACCTGAAGATCCTGCACCAGCGCTCCCCGCTGTCGAATCCGATGGACGAGGAGTTCAATTATGCTGAGGAATTCAAGAGCCTTGACCTCGATGCGGTGATCAAGGACCTCCATGCGTTGATGACAACATCGCAGGACTGGTGGCCGGCCGACTATGGCCACTACGGACCGCTTTTCATTCGTATGGCGTGGCACAGCGCCGGTACGTACCGCATCGGCGACGGTCGCGGCGGGGCAGGCTCCGGCGCACAACGTTTTGCGCCTCTCAATAGCTGGCCGGACAATGCGAGCCTGGATAAGGCGCGCCGGTTGCTCTGGCCGATCAAGCAGAAGTATGGCCGGAAGCTTTCCTGGGCTGACCTCATGGTTCTCGCCGGTAACGTCGCCCTGGATTCGATGGGCTTCAAGACCTTCGGTTTTGGCGGCGGGCGCGTGGATGTCTGGGAGCCGGAAGAGGACATTTTCTGGGGGCCTGAAGGCAAATGGCTGGGGGATGAGCGCTACACCGGCGATCGACAGCTCGATAATCCTCTCGCCGCAGTTCAAATGGGCCTGATCTACGTAAATCCGGAAGGGCCCAATGGAAAGCCGGATCCGGTCGCAGCGGCGCGGGATATCCGGGAGACGTTCGCCCGCATGGCGATGGATGACGAGGAGACAGTTGCGCTCATTGCCGGCGGGCACACGTTCGGCAAAACCCACGGCGCCGGCGACCCGGGCAAGTATGTCGGCCCCGAACCCGAGGGCGCCCCGATGGAGCAGCAAGGCTTGGGCTGGAACAACACGTTTGGCAGCGGCAACGGCGCCCAGACGATCACCAGCGGCCTGGAAGTCATCTGGACCACGACGCCGACGAAGTGGAGCAACAACTTCTTCTGGAACCTGTTCGGCTACGAATGGGAACTGACCAAGAGCCCGGCCGGTGCGCATCAATGGACACCGAAGCATGGCGCAGGCGCCGGTACGGTGCCGGATGCGCACGACCCGTCAAAGCGTCACGCGCCATCCATGCTGACCACCGACCTTGCCTTGCGGGTCGACCCTGCCTACGAAAAGATTTCGAGGCGCTTCCACGAGAATCCGGATCAGTTCGCAGACGCGTTTGCCCGGGCGTGGTTCAAGCTGACGCACCGCGACATGGGACCGATCGCGCGCTACCTCGGCCCGCTCGTACCGAAGGAACCGCTGCTGTGGCAGGATCCCGTTCCCGCGGTGGATCATGAATTAATCGGGGAGCAGGACATTGCCGCTCTGAAGGCCAGGATGCTCGCATCCGGATTGTCGATTTCCCAACTGGTCACCACCGCCTGGGCGTCGGCGGCGACGTTCCGCGGCTCCGACAAGCGCGGTGGGGCGAACGGGGCGCGCATTCGTCTCGAGCCGCAAAAGGATTGGGAAGTGAACGAGCCGGCCGGGCTGGCGAAGGCTCTCCAGACTCTGGAGGCGATCCAAAAGGATTTTAACAGCTCGCAGTCCGGCGGGAAGAAGGTCTCGCTTGCAGACCTGATCGTTCTGGGCGGCTGCGCAGCCGTCGAGGACGCTGCGAAAAGGGCCGGGAGCGACGTGAAGATTCCCTTCTCGCCAGGGCGCACGGATGCTTCCCAAGAGCAGACCGATGTGGACGCTTTCGCCGTACTGGAGCAGGCTGCGGACGGGTTCCGCAACTACTTCCGGAAGTCAAACCAGGAACCTGCGGAGGAACTGCTGGTGGATCGGGCCCAGTTGCTCACGCTGACTGCCCCCGAGATGACGGTTCTCATCGGCGGTATGCGCGCCCTGAATGCTAACGCCGGGCAGTCCAAACACGGCGTGTTCACCAACCGGCCCGAGACGCTCACCAATGATTTCTTCGTCAACCTGCTCGATATGCGTACCAAGTGGCAGCCCTCCTCATCCGATGGCGTGTTTGAGGGGCGCGATCGCGCGACGGGCGAAATCAGGTGGACCGGCACCCGTGTCGATCTCGTCTTCGGTTCGAACTCCCAGCTCCGGGCAATCGCGGAGGTCTATGCGTGTGACGACTCGAAGGGGACATTCGTGAAGGACTTCGTGGCTGCGTGGAACAAGGTGATGAACCTTGATCGCTACGACCTTGTCTGAGCTCGGCGGAAATCGGCTAAGCCGAGGTTTCTCGCTTTTGTGACTCGCGGGGGGCAGCTTAGCGCCGGCACATTTGTGGCGTGCAAATCCCCTTCCCACCAGCTATGCCCACGAACTCCGCATCTGTGAATTCGCAGGCCACCCGGACGTGCAGTCGGCGTGTCGCTGAAGTGGCCGGTCCTGGAGCCCCGAACGGATGACCGGCCACTCGTACAGAGCCCCGTTAACCACCATTATCGGAGTGTAATAAACTCGCTTCGTTAGGATCCGGAATGGCGGGATCGCGCAGGTTTCAACGGCCACCCTGATTTGATTCCCGCCGTGAACCTACTGATGCAATGAGAATCCGGACGGCACAGCTGCCTCAAGATTGATTTGTTCTTCGGTGATGGGGTGGTGGAATTTCAGAAATTGGGCGTGCAGGAAATATCCTCCATCGCCGGGGAGGCCCGGGCGAATTTCAAGAGGCTGGCCGGTTAAGCCGTACAGAGGATCGCCTACCAGGGGATGGCCGATGGATGCCAGATGGATTCTGATTTGATGAGGGCGGCCCGAATTTAGGCTTACCTCAAATGTTGTGGTGCTGGTGGTGCGTGAGATCACCTTTGCCAGTGACTTTGACGGTTTGCCACTTAGGTTGGCGGCCCACACGGAACCGATGAGCGGGTGCGGTACGAGGCCTATGGGTGTGAGGATTTCGTAGGCGTCGTGCTGTGCAATGTTTTGAGCCAGCGCCCGGTAGATTTTTCGAATTTTGGTTGTGTTCCAGTTTGCGAATAGATTAGAGGCCGCCTGCGGTGTTTTGGCGAAGAGGACGATGCCGGTGGTGGCTCGGCCCAACCGGTGGACAGGGTTTGCGTTGGAGGTTTGCTTTTGCACCAAGCGCAGGAGGGTGTTTTCCATGAAGCCGCCGCCCGGGAGGGTGGGCAGCCCGCTGGGTTTGTTGACGGCCAACAGATGGGGGTCTTCAAACAGGACTTCAAAGTGCTGAGGGGAGTCTGGTTCGATCCAAGGTGGACGGTTCCAGACAATGGTTTGGCCCAAAGTGACCGACTCGCTTCCGGTGGCGGTGACGCCGTTGAGGGTGACTTCGCCGTTGTTCAGTTTTTGTTGCCAGGCTTGTGGGGTTGAGTGGGGGTAAAGGCTTGCCAAGTGGGAGAGCAGGGTTTGTCCGGGGTATTTGCTGCTGATGATTGTGGTGTAGGCATAGCCCCGGTTGAGCATGTAGTTTGAGTGTAAGCTATGGCATCTACGGCGCGGCGGCCAGAAGAGATTAGTACCGATAAACGCTATGACCCAATCGGAAGTGCCCCGGCGAAGAAGGCCCGAGTTTTGTCGTG
>CAYPUQ010000511.1:0-4162 GCA_964413655.1 uncultured Solibacteraceae bacterium | reverse complement strand
GCCCGCGGGCAGATCGCCTTCGAAATCGGCGCGATGCTGTCGCATGGCGGCATCGAGCAGCGAGGCGAGTTGAGCCAGCGCGATCGTTTCGCGCCCACCCCGGAAATCCAGCGCGGAACGCCGGCGGCGCGCCACCTCCGCGTAAGAAGCTCCGGAAGCGGCGAGAGACGGCAACGGAACTTCGCCACGCCGCGGTTCGGCCCGCGCCGCCCCACTGGCCGCCGGACCGAGCGGCTCGGCGAGTTTCGTCGCGGCATGAACCTGGTCGATGAGCGGATACGGCGCCGTGTCTTTCGAGAGACGGTTCGGCTCACCTCCGTGCCACCGCCGCTCCGGCGCAGCAGCCCCGCCAATCGGCACTCCATCTCCCCGCAAAGCCACGATCAGCATCGGCCACTCATCGGCCATCTGCAACAGCCCAGTCAGCGCGTCGTCCGCGAAATGGCCCGCGGCGAAGGCTTCGCACCCGGAGGCCCGCGCCGACAACGCCAGCGACTCCCACGCATGACCCGTATCGTGCAAACAGTACCGGTAGGCGCGACTGCGGTATTTCCAGGCCTCGCGCCACGCAATGCTCGTCAGCACGAACACGAGCGGAGCGTCCCGCAGCCACGGCGCCCGGGCATGCTTGAGAATCTCCCCGGCCCAATCGCCCTCAGCGCGCTGTTCGGCCATGTGCGCCGAAGCCCGGTAATGGTAGAGCCCATCGGGCCAATCTCGCAGACCTCGCGTGGCAAAGTGGAACTCGGTTGGGTGCAGGTTACCGGAAGAAGGATTCACCCGCAACGCATAGCGGTAGCCAGCACTGCGCACGGCCTTCGTCGCGCTAATCGCCGCCGCGTGAAACAGCAACTGCGAAAGAAACGCGGCGCCGTCGCGCGTGTTCGGCTGGCCCGGCTGCCCGCGCAAGACGGACAGCGCCGCGGCCTCGGGCGCCGAGGCATCCGCCGGAAGGTCCAGCACGGGAACATGTTCGTAATGCCGGAACGGCTCCGGCATGTTGGCCCAATCCAGGGCATGGCTGCTCCGCATGAGCTTCTCGACGGTATGCTTCGTCGCCTCGTGATAGGCGAACATCGGCGCTTCCTTCAACGCGGCTCCCCCGACTCGTAGAAGCTGAGCACGTTGTCGCCCTGGCGCAGTTCGCGGTAGCGCCGCAAGTGCGGCCACTCCTCGGGCAGCGTAACGTGGCGGCTGTGCTGCGCGATCACAATGGCTTCCGCGCTAATCTCGAGTTTCTCCAGGCAGGCCCGGTACTCGCCCGTCCGGTCGTAAGGCGGGTCGAGAAAATAGATCCCGGCTTCGAGCGAACCGATATACACATGGGCGCTTCCGGCGACCACCCGCGCCTCGCTCCCGATCCCCAGCGTGTGGAGATTCTCGCGCAGCACCGCGAGCGCCGCCCGGTTCTTCTCGATGAAAATCGCCTGAGCCGCGCCCCGGCTGAGAGCTTCGATACCCACCGCGCCGCACCCGGCATACGCATCGACGAACACACTCCTCTCAATCCGCGGCGCGAGGACGCTGAAGAGCGATTCGCGCAGCCGGTCCGGCGTCGGACGCACATCGAACCCCGGCGGCGTCCTCAGCCGGCGGCTGCGATACTGCCCGGCGATCACACGCATCTCAACCTACGGTGGGGGGAGGAAAGTGGGGCAGGCCCCCGGCCTGCGGCGGACGCCCAATCCGCCCGGTTCATGCCGGTACAAAGTCCCGGTCCCTGCCCCACCAGACTGACACTCTCCGTCACGCGCATCTCAGCCAACCTGGACCAAACCGTACCGGCGCTGCCAATGATCGCGAATGTAGGCGACTGCCCGGCGAAGTTCCTCCTCCGCCGGCGGTTTCTCGATGAACCCCATCGCCTCGCTGCGCGCCAGTTCCAGCACGTCGCGGTCGCGCAGTATGTTGGCGAAACGCAGCGCGGGCAGGCCGCTCTGCCTGGTTCCGAAGAACTCGCCCGGGCCTCGCAAACGAAGATCGGTTTCGGCGATCTCGAAGCCGTCGTTCGTGTCCACCATGGTCCGGATGCGTTCGCGGCCGGCGTCGCTCAATTTGCCGGTCACCAGGACGCAGTAGCTCTGGTGCGCGCCGCGGCCCACACGGCCGCGCAACTGGTGCAACTGCGCGAGGCCGAACCGTTCGGCCTGCTCGATCACCATGACGGTGGCGTTCGGCACGTCCACGCCTACTTCGATGACCGTGGTGGACACCAGAATCTGTATCTCGCCCTCCTTGAACCGCCGCATGACGTCTTCCTTGTCGTCGGCCTTCATTCGCCCGTGCAGCAGGCCGACTCGCAGGGAAGGAAAGACAGCCTCGGAAAGATGGACGTGCATCTTTTGGGCCGCCTTCATCGCCTGTGTCTCCGACTCTTCGATCACCGGGTAAACGACATACGCCTGGCGGCCCTGGTCGATCTGCTTCTTCAAGAAACTCCACACCTGCTCGATCCGGTCTTCGGTGACCTGTTTGGTCACAACGGGCTGGCGGCCCGGCGGCATTTCATCGATGATCGACGTATCGAGATCGCCGTACACTGTGAGCGCCAGAGTTCGCGGGATCGGCGTCGCCGTCATCACCAGTACGTCGGGGTGTGTCCCCTTCTCGAATAGCTTAAGCCGCTGCATGACGCCGAAGCGATGCTGCTCATCCACAATCGCGAGACCGAGCCGGGCGAAGTCGACGTCGCCCTCCAGGACGGCGTGAGTACCTGTCACCATGTGCGCCAGTCCCGCCGCAAGAAGCTTCTTGATCTGTTCCTTCTCCCGCGCGGTCTGCGACCCCGTCAGCGCCACCACGATGTAGCCGAGCGAACCCAGCAGGTTCTTGGTGTAAAGGAAGTGCTGCTGGGCGAGGATTTCGGTGGGGGCGAGCAGCGCCACCTGGTAGCCGTTCTCGATCGCAATAATGGCGGCTTCCGCGGCCACCAGAGTCTTGCCGCTGCCAACGTCACCCTGCAACAAGCGGTTCATCGGCTGCGGTGAGGCCATGTCCTCCGCTATCTCCTTCAGCACACGCTTCTGCGCGGCGGTGGGCTTGAACGGCAGCATCTGCTTGATCCGCTCGCGGATTGCATCGGTCAGTTCGAACTGGATGCCGCGCGCCAACCGTGCCTTGGCGCGCTTCAGCGCCAGTCCGCATTCGAGCCAAAAAAACTCCTCGAAAATAAGCCGGAAATGCGCGGGCGACCGGGAGCAATTGAGCGTCCGGAGATCCGAGTCGGGCGGCGGAAAGTGAACGGCGCGCACCGATTCCCAGTAAGGTATGAGGCGCAAACGGTCGCGGACCACGGCTGGCAACGGGTCGGGCGCGGGCGGCAGCGCCGCCAACGCGCGCCAGGCCAACTGGCGGAAGACGCGCGTCGTCACCCTGCCGGCGGCCTCATAGACCGGCACGACACGGCCCGTGTGGAGCGCCGCGTCTTCGTCATCTTCCGGCAGCACCTCGAACTCCGGGTGCATCATCGTGAGGGCGCCGGAATAGCCGTCGATCTCGACCTTGCCAAACACCGCGACTCGCAGTCCGGGCACGAGCACGTTGGCGAGGTAATCGCCGTGAAACCACTTCGAGTGAAGGCGGCGGCCGGAGCCGTCGGCGAAGGTGGCCTCGAAGAGGCCCAGCCGTTTCCGTTGAAAGCCGGCCGTGCGGGCGGTCTCGACCAGCGCGACGACGGTCGCCATCTCCCCTGGGGCGAGGCTGGCGATGGGCTTGACGTTGCTGCGGTCCTCGTAGCGGAAGGGCGGATAGGAAAGCAGATCTTCGACCGTGCGAAGTCCTTTCCCCTCCAGCATGCCGGCGCGCCCCGGCCCCACGCCCTTCAGATACATCAGGGGAGTTGAAAGATCCACGAAGACCACTAGTGTACAATGCGCACAATGAAACGATTCGTTCTCGCCTCGCTGCTTTTGAGCGCGCCGCTGGCCGCGCAGATCCGTCTGGGCATCATCGGTACCGATACGTCCCACGCACCGGCGTTCACGCGGATTCTCAACGATCCGAATCACGCGGATCACGTTCCGGGCGCCCGCGTCGTGGCGGCGTACAAGGGGGGCAGCCCCGATGTCGAGAGCAGCCACACCCGCGTGGATAAATTCGCCGAGGAACTCCGGACGAAGTGGAACATCGAACTGGTGGACGACATCGCAACGCTGTGCTCGAA
>CAYPUQ010000510.1:0-4163 GCA_964413655.1 uncultured Solibacteraceae bacterium | reverse complement strand
GGTACACCAACGTCGACGGCGTCTGGCCCGCCGCGCCGCGCGACACATTCGCTGGCGCCGGCGCGGGGCATCAGGTTCTGATCGCTTCGCCCAGCTTGCACCTCGTCGCCGTCCGCAGCGGCGATGCGCTGGAAGGTGAAGGGCGAGGCCAAGGCTTTTGGACCCCGGTCTATCTGCGCCTCATCGAGCCGCTGATGAAAGCCGTGGAGACGCCGGCTGTGGTTTCGAAGGAGGCGCCCTATCCGCCAAGCCCGGTCATCAACGGCCTGACATTCGCGCCCGTCGCCGCCATTGTGCGGCGGGCCATCGATAGCGACAACTGGCCCATCACCTGGGGCGACGACGATCACCTGTACACGTCCTACGGCGACGGGTGGGGTTTCGATTCGAGGGTGCCCGAGAAACTCAGTCTCGGATTCGCTCGCGTGGAGGGCACGCCGGAGAACTTTCGCGGCGTCAACATTCGTTCGGAAACCGGCGAATGGATCGGCGACGGGCTGGCGGGACCGAAGTCGAGCGGCATGCTCATGGTGGACGGCGTGCTGTATATGCTCGTCCGCAATATGGGGAACACGCGGCTCGCCTGGTCGCCCGACCGGGGCCGGACATGGCACTGGGGTCTTCGCTTCGACGTGAGCTTCGGCGCCCCGTCGTTCGTGAACTTCGGCCGGAACTACCAAGGTGCGCGAGACGAGTTCGTCTACCTTCACTCGCTGGACGGTCCGTCGGCCTACCAGCCCGAGGACGCGCTGGTGTTGGCACGCGTGCCCAGGAGTCGCATCCGCGACCGGGATGCCTACGAGTTTTTTGTGCGCCTCGATGAGACCGGCCGCCCGGTATGGTCCGCCGATATCCGCGCGCGTGGGCCGGTGTTCCGCTATCCGGGCCGTTGCGAGCGCGTCGATGTGGTCTACAACCCCGGGCTAAAGCGATACCTGCTGGCCCTGTCGTACGATCACGCCGGTGGATGGGGCATCTTCGACGCGCCCGAGCCGTGGGGGCCGTGGACAACCGCATTTCACACCAACGACTGGGGGCTCGGCGGGACGCACGGCTACCGGCTGCCGGCCAAGTGGATCGGCGCGAACGGGCACGAAATGACCCTGGTGTTCTCGGGCGTTAGCACCGGCCGGCCCAATTACGACGCCTTCTCGGTGCGGCGGTTCCGCGTGGAAACGAGGTAGGGTTGCCCGGTTCTGGCATGCCTGAGGAGCATTCCGCTTGGTTGACGCTGTTTTCCACGGCTCGGTATGATGGGGTGGAGTCCCATCCGGGACTAGGAGTATCGATCAATGGGTCCCCTCGGCTGGCAGGAAACTGTCATTATTTTCGTGCTCGCCCTGCTTGTCTTCGGGCCCAGGAAGCTGCCGGAACTGGGCAAAACCATCGGCAAGGCGATGAGCGAGTTCCGCCGCGCCTCAAGTGAACTGAAGGCCACCTGGGACCGCGAGATGCAGGCAGTGGAAGAAGAGAAGCGGTCGATCGAATCCACCGCCCGCAGTTACGAAAACGAAATCAGTAGCAGCTATGACGGACCGTACGATAGCAGCTACGACTATGGCTACTCGGACTCCGACTACGGAAACGATTCCTCCAGTTCCTCCAGTAGTGAAACCGCGAAGGTAAGCGCCCCGGAAAGTTCGGGCGCCGAAAACAAGGCCAACGGTCAGGCAACGGCGGCGTTAGCCGAGAGCGAGGCCGCGGTAGACAACCGCGATGCCCCGGAAACCGCGGCGCAAACCTCTTCGGAAAGCGCACCGCCCGCCGATGGCCCTGAGACGGCCCGGGCATAGCCCTTACCTGCTTCCTAGGCTGTACTGAATCCGGACATTCATGGAGTCTCACGACGAGAAGAATGAAGTGCGCCCCGAACCGGAGTCTTCCGATTCTGGCGAAGGGGTAGCCGTCCCGCGGTCCAAGTCCGCGGATGTCACCGAGGGTCCGCCCGATCCCGCCTCGGAACCGGCAACGGACGGCGATGGCCCCGCGGCGCAGAACGGCGAATCGGCTGTATCTTACGACCAGACGACGGACGCCGACCAGGACTACTACGATCCGGAGTACGGATACCGCGACGCGCCGCCGCCGGACTCTCCGGCCTCTTCTCAAACGGCCATCGCCGAACAGAGCGGCGGCGTCCCGCCGCCGGTTGCCACTGGGCCGGGAGCGCCGCCGCCGCCACCTCCACCGCCCGGCAATCAGGACGAAGACAGCGATGACGATGGCATGCTGCGGATGTCCTTCCTGGAGCACTTGGAGGAACTCCGCGTACGGATCATCCGCGCGCTGATGGGAGTCGGCGTAGCTTTCTTCGCGAGCCTGATCTTCGTCGACGTGCTGTGGGCGGTGGTCAGCGCACCCGCAATCCGCGCCATGAAAGAGATCGGGATCGAAGATCCGAAACTGGTGATGCTGACGCCGACCGAATCGTTCTCGATCATCTGGATCAAGGTGCCGATCCTGACGGCGATCTTTCTCTCCTCGCCGTGGATTCTCTATCAGGTCTGGTCGTTTGTGGCGCCGGGTCTGTACAAGCGCGAACGCAGTTGGGCCGCGCCGTTCATCATCTCCGCCGCCAGCCTGTTCATTCTCGGAGGGCTCTTTGCCTACTTCGTCGCCTTTCCGCTCGGTTTGGCGTTTCTGCTTGGCATCGGCCTCGGCAACGAAGTGCAGCCGATGGTGAGCATCGCGTACTACTTCGATCTTTTCGTCAATGTGTCGCTGGGCATGGCGGTGGTGTTTCAACTTCCGGTGTTGATCTTCTTCCTCGCCCTGCTGCGGATCGTGACGCCAAGGTTTCTGCTGGAGAACAGCCGCTACGCGATTCTGATCATTGTCATCGTCGCCGCGATCATCACTCCCACGCCGGACGCCATCAACCTCATGCTGGTCTCGGTGCCGATGGGGGTGCTGTATTTTCTCGGCGTGTTCGCCGCCTATCTGTTGACACTGAGCCGGGAGAACCGCGGGTTTCCATGGCTGATTCTGTTCATGATTTTCGGGATCGTGCTCGTGCTGGCCGGCGCAACGGTCTACCTGGCAGTGGCCCGGTACGGGTTCAAACTGCAGAGTGAATGGCCGTTTCTGGTGCAGTAGCGGCTGCTACTTCTTGAAGAACCAGAGCCAGAAATACTGATCGCCGGCGCCGTGCCGGTAGCGCGGTTCGAAACCGGTGCGCTCGGCCATGGCGACTGCTTCCTCGTCGGAAAAGGGCACGCCGAGCCAGGTGTCGTCCGGCGCCGTCTCGATGGTGGCGTCGCCCTGAACCTGGAATTTGAACAGCCCGCCAGGACGGAGCAGGCGGCGGACGTCGCGAACGTAGTTCTCAATCACCTCGCGGCTCGGGATGTGCTGGAAGACGATGCACGAGAAGGCGAAGTCGACCTGGATATCGCCGAGGACGCAAAGATCGGTTCCGTTGTTCTGAAAAACGTGGGCGTTCGGCGTGGCGGCGAGCGCCAGGCGCGCCTGGCGCACCATCTCGCCGCTGATATCGACGGCATACACTTCGCCGAACACACGGGCCAGCGCGCGTGTGACGCGCCCGGCGCCGCAGCCGATCTCGAGGACCCGCATCTGCTTCGGATCCTTGCCCTGGCAGATGTTGATCATGTCGTTCAGGATTTGCTCGGCGACCGTCCTTTCACCGGAGTCAAAGAACTCCTCATCGGTCCACTGCGTCGTGGCGGTGTTGACGTAATAGCGGGCGTTCTCGCGGGCGCGCTCGTCCCACTCCCGCCGCATCTTTTCCAACTGTTCTTCGGGGGTGATACTGCTCATGCGGTAACTCTCTATGGTACGGCATGGAAGGGCTTTGCGAACGTCGCACCGTGGTAGAATTAGGTTGACCTGCCTTAGTGTGGGCGGCTAGCTCAGCTGGGAGAGCACCACGTTCGCAACGTGGGGGTCGTGGGTTCGAATCCCATGCCGTCCACCAAATTTTCTTCCTTCTTTTTCAATGACTTGGCAGTTGGCTTTTCCGCCTGTGCCAAAAATGTGCCACCCGTTCCAAACAGTCCTCGATTGTGCAGCAAGCTCGAAATCCTCTCCTGCCGCATAGTCGTCCATTGTGCGTAATGTCTGCGGATGACCGCTGGGCTGTTCCCCAGGATCGTGGCCGCGTCCTCGGTCGTTCCACCACCTTCCAAGACTTCCGTCGCTAG
>CAYPUQ010000509.1:0-4179 GCA_964413655.1 uncultured Solibacteraceae bacterium | reverse complement strand
CGAGGGTGGCCGCACGGTCGGCGCCGGCACGGTGACCGAGGTCATTGCGTAAAGGCGGTTTTTATGGCGATTCGAGAGCGTATCCGCATCCGGTTGAAGGCGTACGATCACCGCGTTCTGGATCAGTCCACCGGGGAGATCGTCGGCACGGCCAAGCGCACCGGCGCTCAGGTGGCGGGGCCTATTCCGCTGCCCACGGTGAAGAACCGGTATACGGTGCTGCGTTCGCCGCACGTCGACAAGAAGTCGCGCGAACAATTTGAGATCCGGACGCACAAGCGGCTGTTGGATATCCTCGAACCGACGCAGGATACGGTTGACGCGCTGATGAAGCTCGATCTGCCGGCTGGCGTGGATGTGGAAATCAAGGCGTTTGGCAAGAAGTAGGCTGGGGCGGATCGGTTCCGCCCCCGGCGATAGGGAATGGTTATGAGTCCAGGAATTCTCGGCAAGAAAATCGGAATGACACAGGTCTTCCAGCCGGACGGCCAGGCAGTGCCGGTGACCGTGCTGAAGGCCGGCCCCTGTGTGGTCGTTCAGCGCAAAACGCCCGCCCTCGACGGATATGACGCGGTGCAGATCGGGCTGGTGGAGAACGTGAAACCCGCCCGGATCAACAAGCCGAAAACGGGTCACCTCGGGAAGGCGAACGTGGACGGTGTTCGCTACCTGCGCGAAATCAAACTCCAGCCCGGCGACGACGATCTCAAGCCGGGCGACCGCATTCTGGTCGACCAGTTTCAGCCGAAGCAGAAGGTGGACGTCATCGGCACCAGCAAAGGCCGCGGGTTCGCCGGATTGGTGAAGCGCCACAATTTTCGCGGTGGCCCCGCCACGCACGGATCGATGTTTCACCGCGCGCCCGGCTCAATTGGCGCGTCCAGCTTTCCGTCGCGCGTCTTCCCCGGCATGAAAATGGCGGGGCAGATGGGCCACCAGCGGGTCACCGTGCGCAATCTGGAAGTCGTCGAAGTGGACGCTGAGGACAACCTGCTCGTCGTGAAGGGCGCTGTACCCGGCCCCAACGGGGCGTACGTGGTGGTCCGGAGGGCCCGGAGGTAACCCGCCATGCCAATAGTCGATGTTGTCAATCTCCAGAACGAAAAGGTCGGTGAACTCGATCTAAACGATCAAGTGTTCGGCGCCGCGGTCAACGAAGCGCTGCTCTACGAGTCAGTCCGTCATCACCTTGCCGGTGTGCGCGCCGGGACCGTCAAGACGAAAGTGCGCTCCGAGGTCGCCGGCTCGGGCAAGAAGCTGTGGCGGCAGAAAGGCACCGGTCGCGCGCGCGTGGGCTCCATCCGGTCGCCGATTTGGCGCCATGGCGGCACGACCCACGGTCCCCAGCCGCGCGACTACAGCTACCATTTACCGCGCAAAATGCTGCTAGGCGCCCTGCGCTCGGCCCTGTCGGCGAAACTGCGCGACGGAGAATTGAAGGTGGTTCAGGAGTTCGCCCTGGCCGACCACAAAACGAAGGCGGTCCGTTCGGTACTCGACGCGTTCGCCATGCGCCGCTCCGTGCTCCTGGTCGATCTCGGCGACAACCGCAACCTGGCGCTGGGGTCGCGCAATATCCCCGGTGTCAAGCTCGTCCCAACTCGGGATGTGACGGCGTACGATCTGCTCGGCCACGATCGCGTGCTCATCTCCGAGGCGGCGGCGAAGAAACTGTCGGAGGCACTGGCGAAATGACGTACTTCCAGGTGATCAAACGGCCCATCATTACGGAAAAGGCCGTCGGCAAAAAGGAAGATGAACGGACGCTCTGCTTTGAGGTTGCCGCCGGCGCGAATAAGGAACAAATCAGAGTCGCTGTCGAAAAGATCTTCAACGTAAAAGTCGCCGAAGTTCGCACGGTGCTCAATGCGGGTAAGCTTCGCCGGCGCGGCCGCTTTACGGGTTACCAGCCGGACTGGAAGAAAGCCTATGTCCGCCTCCGGGCGGGACAGAAAATGCCGGAGTTCGCGGAGGTCTAACCATGCCGACTAAAAGCTTTCGTCCAACTACCCCGACGCGCCGCTTTCAGACGGTTGTAACGCGCGAGGGCCTGACCAAGAAGAAGCCGGAGAAGTCGCTTACCACCGGCAAGAAGCGTAGCGGCGGCCGGAACAACCAGGGTGAAACGACCATTTGGTTTCGCGGTGGCGGACATAAGAAGTCCTATCGCGAAATCGATTTCAAGCGCAACAAGGACGGCGTCCCGGCGCGCGTCGCGGCCATCGAGTACGATCCGAACCGGTCGGCCCGCATCGCTTTGCTGCACTATCAGGACGGCGAGAAACGGTACATCATCGCACCGGTGGGACTGGAAACCGGCATGACAATCAGTTCGGGTCCCGAGGCCGATATCCTGGTCGGTAATTGCCTGCCGCTCAAGAATATCCCCGCGGGTACCTTTATCCATGCCATCGAACTGCGGCCCGGCAAAGGCGCTCAGATGGTGCGCGCGGCCGGAGGTCAGGCGCAGCTTGTTTCTAAGGAAGCCGACTATGCGCTCGTCAAGCTGCCGTCCGGCGAAGTGCGGCGCGTGCTGGTGGAGTGCCGCGCCACGGTCGGCCAGGTTGGCAACCCCGACCACGAGAATGTTTCGCTCGGCAAGGCCGGGCGCCAGCGCTGGCTCGGACGCCGCCCGCACAATCGCGGCGTTTCGATGAACCCGGTGGACCATCCGCACGGTGGCGGTGAGGGCCGGACGTCCGGCGGCCGCCACCCGGTGACCCCATGGGGCCAGCCGACGCGCGGCTTCAAGACGCGCAATAACAAGCGGACCGACAAAATGATTGTCGGCCGGAAGAAGAAATAGGGATTGAGGAAAGCGAACGATGGGCCGTTCACTCAGTAAAGGACCTTTCGTGGACAACCACCTGATGGTCAAGGTGGCCGCCATGAACGAAAAGACCGACAAGAAGGTGATTCGCACATGGTCGCGCCGGTCGACCATCATTCCCGAGTTCATCGGTCACACCTTCGCCGTCCACAACGGCAAGAAGTTCATCCCGGTTTACGTCACCGAAAACATGGTGGGCCACAAGCTCGGCGAGTTCTCGCCCACCCGGATCTTCAAGGGCCATGCGGCCAAGGATAAGTCCGGCCGGTAGCGGCCGGCCGCAGTGAAGAGCGAGGAAGCAATGGAAGCGAAAGCGGAAGCCAGATACGTCAGGGTATCGCCGCAGAAGGCGCGCCTGGTGATCGACCTCATCCGGGGCGAGAACGTGCATCAGGCCCTGGCGCTGCTGCAGGCCGTCAACAAGCGCATCGCGCCGGCTATCGAGAAGCTGGTGCGTTCGGCGATGGCCAACGCCGAGAATAAATCGGCCGACGTGGACGTTGACAAGCTCTACGTTCGCGCGGCCTATGTCAACGAGGGGCCTCGGCAGAAGCGAATCCGGCCCGCACCGATGGGCCGCGCCTACCGCTACCAGCGGCGGACCGCGCATATTGTCGTGAAACTGGCTGAGGGGACGGGTAACTAAGCATGGGTCAGAAAGTTCATCCTTACGGGTTCCGGCTGGGTGTCACGCGCACGTGGCGGTCGCGCTGGTTCTCCAAGCAGGACTATGCCAAACTCCTGCACGAGGACCTCAAGCTGAAGGAATCGCTCCTTGGCCGGTTGAAGGCCGCGGGCGTTAGCTCCATCGAAATGGATCGCCCCGGCAATAAGCTGCGGATTACCATTCACACCTCCCGCCCGGGCATCGTCATCGGGCGCAAAGGCGCCGAGATCGAAAAGCTCAAGCAGGAACTCGCTAAGAAGACGGGCCGCGAGGTCTTCATCGACATCCAGGAAGTCCACAAGCCGGAACTCGATGCTCAGTTGGTGGCGGAGTCGATCGCTCTCCAACTGGAGAAGCGTGTTGCCTTCCGGCGCGCTATGCGCAAGGCCGTCGACAGCGCCCTGCGCTTCGGCTGTAAAGGAATCAAAGTTCGCGTGTCCGGCCGCCTGAATGGCGCCGAAATCGCCCGCTCGGAATGGTACTTGCAGGGTCAGCTTCCGTTGCATACCCTCCGCGCCGACATCGACTACGGCTTTGCCGAAGCCCATACGACCTATGGCGTCATCGGCATCAAGTGTTGGGTCTACAAGGGCGAGATACTCGACGGCGGCTTGCGCGCCTATTCGAGCGAACCCGAGCCGCGGCGCCAGCGCCGCGAACGCCGCCAGCAGCAGGGCCGCCA
>CAYPUQ010000508.1:0-4181 GCA_964413655.1 uncultured Solibacteraceae bacterium | reverse complement strand
GTTATTGCGGCAACGACACGTTGGCCCGGTAGTTCGACTCGTTGTAATGCGGGTTACGCCGCGGGCGGTAGACCTCCGGACGGAGCGGCGGGCGGTCCTGGGTGTAGATCCACACGCGTTCCTGGTCCCACAAGATCACTTCGTCGCGGGCGTCGCCGGTGACATCGGCCACGTAGTAGGCCAAGTCGGGATGGCCATCGTCGGGGAACATCACGACGCGGCGGAGTTGGCCGTCGAGCATGCCGCCATCGCGAACATTCGCCGACAGCAGCGCGAACTCCTGCCCGTCGCCGCGCCAGTTCACCGGCGCCAGGTGGGTCGAGCCGGGCGTCATCTCCTCCTGCGCCAGGATGTTGGCGTCGAAATCGAAAAGAGTCACAATGCCGGGATTGCGCCAGAAGTTCGCGATCAGGATCTGCTGCCCCGGCACGTCCATCCGGTACTTGCCCACGCTCTGCGTCTGCGCGTGGCCGAGGCGAATGTGACGGTGAATGGAGCCGTCCTTGTTGATGACAACGAACCCCTCGTCGCTCCCGCAGATGTAGACGCGGAGGGGACCGCCGGCGCGACCCGAGAAGTTCCCTGCCGAAATCGCGTCGGGATGGTCGCGCATGGCAGCGTCGTGCGACCAGAGCGGCTTGCCAGCGTGGGTCCACAGCCCGTAGCCGATGACGAACTCGTCCCGGCCGTCACCGCTGACGTCGATCGGAAATGGGTAGTGGCCGGTCTGGCCCTGCCCGGACCAGAGGAGCCGCAGGTTGTTGTCGTAAACCCAGAAGGTGCGATAGCGGTCCTTGACGATGATCTCGCGCCGCGCGGAACTGCCCGACAGGTTGGCGAAGAGGATGGAATCGCCATTGGTCAACTCGTGCGGCTGCTCTTGGCGCTCGTTCGGGACGGCCGGCGGCATCCAGGCCCACTTCCGCGGTTTGCCGGTGGCGCCGTCAAGAATCTGTAACTGGAAGTCGCGAATGAGCACCACTTCGTTCTTCCCGTCGCCGTCGATGTCGTGGATCTGGAAGGGCGTGTCGTTGGTGAGCAGGCCGTTCTTCGGATTGGGCCGGCCCAACTGCCACAAGATCCGGCCGTCGAGCGTTACGGCGGTCAGGCACGAGATCTGGTCGTAGGCGTCGCCGCGGACCTTCGGCACCTGCTGGGCGATCAGCATGTCGAGACGGCCGTCGCCATTGAGGTCGCCGAAGCGGACGTTGCGGCCGGCGCCAAAGCCGGGCGTGTCGAACTTCTTCCATAGCTTCGGCCGTGGATTCTCCTTGCGCAATCGCGCCAATTCCACTTCGCGGGCCTGGATGCGCTCGCGAAGCGCGCGGGCGGCGCTATCGGCGGCCGTTACCGCGAAATCCTGGAAACGCGCCGGCCGGTTTGCGGTGACGCCGGCCATGCCTTTCGGAATCTCACCGTCCGAGGCTTCGAACAGGAGTTTGCCGTCGATGTACGCGCGGACGCGCGGTCCCTCGGTCTCGACGCGCATTTGGTAGTAGCGAGTCGTCTCGTAGGGAAAGGCGGTGGAAGCCAGTTCCCTCCAGGCGCTCTGGCGGAAGGCCGCATCCACCGGCAAGCGGAGCGCAAGCCGGGCCGTCGTGCCGTTGGCGAGGGTGAAAGCGTAATAGTGCCGCGAGGTGTGATACCGGAAAACCAGCCCGGCGTTCTCCTGCCGCAGCAACGGCCGCACTTGCGCTTCCACAGCGTAGTCGGACCATTCGGCGTCGCCGGTGACGAAGAGCGGCTGGTAGCGCGGATCGGTAACCACTGTGTGCTGCTCAAGGTACGGCTTGTCTGCCTCTTCGCCCACCGTCCAGGCATCGTCGTGGACGATGGGATTGCGCCAGGGCCAGACCGGCACGCCGCGATGCTCAATGTAGTGGTACTCCTGGATGGCGCCGTTCAACTGGCCCATCGGCGCCGAAAGGTGCCCGACGGGGAGTCGCGAGAAATCGTCGCGGAAGAGATCTGCTGCCAGCAGGGGAAGGGTTAAGAGGAGCAGAGAGGCCGTTCTCACAGCCCCATTATCTGAAATCCCGCGTCGACGTAAATGACGTTGCCCGTGACGCCGCGGCCCAGGTCGGAAGCCAGGAACACGGCGGTATCGGCTACTTCGGCCGGGTCGGTGTTGCGGCGGAGCGGCGCCCGGCCGGCGAAGCCTTCGAGGATCTTCGAGAAGTCCTTGATCCCGCGGGCCGACGTTGTCTTGATGGGCCCGGCCGAGATGGCGTTCACCCGGATGTTCGAAGGTCCGAGATCGGCCGCGAGGTATCGCACCGACGCTTCCAACGCCGCCTTGGCGACGCCCATGACGTTGTACTTCGGCACCACCCGGACGGAGCCGAGATAGCTGAGCGTCATGACGGACCCGCCGTTAGCCATCAGCGGAGCCAGCGCGCGCGACACGGCCACCAGCGAGTAAGCGCTCACGTCCAGCGCTAGAGCGAAACCGTCGCGCGAGGTGTCGGCGAACGCCCCGGCGAGGTCCTCCCGGTTGGCGAACGCGATACTGTGGACCACAATGTCGAGCGTGGTCCCCGAATCCTTGAGCGCCGCCGCCAAATCGGCGATCTGCGCGTCTTGCGAGACATCGCACGCGACGATGCGCGAGGCGCCTAACTCGGCGCCAAGTTCCTCCACGGTCTGCTTCTGCCGCTCGCCCTGGTAGGTGAGTAACAAGTTGGCGCCCTCGCGCCGGAAGGCTTGGGCGATCGCAAACGCGATACTCCAGCGATTCGCCAAGCCCAGCACGAGGGCGGTTTTTCCGGTTAACAGTTCAGGCATGAACCGTCTATTTTACTTTGCCGGCTTGTAGTAGAAGCGTTCGTGAACGATCTTACCGTCCTTCCACCGGCGGACGGCCGCCTGACTCCAGGCCGCGCGGGCGCCGTTCTTGAACGTGACGTCGTATTCCCATTCGGAGAAGGCCACATCACCACTCGCCGCCTCGGCCAGCAATTTGAGCGCGTGGACCTGATCGACCGAGCTGAAGAAGTCGATCTCGCGCTGCCGGTTGACATCCTTACCCTTGAATGGTTCGTCGGTGTTTTCCTGCATGACGATGTCGTCCGCATAGAACTGTTCAAAGGCATCCATTGCCTTGCCCTCGGTGATCATCTTGTTCACCTGGGCGTCGAGCGCAGCTGTGTTACTCATTCCGTATCTCTCCTTTTCCTTTGCTTTGTTGGCGTATCTTGTCGAGCAGCCGGATCAGTTCGCGCAGTTCCTTGCCGTTCAGGGCGCCGAGCGCGCGCCGATCCATCGCCTCCATCGGGTCGTCAAGGCGGGCCAGCAGATCGAGGCCGGCTGCCGCGATGGTGCACAGCACCTGCCGCCGGTCTTTCGTACAGCGTGCCCGGCGGATCATGCCCTTCGCTTCCAACCGGTCGAGCAACCGGGTGATGCCCGGCGTGGCCTCGATCAGCCGCTCCCCGATGGCGAGGGTCGGCAGGCCCCACTCACCCGCGCCGCGAAGGATGCGCAGGATGTTGTACTGCTGCGGCGTAATTCCGAACGGCTCCACTATCGCGCCAGCGTGGCGGCGCATCAGGTCCGCCGTTCGCAGCAGCGAGACGAACGCTTCCTGGTAGGGGGAACGGAACGGCCGGTTCTGCTTGATTTCGCGTTGGAGGAGCGAATGGCTGCCCACGGAAATAGGTTAGCATGACAATCATTGACTAGTCAATTATCTAATGCGGCCGCAGACGAACGCAGACCTGGGTTCCGCCTCACGATTTACCCAGCGCCCGGCGCCGCCTCGCCAAAAAGCACCTTTAACCGCTGAAGGCCCGCCCGGCTGACCGGCAGCGTCGCGCCGCCGCGAAGCACTGCCACCTTGCTGTCCTTGCTGTAAGCCTCGATCCGCGCGATACGCTCCACGTTGACCAGGTAGGAACGATGGAGCCGCACAAACCGCGACGGGTCGAGCCCCTGCTCCAGGCTGGCGATTGTCTGCTGCTTCAGCACCTGCTTGTTCCCCGCACACAGCAACACATAATCGTCCTGCGCCTCGACGTAGTCCAGGTCGCCGGTCGAGAACACGTGAATATCGGCTCCGTCCTTTGCCACGATCCGCTCCAGGTACTCCGCCGGCCGCCGCGAGGCCGCCGCCAGTTCGACCGGAGCGACCGGTCGCGGTCGGAGCGGTGAAGATCGGGTGGGGCCGGCATTCCTCCGAACGG
>CAYPUQ010000507.1:0-4204 GCA_964413655.1 uncultured Solibacteraceae bacterium | reverse complement strand
GAAAATCGTGTCCTCGCGCATCGGCTTTTTCGATTCCAGGTTGGCGAAACCGAACGACTCGGCGAGAACGAGCTTGCCGTTCCGGGCGATCGCGAGATTGATGCCGGCGAACTCCCGCCGCTCTACCGACTGCCGCGCATACTGCCGGACGCGATCGAGCCGTTCCACCGAGAATCCGGCCTGACCCGGTTCGGCAACCGGCAAACCGCCGGCAAAGAGTAGCGCCGGAGCCAGCGCAAGAAAGCAAAAGCGATTACGCATGGTATTGCGCAGTGTATCAAGGAAGAATGGCGACGATGCGCACCGGTCCGCCGCTGCCGCCGCGGATCTTCATCGGCAGCGCAATGACCGTGGCGCCGGTGGCTGGCAGACGGTCGAGATGCGACACGTTTTCCAAACCGTAGATCCCCGCCCCGTTCAGGATGCGGTGCGCCTGGAAGTCCTTCGACGGACCGTGGTCGAGGCTTGCCGTGTCGATTCCCACACCGTCGATGCGCCGCTCCACGAGGACCCGCGCGGCGTCCGGCGAAATGCCGGGGAAGTGCAGGTTCTCGACGTCGCCCGCGCGATCCGTGCCGAGGTAGCGCTTCCGGTCCGGCCAGTGCGCCGCCCAACCGGTGCGAACCAGCACAATGGCGCCTTCCCGGATGCGGCCGTGCCGCTTCTCCCACGCGGCGATGTCGGCGGGTGAGAGTTGATAATCGGCGTTCTTGGCGCAGGCTTCGCCGATGTCGACGACCGCCCCCGGACCGGTGAGCCGCGACAGTGGAATGGCGTCCGTGGTGGCCTGCCCTTCGGCGAAATGAACAGGGCTGTCGATATGGGTGCCCAGGTGCTCGCTCGACGCGAAGCTGGCCGAAGCGTACCATTCGCCCGCGGAGTTGCGGCCCCAGACGCCCTTTTCCCAACGAAAGGGCTTCTCGGTGGGCCAGTAAACGGTATTTTCATCGAAGGGATGCGTAAGGTCGACCAGCTTCGTTTCGTCGATTGGAGCGGCGGCCAATAGTCCGGCGCAGCCAAGAAGCAAACTCGTTCGCAAAGCGCGCATTCGTCGTTCTCCTTCCGAATGGTAGAATACGCGGCAATGAATCGCAGAGACTTTGTACTTTCCAGCGCGTCCTTAATCGGCACCGCTCCGCTTTGGGCGCAGGCCAACGACCGTGTACGGTTGGCCGTCATCGGCATGGGCGGCCGCGGCAGCGAACTGATGCGGCTGTTCTCGAAGGTGGAGGCCACCGAGATCGGCGCGGTGGTGGATCCGGACGGCAACCGGGCCGAACAGGCGGCGTCGTGGCTGCTGAAGGAAACGGGCAAGCGCGCGCGCGTCGAGTCCGACATGCGCCGCGTGTTCGAGGACAAAACGATCGACGCGGTGGTTGTCGCCACGACGAATCACTGGCACGCGCTCACCGCCGTGTGGGCGATGCAGGCGGGCAAAGACGTCTACCTGGAGAAGCCGGTGTCCTACAACTTCTTCGAGGGCCAGAAGCTGGTGGAAGCGGCGCGGAAGTACAACCGGATCGTGCAGGGCGGCACGCAGCGGCGGTCCGCGGGCCGGTGGCGCAAGGCCATTCAGATGATTCACAACGGGGCCATTGGCGAAGTGTACTTGGCGAAATGGTTCTTCCCCGGCCGGCGCGATTCCATCGGATTCAAGCCGGTGGAGCCGCCGCCGAACTGGCTGAACTGGGATCTTTGGCTCGGTCCGGCGCCCAAGCAGCCGTATCATGGCAACCTCGTTCACTACAACTGGCACTGGTTTTGGGATTTCGGCAACGGGGAACTCGGCAACAACGGAATTCACCTGGTGGACATCTCGCGCTGGGGCATTCAGAAGGAACTACCCGTCAAAGTGTCCTCGTGGGGCGGCCGGTTCGGTTACAAGGACCAGGCGCAGACGCCGAATACGCAAAACGTCACATGGCAGTACGCGGATGGAACGGCGATTGTGGGCGAGATCCGCGGGCTCTATACCGGCGAGCCGATGTCGTGGGACTTTTTCGGCTCCAAGGGCCACATGCACATCTTCGCGGACGGCCAGTTCGACATTGTGCTTGAGCGCAGCAAGCAGCCGGAGCCGCGCGTCGAGCCGCTGGAAGAGGTCAACCACTACGCGAACTTCGCCGAGGCGGTGCGCAAGCGCGACCGCAGTCTGTTGAACGCCGAGATTCACGAGACGCACATTTCGACCGCGCTGTGCCACCTTGGCAACATCGCATACCGGATGGGCCGGGAGTTGCGATTTGACGCCTCGGCCGGGCGGTTCGTCGGCGACGGCGAGGCCAATTCTCTGTTGACGCGGCCGTATCGCGAACCCTACGTGGTGCCTGTAAACGTGTAGGCGAGTCGCGGGGCTGAGCCAAAGCACTTGTACTGAGCTGGGTCGTGCTTGACAGATAGCGAAGAAAAGACGAATATGAACAAGTGCAGCAGCGCCTGTTTCAGATCGAGCCTGCCCCGCGTGTCAGCCGGCTTGCTCGCCGCGCGGCGGAGGGGACGGTGCTCGAAGAGAAACGGGTGGTGGATTACCGCGAACTGCCGTCGCGCTCGCTGCTGAACCGCTGCAACAGCACGCGGGTGCCGTTCCGTTGGACGATCAACCCATACCGGGGCTGCGAATTCGCCTGCCAATACTGCTACGCTCGCTACACGCACGAATTCCTCGAACTGCGCGACCCGCGCGACTTCGAGGACCACATCTACGCCAAGACCTGGAACCGGGACGCCTTCCGGCACGATCTGGCGCGCGTTCCGCTCGCCGACTCGATCGCCCTCGGCACCGCCACCGATCCCTACCAGCCGGCCGAGCGCCGGTTCGGGATCACCCGGCGGATTCTGGGCGAGTTCGCGCGGGAATCCGGCCGGCGGTTCTGTATCGCCACCAAGTCCGGCCTGGTTCTCCGGGATCTCGATCTGTTGACCGCGATCTCGCGCCGGAATCTCCTGACAGTCGCGATGACCATTACGACGCTCGATCCCGAACTGGCGCGTTTGCTGGAACCGCGAGCCCCGCGGCCGGACCTCCGCGTCGCGGCGCTGGCGGCGCTCGGGCGAGAGGGAATTCGCACGGGCGTGCTGTGCTGTCCAATCCTGCCATACATCAACGACAGCGCCGGCAGCCTGGAAGCGGTGTTCGCGGCGGCCGCGCGCGGCGGCGCTTCCTGGGCGGGCGGCAACGTGCTGTTTCTTAGGTCCAGCGCGGCGGCGGTGTTCCTGCCGTTCGTCGACCGGCACTTTCCGGACCTGACTTCACGCTACCGCGCACTGTTTGCGCGGGGTGCTTTCGTGCGCGGCAGCTATCCGGCCGGCATCCGCAAAATCGTCGATTCGCTGCAGGTGAAATACGGGCTGACCGCGCGCGAACCAACGCTCGCTGGGAACGCTTACGAACACCTGCCGCAGTTGAGCCTCCAGTTCTGATGCCACGCCGTGGCCGGCGATGATATGCTACCGCCATGCAACGTCGTTCTTTCCTGGCTCTTGGCGCGGCTGCGGCCGCCTCATCCGCGGCGCCCGCGCCGGCCCAAACCGCCGGCAAAAACGATCCCGCCGGCGACTACAAATCCGGACGGGCCGTGATGCATGTGGGCTGCCAGCGCGGTCCGACCACGGAGAAGTTTCTGCTTTACCTGAAACGCAACGGGGTGGACCACTGTTGCGGCTACCCGGAAAGTTTGCCGGGCGGAGGTTATAACCTCGACTCGATGAAACGGCTGGTCGACATGGGCCAGAAGGCGGGCGTGTCCGTCGACATGATCCAGTTGCCGCTGCCCTCGTCCTACATCACGCGTTCGCCGAGCAAGAACATCATGATGGGCAAGAGTCCCGAACGCGACCGCGAGATTGAGATCTGCCAGCAGATCATCCGCGACTGCGCCACGGCGGGCATTCCGGCGGTGAAGTACAACATGACGATTCTGGGCGTCCTCTCCACCGAACCGGTGATAGGCCGCGGCGGGATCCGGCAGCGCGCGTGGTACCTGAGCAAAGCCAAACAGGACCCGCCGCTGACCGAAGCCGGTCCGGCGCCCGCGGAAGTGATGTGGGAACGGATCACTTACTTCCTGACCCGCGTGGTTCCGGTGGCCAACGAGTTCAAGGTCCGCATGGCTTGCCACCCGCACGATCCCGGCGTGCCGAAGGAGGGCTTTCGCGGCGTGGATCGCGTGCTCGGCACCGTCGATGGATTGAAGAGGTTTGTCTC
>CAYPUQ010000506.1:0-4210 GCA_964413655.1 uncultured Solibacteraceae bacterium | reverse complement strand
CGGCGATGCTCAGTCGTACTTCTCGTAGAGAATGCGCCGCCGGTCGAAACCCATCCCCTTCAAGCGCGCCCGCACATCGTCCACCATCGCCTTCAAACCGCAGATATAGACATCCTGGTCCCGGCCGCCGTCCAACGCCTCATCGAGGTGAACCTGCACGTGGCCCGAACGGCCCCGCCAGTTCGAATCCGGCCGGCTCAGCGTCGGCCAGAACCGGAAGTTCGCGTGCCGTTGGGCCAACTCCTCGAACTCCTCGCCATACAGAAGGTTGTGCTCGAAACGCACGCCGAACAGAAGGGTGATTCGCCGTTCCGGCTCTCGCGGCAAAAGATACAGCAGCATGCTTCGGAACGGCGCGATGCCCGTTCCCGTCGCCACCAGGAGACTGTCGTTGAACGGATTCCGCGGTGTGAAGTAACCCAGCGGCGGCGTTAGATTGACGGAATCCCCCGGCCGCAGATCGAACAGGTATGGCGAAAACATCCCTTCCTGCACCCGGTTCAAGCACAGCTCGAACTGGTTGCCGTCCGGCGCCGAGCAAATCGAGTACGCCCTGGTGATCTTCCGCCCCGCGATCTCCGCCGACATCGACACAAACTGGCCTGGGACGAACACAACCCGGTCGACGTCTGGAACCTGGAAAACGAAATGCCTGATATCGGTTCCAATCTCTCTGGATTCCAGCAGGACCGCTCTCACTCCCGCACCTCGCCGGGACCGAGAGCCTCGCGCGCGCGATCGAGCAGAATCGCGCCCAGCGCCGGATGGCCGTCCAGCGGTGGCGCAATAACGAACTCCACATCCGGATACGGCGCCCGGATCTTTTCCACCAGCCGCGGCAGGTCGCGCCGCAGATGAATTCCCAATGTCAAGAAGTACGGAAGTACGACGATCCTTGTCGCCCCGCGAGCGATCAATCGTTCCGCCGCCGCCGCCAGATCGGGCTGCGCCAATTCGAGGAAAGCTCGTTCCACCAACGCGTAGTCACCGCCGGCCGCAAAGCGCTCGGCGACCGCGCGAACCGCTTCGTTCGCTTCCTCGACACTCGACCCGTGAGCAAAAATGACGATGCCGTCGCTCAAGACGCTCCTGCTATATAGTTTCGCATGTAGGCAATCTCTTCCGTCTTCTCTTCCAGTTCGACGTTCATCAGATCGCGCATCGAAACCATGCCGACCACCTGGCTGCCCCGCAGCACGGGCAGGTGGCGGCACTTATACAGGCGCATCATCTCCATGGCCTCGTCCATCCGGGCGGACTCCTGAATCGTCGCCAGGTCGGTGGTCATCACCTCGCCCACGCGCGTCGAATCCACGTCCAGCCCGGCGACGACAACCCTCATCATGAGGTCCCGTTCGCTGAAGATCCCTTTCAACTCACCCCGCTCAAGCACCAGAATCGCCCCGACCTTCAGGTTTGCCATGCGCCGAACAACGTCGGCGACACTCTGGTGAGATTCCACATGAAACATCTCTCGCGCGGAGAGTACTTCCCGGAGGCTATGCATTCCTTGCCCTCCCTGTTAGAGGTTTTCCGTCGCCCCGAGCACCAGCCTTCGCAACCGGCAGTCCCAGCCTGTTCCGGTAACAATATCACAGCCCGCGAAAATTTCAAGCTGTTGTTTTGATACAATTCCGCCAAATGCCTGGGACTCGCCGCACCTTTCTCGCCGCCGCCACGGCGGCTTCCTACGCCCGGATCCTGGGCGCGAATGAGCGTGTTCAGGTTGGCTTCATCGGGTATGGCCTGATTGGAGCCCAGCACGTTCACGACTTTAAGGCCGAGCCCGACGCCGACCTCGTGGCGATGTGCGAAACCTATCAGCCGCGGCTCGACCAGGGCTTGCAAGCCTGCGGCCCGCGCGCGAAATCGTACCGCGATTTCCGCCGCCTGCTCGACGACAAGGACATTCAGGCCGTCGTCGTCTCGACCCCCGACCACTGGCACTGCCTGATGTCGATGATGGCCTGCGCCGCCGGTAAGGACGTCTACGTGGAGAAACCGCTCAGCCTCTTCATCCGCGAGGGCCGTTGGCTGACCGGTGTCGCCCGCCGCCACAACCGCGTCGTCCAGGTGGGGACCCAACAGCGTTCCGGCAAGCACTACCAGCGCGCCCGCGACCTCATCCGGCAGGGCTACCTTGGCAAGGTGCACAGCGTCCGCATGGGCTCGTTCCGCAACATCGTGCCCGGCTTCGGCAGTCCGCCCGACGGCGCGGCGCCGGCCGACTTCGACTACGAGATGTGGCTGGGCCCCGCGCCGAAGCGCCCCTTCAATCCCCACCGCGGCATCTATCATTTCCGCTGGTTCTGGGACTACTCGGGCGGCCAGATGACCAACCTGGGCGCTCATTCCATCGATATTTTGCAGTGGTACCTGCAGGTGAAGGGGCCGGCGGCGGCCGTGTCGTTCGGCGGCCGGTTCGCGCTCGAAGACATCGGCGAAACCCCGGACACGCAGGATGCCCTGTTCGAGTATCCCGGCTTCACTTCCATTTACTCCTGCCGCGAAGCGTCTTCGGGCAGCCGTGGCGGCGGTGGGTTGGAGTTTTTCGGCACGAAGGGCAGCATGCGCGTCGACCGCGGCGGGTTTGAAGTGATTCCCGACGTCAAGGCCATTCCGGAGAACGCAATCCCGCGTTTCAAGGGTCACCCCACGGGCGGCCCGCGGCGGGCCGAAACCAAGCCGGAACGCTGGGTCGAGGCCCTGAAGGAACCCGGCTCGTCCGACGAGCAGTTCGCCCTGCATACGCGCAACTTCCTCGACTGCGTCAAGAGCCGGAAGCGTCCCATCTCGGACGTGGAGGATGGCCACCAAGTGGCGGCAGCGTGCCACCTCGCGAACATTTCGCTGCGCCTGGGCCGGAAGGTGCGGTGGGATCCCGAGAAAGAAGAGATCCCGAACGACCGCGAAGCCGCCGCGATGCTGGAAAGACCGTATCGAAAGCCTTGGGACGATGTCCTCCGGAGTTTAACCCGCGCATGAATCGCCGAACATTCTTCTCGCTGGCGGCCGCCGCGGCGGCCGCCCCTGCCGCCGGTGCCCGAACCGCGATGGGCATCGGCAACAGTTCGTGGGGCGGCAAGGGCCGCGACCCGTTCGGCTTTCTCGAGGCCTGCCACGCGCTGGGCGCGGGCGGTGTGCAGGTCGGAATTCCCCCGGCCGATGCCGCCAGGAAGTTTCGCGCCCGGCTCGAAGAGACCGGCATGTATTACGAAGGCACGCTTGGTCTGGGCATGGAACCGGCGGCGCTCGAAAGCGCGGTCAAGGTCGCGAAGGAAGTTGGGGCGCTCTGCGTTCGCTCCGTCTGCCTCGGCGGCCGCCGCTACGAAACGTTCGGTTCGCTCGAAGAGTGGAAGCAGTTCGTCGCTACCTCTCACGAACGCCTGCGCCGCGCCATCCCGATCTTCGAGAAACACCGCGTCCGGCTCGCGCTCGAAAATCACAAGGACTGGACCGCCGAGGACTTCCTCAAGATCCTCAAACAGTACGAGAGCCCGTATTTCGGCGCCTGTGTCGATACCGGCAACAACATCGCATTGCTTGACGACGCACTCGAATTCGTCGAGGCCTTCGCGCCGTACGCCTTCTCGACCCATATCAAGGACATGGGCGTGGCGCCGTACGAGGACGGGTTCCTGCTCTCCGAAGTGCCGCTCGGCGAGGGCTATGTCGATATGAAGCGCACGGTGGAACTCGTCCGCCGGCATCACCCCGATACGCGCTTCACGCTCGAAATGATCACGCGCAACCCCCTCAAGGTGCCGTGTCTCACCGACAAGTATTGGGAGACCTTCCCGGATAGGAACGGAATCTTCCTGGCGCGTACGCTTCGCACCGTTCGGGACCACGGGGCGAAAGAGTTGCCGGTCGTCGATCACCTGAGCCCCGAGGCGCGCGAGGAGATAGTCGTCGAAAATCTGCGCAAGTGCATCGCCTACGCTCGCGACGTGCTGAAACTCGTCTGAACTGTATAGTGGGGCGGCTCCTTGTTCCGGCCCAGCCGGTTTACTTCCCGGATAGGCGCATTGTGATCCCGACGGCCAACTGCCTGGGATAACCCGGCGTACCGTGTATGCGAAATTGCGTCGGCTGGCCGGGCAGACGCGACTCGAACCAGTTCTGCGTCTCGTAGTAGTCCCGATCCAAGAGGTTGTCCCACCGTTAGGTTGAAGTCGACGCTTCGGGAGATCCGCCGGACCAGGCTTAG
>CAYPUQ010000505.1:0-4226 GCA_964413655.1 uncultured Solibacteraceae bacterium | reverse complement strand
TGGAAGGCTATCCGGTCGGGGCGGCGCTGGAGTTCTTCAATACGCGGTACGCGGAGCTGAGTTCGCTGATTACCAGCCAGATTCAGGCAATTCACGACGATGGCTTCATTCCCGACAACGAAGAGTTGGCGGGTTTGTGGACGGCGACAACGATGCGAGGAACTACGCGCTGATCGGCGATCCGGCGGTGCGTTTGGCAGTGGCGGCGAATGGCGAGAGTGGGAAAGAGAGGGTAGCGACGATGGTTTCGACCACACAGAAGGAGGGCGACCCGGCGGCAAGCGCGCCACCGGCATCCGATGCAACGAACGCGATGCTGAGCGCGTCCTCGCAGCCGCAGACGGCCGAACGGCCGGCGGCGGGCAGCCCGACGGAGTTCGGTTTCCTGGACACCTTCAAGGAGTCGCCAGGCCGGATAACCGCCACGCAGCAGCAGATCGTAGAAAAGATCGGCACGGCCCTCGAACAGTCCGTCAGTGGCGACGCTCGAGGTGACCACCTCCGTGAGCGATAATATCGCCGGCGTGAGCTATCGGGAGGGGCGGTTGACGGGTGGCCGACTGCGGGCTTTTACCCGGATCGGACCGGACGGTGACATGCAGGTTTGTGTTCCCGAGAGGGACGGCATAGTGGACGACGCCCTCTGGAAGATCCACAACGAAACGCTCGAACGGGCGATCAGCAACCGTGCGGAGATGGTCAAACTGGCCGCCTCAGCCGTGTCGAGCCTACTGGAAGTACTCAAGAAATGAAGGCCGATGCACTGTTGCCGGAATTGGAGCGAGCGGCGGCCGCCATTGAAATCATCGAGGTGGGAGACCCGCCGTTCGACGACGACAGTGAATCAGTGGCGTATGGGATGGACTTCACCGAGCCGGCCGCCGAACTGCTCGATCGGGTGCGCCGTGGCGTGCAGGGAGTGTATGAAGTGCTGGCGCACTATGTAGTGGTGCGGACCGATCCGGTGGCGGTCACGTTTGTCGGCTGGACCGGCGGAATCGATTCCTGCTGGGTAGCGGCCGCGCCCGCCGAAGCGTGGGAGACGCACTGGCAATCGCTGCGCGAGGCGATCGAGGTAAGGGCGCGTTTGATGCGGATTCTGTCGGCAGCGCTGAAAGTGGCGGCGGCGGTTTCAGCCACGATGGCGCTCTCGACCAGCGCGTTTGGCTCACTGTTGGCGGCGCGGAAACTGGCGAACACGCTGGATGACGTGCTGCGGATGACCGGTGTCATTGCGCCTGCTCGTTCCCGTTGAGCGCCGAGGTTGAAGAGGACCGATTTCGATCCTTGGCCTGTTCCACTCAGCTCGCCACGTAGACGGAGATACGCGAGACGGCGCGGTAGCCCATGGCGCGGTACAGCTTAAAGCCCAAGCCGGTGGCCTGGAGGACGGTCAGATCCGGGCCGCTTTCGGTCCATGCCTGGTTCAGGGCGAACCGGGTCATAGTCTCGGCATAGCCGCGGCGGCGGAGACCGGGCAGTGTGCCCACGCTATAGACGCCGACCGCGCCGGCGGCCGTGGCCGTCGCTGCGCTCGACACCGGGCGGTTGCCCAGATAGCCCACCCAGGCCACCATCGAACCGCTCCAGTAACGCTCTCCGCCATACACGGCGGATGCCACTTGGTCCGGCAGGTCGAAGACTTCGCTCATCAACCGGAGGAAGTCGAGGCGAGTCCCGGCGTTACTCACCCGCTCGATGCGTAAGGCCGGCAAGTCGTAGCGCGGAGGCAGAAGACGCTCGGTGAGCATTCCTTGATACTCGGCGACCAGGCGCAACCCTACCTTACCGAACAGGCCGCCCGCCTCGCGGAGCGCAGAGGAGTCGAGCAGATCCTCGCAGAGCCAGAAGCTCCAGGGAAGCCGTAGGGCGGTGTAACGAGCGCGCGCGCAACGAATCATTCCCTCTAACCGGTCCACCCCGGCGCACGGTTTCGATAGTAGCGTGGCGTTGAAAGTCGGATAGGCGACGCCGGACGAGATCAAGGTAAACCCACCGGCCGATTCGACAAACCCGCCGTCGGAAGCGAGCGCGTAGGAACCTAACGCTTCGCGCAAGTTCTCCGCGATGGAAAAGGAACGCTGCACTTGCGCGGGCTCCGGCACTCCGGGAATTTAAACAAAGATCCAGACCCCAGTCAATGCGGCTGTTGCACTCGATGCGACGCTACGCACCAACGGTCCTCGCCACAGCCTCCCAGGCCTTCGCCGCGGACTCGACGAGCTGGGCCAAGCCTGGCGCCTTGTCCAACAGCACGCTCAGCCTTTCAAAGCCCCTGCCAGCGGCCGATTGCGAGGCTTGTTCCTTCGGCGCGCTGGCAGCCGCCGCGATCAGTTCGACTTGCTGCCGCGCTTCGAGCTTTTGCACTTCCCCGAGTTCCTTGGCCGCGTGGATGGACCCTAGCAGTTCCTCGAGCACACCGGCCAACTCCGCGGCGCCCTGGCCGCCGGACTCCTGGAGGGTCTGCACGACATGGCTGACGTCGCCGGTCAGCGACCCCACCTGCGAGTCCCTAATGGTGAGCCCGCCGTCCACGCGAATGCTCTTGTCTTCCACTTTGTTGTCTCCTACTTGAACACTGACGCCGGCCGCAGCGGCCGCCAGGGCCATCTCCCGAATATCGCGGTTATGGGCTTCGAGAAGCCTTTTCTCGGCGTCGGCGATACGAAATCTCAACTCCCAACCGCTCACGAGGGTTCGCTCGACGTCCGCCTCCGCCGCGCCGGTTGGTACATCCAGGCTCACCAGCACATGCGAGCCGCGCTCCTCGAATTTGCGCAGGGTTACCTCCGGGTGGTTCTCCCGCAATTCCCGAAACGCCTCGCGCATCGCCGCCGGGGCGAGGCCTTTCTTGAGCAAAATCTCCATCTCTTCGAGGACTTTGGTGTACAGCAGTTCGAACTCGCCGGGCTCGAAACAGCGCTCCGGGTCCGCCGGCCGCCGCTTGCGGGTCCCCAGAGCATCGGGGGCTTCGAGCAGGTAGACGTAGCGGCACTGGACCCCTTCGAGACAGGTGGCGGCGTCGATGTTCCAGCTTTCGATGCAGGCACCCGTCAGTTCGGCGCCGCGGAAGTTAGCGCCGGTGCAGTTGGTTTCCCTGAGATTCGCGCCGGATAGATCGGCGCCGGCCAGGTTCGCGCCGTGAAGGTCCATGCGGGCGTAGGACCGGCTGCGGCCGTCGCCGGTGGTCAGGAGCTCCCGGACGGCACGCTGCGCCAGAACGGCATCGGCGTGAATGCATTCGTCGAGGCCACGCGCATCGCGCCAGTTCACTCGCGCAAGCCGGGCGCCGCGGAGTTTCACGCCGGTCAGTCGAGTGGAGGTGAAACTGGCGCCGGTCAGATCCGCGCCATCGAAGCGAGTGCAGACGACGGCGCGGACAGCGTTCCGCACGCCGATTAGAACGGCGATGCGGCCGTCCTTCTTGCGAACTCTCCAAGCGAGGTGAAGTTGGAACAAGACAATGGCAACCGTCGCGACCGCGAACGCGGTTGGAGCTGTGCTTGCGGGAGCGGCTACGAAAGCAAGTGCGACTGCGGCTGCTCCAGCGAGTGCGCCCGCGACGACACCCGCCGAAGCGCCCGCGATGGCGACCGGCACTGCTCCCATGCCTGCAACCGCGAACGCGAATGCCACCGCGATCGCGAATGCGCCAGCAAATGTGCGCGCGACCGCGAACACTACGGCGGCTGCCAGTGCGCCCGCGGCTAGTGACCACGTCAAAGCCGGTCTTCGGAAGCCATACCGAGCGACGGCGCCTAAGGTCACCATCGCGCACGTGGCCACAGCGGCAAAGGGAATTCTATCCTCGACCGGACCGTTCAGCGCAAAGCCAATCAAAACCGCCAGAGAGCCGATGGTGACAAATGAGAACATCAAAGCCACCAGGAAGGCGGCGTTCGCCACGCAAGCTTCCCACGCCGGAGAGCGGCCCGTCCGCGCGCGGTCGAATCGCGCGCCCCGCAGATCGGCTTGGCTGAAGTTCGCCGACCGCAGGTCGCAATCTCGAAAATCTGCATCGTGCAGAGTGGCGTTCCGGAAATCCGCCCCGGTCAGGGACTGGCCTTGAAAACTCTGGCTGTTGAAGTTCAGGCCCGCGTAGTTCTTCGCCAAGACTCTCTTATTCTAGGCCCGTTTAAGGCGAGCGCCGGGCGGTAGACCGATTTGGCCAGACGCCTCAGGCGTGGGCGCGGCGGCCGCGTAACGGTCCGGCGGCCGTTGGTGGC
>CAYPUQ010000504.1:0-4229 GCA_964413655.1 uncultured Solibacteraceae bacterium | reverse complement strand
AGCTTTTTCCGTCGCGCTTCATGCAGTCCAGCAGTTCCATCGCGCGGCGGCGGTAGAGCAGGAAGTTTTCGTCCATGAGGAAGAACGAGTCCACCTTCAACCTGTCCTCGGCCTCGCGCATGATGCGGTAGAGTTCCTGGCCGCTGTCGACGAAGTTGACGAACTTGCCCTTGCCACCGAAGAAGGCCGAGGTGGTGCAGAAGTTGCAGCCAAGCGGGCAACCCACGGACGGAATGATGGTTGCGCAGGTGGAACCGGTGCCCCGCGGAAGCTTCAGGCCCATGACGCGATGGCCGAAGCCCGAATCGATCGGCGGATGCCGGAGCGGGGCATCCGGGTTCTCGCCGAGGAACTCGCGCATCCAGCGGATGCCTTCGCCGCGGACGAAGTGGTCGGCGTCCACCAGGCTGTCGATGGCCGGGATCGCCGTGACATGGCCGCCGACAACGATCGTCGAATGCGGCGAGACACTGCGCACCATCCGGCACATCTCGCGCACCTTGCCGACGTTGACGATGATGGAGGAGATGCCGACGACATCGTAGCGCTGCGTCCGCAGTTCCTTCTCGAAATCGCTCTTCGAGGGGAAGTCGAGGACGGTGCAGGGAGCGGATATGTTTTCCTGGATCATCATGATGCCCCAGGAGCGGTGAAACATCCGCAGCGAGAATGCACCTTGCACGCGCGTGACCTGGTTGTGATAAAGCTCCATCGGGTTGATGGCGCGGCTGCCGAATTCATCGTCGCGCGCGTAGGGTCCGAAGACGGAGGAGAGAAGCACACGGGCTCGCGAGCCCTTTGGATGGGAAGGCATGTAAAACTACTTTGAGACCTTTAACTATAGAAGCGCTAAAGACTGGTGTCAAGGCGGTTGCGAACAGTGAGCGAAGGCCGATGCTGAGGGGGAGGCACCCAGCGACGGGGGATCTCGCTGTGAGCGGTTCGATTCGATAGAATCTGGATAGCATATGGGCGTTTCGACTCTGTTCCTCAGGCTCGGAATGGCCGTAGCGCTGGCCGGCGCTTACGACGTAGGCCCCTTCCAGAAGGAAAGTCCGGACCGGGGGTTGGCGGAGCTGAAGATTTACGACAAGGCGGGCTCCCCGTTGCGCCGCCCACGTGAGGATTGGGAAGGCGCCCGCCGCAGGCTGAAGGAGGATCCCGAATGGACGCCATGGCTGGCCGCCAGACGAACGGAACTTGACGAATGGATGGCTCATCGCCGCGACCGCGTGGACTGGATCGCCGGCTGGTGGCACGACTTTGTGAGCCCGAAGGACGGCAGCTTCCTGACCTGGACGCCCGAGGAGCCCGGGCCGGCTACGCTGTCGAGCCCGTCGGACCCGCGTGTTGAACTCACGCCGAAGCTGCATGGGGGGTGGGTGTTCGGATTCCGCTCCCGCCATACCGAGAAAGTACTCGAAGCCGCGCGTCTGGCGCGGCTAACCGGAGACCCGAGGTACGCGGACTGGGCGGCGGGCCAGTTGGACTTCTACGCCGAGAACTGGGCGAAGTGGCCGATTCAGACAGCGAAGAGCAAGGCGCGGCTGATGCATCAGAGCCTCGACGATGCCAACGTGCTCGTCCGGCTGGTGAACGCGGCGCGGCTGCTCGAAGTCTCAGGCGAGCGCCGCGAACTGTGGATATCGAAGCTGTTCCGTCCCCAGGCGGAGTTGCTCGATGAAACGTTCCAGCGCATTCATAACATCGCCTGCTGGCAGCGTTCCGCGATGGCACAGACGGCGATTTATGCCCGCGACGCCCGGTTGTGGCAGCGCGCGGTAGACGGCCCGTATGGAATTCGCAAACAGGTTGAGCACGGCGTTACGAGCGAGTACCTATGGTTCGAGCAGTCACTCACCTATAACTCGTATGTAGTGAGCGCCTTCCTGCCACTGTTTACGCTCGCTTCTCTCGAAGGACGCGCCGGAGAACTCGCCCATGAGATGCATACGATTGAGAACCTCATGCTTGCCCCGACGGCGCTGCGTTTCGTGACCGGGCAGTTGCCGAATCCCGCCGACGCCACCGGCGGCCTGCACCGTGCGCCGAATGCGCGCCTGCTGGCGGCCGCCTATCGCGTGTTTCCAACGGCGATCGGTCTGGCGGAGGCGGAGACGGACCGTTCGTGGGATACACTGCTCGATCCGCCGGAACCCGCTCCAGCCGGCGCGCTGCCCGCGGTCGTTCCCGGCGACTGGCCGTCCAGCCGCATGGCCGTTCTACGCAGCGGCGAGTGGCAGGTCTTTGTGCACTACGGGCAGTTGCATTCCTCCCACGCGCAGGCCGAAGCGCTGAACTACGAAGCCTTCTACGGCGGTACGGACATCACGCACGACCCCGGCACGGTGGGCTATGGATCGCCACTCCATGGGGGCTTTTTCCGGACCGGACTGGCCCACAATGTCCCGCTGGTAAACGGAGAGGGACAATCCGGGTGGCATCCGGGCGAGATGATCCGGTACGCGCCCCACGCGATGGTGGCGCGCCAGCCGAAGTACCGGCCGGACGCCGAGGCGATACGCGACCTGCGGATAGACAACGGCAAGCTGATCGACACAACCACCATCAGCCTAACGGCGCCCGATGCCGTACCGCAGCGGCTTGGCCTGACGCTGCACCTGCAGGGATCGGTTCGCCCAACGGGGTGCCGGGCGAGCGGCGCAGTCTCGCTGCCGTTCTGGACGGACACAAGAACGGTCGAGTGTGGAGAACGCGTATCGTTTCCAGTCGAGTTCGCCGGTCGCACCATGTGGGTAACGCTGATCGCGCCGGCGCCGCTCATGCTGACGACCGGGCGCTCTCCGGACGTCCCTCCGGACCGGCGCGACTCAATCTACATCGAAGTCAGGGGGACGAAGGCCACTTTCACCACGATCATCGAGCCGGAATAAGCGGTGCGGCCCGCGTGGATGGCCGCCCGAACCTGCTAAGATGTGACCCGAGACAGCGCATCGAGCGCCAGGGGGATCGAATACTTCGCAATCTGAACCCACTCACCGACCGGCGCTGGGAAAAATTCGTGGAGAAGCACCCGTGTTCGTCGGTTTTTCACACCGTCCCCTGGATGCGGGCTCTGTCGTTAACCTGCAACTACGAACCGGTTGTTTTCACAACGGCGGCCGCGGGGGACGAACTTCAGGAAGGTGTCCTATTTGGCCACATTCGGAGCAAACTAACGGGTAATCGCCTGGTCTCGATGCCCTATGCCGACCATTGCGATCTCCTGAATGCAGAATCCAAACTGGATGGCGAGCTTCATCGACACCTGGACGAGATGCTGCGCGCTGAGAAGCTCGACTACATCGAACTACGTCCGAGACGAGCGCTCGCCTGCGCGCCGCTGCCCGGTGTGTTCCATTCGACGTATACCTACCGCCTGCACGTGCTCGACCTGGCGCCGGAAACCGATACCTTGTGGCGCAACCTGCACAAGAGCTCCACGCAGCGAAAGGTCAAGCGCGCCGAAAGGGAAGGTTTGATTTACTCCGGTGGAGTTTCCGACACTCTTCTCGATGATTTTTACCAATTGTTTGTTCTGACCCGGCGGCGCCACCGGATCCTGCCCCAACCGAAGAGATGGTTCCGCAATCTGATCGATTGCTTTGGAGGGTCACTGAAGATCTATGTCGCCGCAGCCGGCGGGCGGCCCATCGCATCGATACTGACTCTATCTCACAAGGACACCCTCGTATTCAAGTACGGCTGCTCCGATAAGCGATATTCCGCATTAGGCGGAGTTCACCTGTTGTTCTGGCGGGCAATCCAGGATGCCAAACGGGCGGGTCTCCGGCAATTCGACTTCGGCCGGACCAATGTGCATAATGCGGGGTTGGTTGAATTCAAGTCTCGTTGGGGCGCCGCGGTTTCGGATTTGACCTATTTGATGCTGTCACGCACCAATAGGTCCTTTTCAGTTTTGGATTCGCCGGGGGAAAGCTGGCGAATGAGATCTCTGCGCAGGTTAGCGTCGTTCGCGCCGGACTCACTGTTTAGGGCGGCGGGAGCCGTACTCTTCCGGCATCTCGGATAACTGCCAGAAGTTACCCCACAACCACCGGCCGGGTCCACCGCACCAGCCACTGTGCCGGAACGAGCGGCGCGAGACGATCGGCCCAGCCGCGGTTGAGAATTGCGCGGAAGAGCGACGCCACCGCGAACGGCCGCGCCAAGGCGCGGCGGCACTCGGCCAGGGTCATTCTGGTCGTCAACAAGACCGAAGGCATGCC
>CAYPUQ010000503.1:0-4236 GCA_964413655.1 uncultured Solibacteraceae bacterium | reverse complement strand
TTCGGCGGCAGTGCGCCGCGGATGAGCGCACCGAGTGGTCGCAGCTCCGGCGGGTTCGGCGGCAGTGCGCCGCGGATGAGCGCACCGAGTGGCCGCAGTTCCGGTGGGTTCGGCGGTAGCGCCCCACGGATGAGCGCACCGAGTGGCCGGTCGGGCGGAGGCTCGGTCGGCCGTTCCAGCGGTGGTAGTGGCGGTGGCGGCCGTTCCAGCGGCGGTGGTGGTCGCGGCGGCGGAGGCCGTGGGCGCGAGTAGCGAATTCTCCTTTGACTGGTTGATTCCCTCGAAGGCTTGCTCCTCAGTTCTGCCGGGGAGCAAGCCTCTTTTTTTCTCGGTTCGGCTCCGCAGCTACCTAACCCCGGCCAGCTCTTGCAGCAGGTGCCAGTTCTCGAGCCGCTCCTGCCTCGTCGCCTGCAGCGTTTCCGACGGGTTGCCGTCCTTGTCGAAGTGCTTGGCGAACCGCCCTTCCGAGCGCGCGAAGGTGATGAAGTCGACCTGCTCGCCCGTCTTCGGGTGGATGTACCAGTCTTCCTTGACGTTCGGATTGCCGACGAGGCTCAGCCGGTCTTTGAATCGCGGCCCTTTCCGCGGATCGTAAATGAACACCGGGAAACTCCGCGAGTCCGCCGCGAGCTTCGCCTGGTGCTCCGCCATGTTGTCGGCGACGCCGTGCTCCGGCTGGCACGTCGTGAAGACGTTGATGATGGCCGGTCCGGGAAACTGGTTGGCCTCCATCACCGCCTTGTAGAAGTGGTTCTGGTGGGCGCATGTCGTCTGGGCGACGTACACATCCTTGTGCATCATGCAGATGTTGCCCAGTTCCTTGCGGTTCTCCTTTTTGCCGGGAATCGCCGAGCCGTGGGCGCTCATCTTGGCGTCCTGGCCCTTGAACGAACTCGTCGACGCTTGCCCCCCGGTGTTCGAGTACACCTGCGTGTCCAGCACCAGCACCTTGATGTCCATCCCCGCGGCCAGCATTCGCGAAAGCGACTGGAATCCGATGTCGAGCATGGCTCCGTCACCGCCGACGATCCACAGCCGCTTGTTTGCCCAGCCCAACTGGTCCCAACGCGCGCGCACCCCCATCGCGTCGGCTGGCGCATTCTCGAACAGCGAATTCGTCCAGCACACCCGGTACGGATTATACGGATAGGTCGAAGTGTAGACTGTGTTGCAGCCGGTTGCCGCGACGATGCCGAAGTTCTCTGGGCCGTAAAGGAAGCCCGTCGCCGCGGTCATCATGCGCAGCGCCGTCGCCTCGCCGCAGCCCATGCACGAACCCGCCCCGCCGACGTAGACCAGCGACCGCTCGGCCAGCATCATGTCCGAAAGCGCCTTGTCGTTGATGTATTTCGCCGGTGTTTCGGGCATGTCGCGGTAGAACTGGAACGACTCCTTGTACCACTGGAGGTTCGACGGATTTTTTCGTATCATTCGCAAGGCAGCGTGGGAGCCGCATGCGTCGACGCACTCCGCGCACCCCTTACACTTCGTCGGATCGATGAAGATGCCGAACTTGCCGCCCCCCACCCCCTTCTTCTCCAGCACGTGGTAATACTTGTTGGTCACCGCCCATTGCGAGGCCACCTGCGCCCGGAGCGATTCGTCGCCTATCCGCGATAGGTGCCGGTCGAGCGTCTCCGGATCGGCCACCTTGCCCAATATCGCCGTGTCCGGGCACTGCGTCACGCAATCCATGCACCCGACACACTGGTCCATGATGAACTCGGGGATGTCCGGCGCAATGTAGCTGAAGTCGCGCAGGGCGCCGGTCGCGGCCGGAACGACGCTTCGCGCCGATTCGTCGTCGGCGTCCAAGCCCTTCTCCGCGGTGCCGCTGTTATAAGCGCCCACAACCCGGTCATTGAAATCCGCGACATCGACCACGTTGACCCGGAAGTCTTCCACCCGGGCCTCCAAAGGCACAGCCATTAGTGACATGATCCGTTTACTCCTACGATCACTCGTAAGGCTCCCGCCACCTCGTCGCCGCCCGCCGTCGCGAGCATAACGTGGCGCGGAACTTCGATGACCTCGTGGTACCCGCGGTTCACGGCTTCGAGGTTGTCCTGAACGACACGCTCACCTCGTTTGCCGAAATACTTGCGCAGCGACTTTTCCACCCCCGCGAACAGCTCCGCTTCCGTCACGCCCGATTCCGCCTGAAACGGCGTGATCCGGAGAAAGATGCCCAGCAAAACAATGCCTTGCATGCGTTGCTGCAAATCGGCTCGCGAACTGACCTGGCGGGCGATGCCCACCGTGTCGAGCGCAAACAGCCGGGCCTTCTTCTCTCTCATCGCCTTCCGCGCCCACGCTGGCACGGAATTCCAGATCTCCACCGGGTCGGTTTGCTGGCTTTGGACGAACACCATGCCGCCGTCCGCCAGCCCCGCGAGCGGATTCTCCAGGTTGAACGCATTCACGTCGTTAAGCGGGATGAATTCGACGTGCTCCAACTCTGAATGGACCCGGATATGTTCCCGCGCGATCGTCAGGTAATACGTCGTCGGCAGGCCTTTCTTTTCCGAGCCGTACTTCGGGTACGCCTGCACGTCCATCCCGAACACTTCGCCCGCGATGGTCGCGATCACCTTGTTCGTCGTCACCGATCCGTACCCGCCCACCGAATGGCCGCGCATGGAGTAGGAGCCGGGGCCCCGAACGTCGGGGTCCACCCGGACCGGGAGCGCCGTCTCGTGCTTGATACCCACCGAAAAGTAGGGTCGCGGCCGTCCGCTGGCAAGGTCTTCGGCGATCGCGATGAAATCGCCCGCGCGCACGTCCCGGCTGCCCAGCCCCGCCGAGCCGCCCGAAAACTGCGGCATGCGCGCCACAAACGGGTAGCCCGGCGTCCCCGCCATGGCATCCGCGAACGAAGCTTTGATCTCGAGCAACTGCGGGTTCGACTGCATCATCGGAATGTCCAGCCGTTCCACCACCGCGATACCCTTCACATGGCGCAGCGCTTCCACCACGTCCACCGCCGGGAACGGACGGAAACAGGTAACATGCAGCAGGCCGACCTTGATCCCCAACTTGGCCCGGATCCAGTCGACGGCGGCTTCGGCGGTCTCCATCATGCACCCCGAGCCGATAATCGCGTATTCGGCGTCTTCCAGCCGGTACGGCATCACCGGGTCGTAACGCCGACCGGTGAGTTCGTAATACTCGCGCATGGCGTCCTTGAGCGCGGGCAGCACCCGGTCGTAGAAACGGCGTTGCGCGATCTTCCCCTTCATGTAGCTGTCCTGGTTCTGCACCACGCCCGACATCACGGGAATCTCGGGGTCCATGAGGTTGCGCAGGCGCGACGGTGGACCCACGAACGCCTCCATCAACTCCGGCTCCGGCAGCCGTACGTTCTCGATCGTGTGAGTGGTGAGGAAGCCGTCCTGCACATTCAGGAACGGGGTCTCCGTGTCTTCCGCGACACGCCGCGAAATCAGCGCCAGGTCGCCAGTCTCTTGCGCGTTGCGCCCATAGAGCACGCCCCACCCGCAGTCGGACACGCCGTACACATCGTCGTGCCCGGCATGCACGTTCAGCGAATGCGAGGTGAGGGCCCGGGCGCCGATGTGGAACACCACCGGCAGTCGCTTGCCGGCGATGGTATACAGGACCTCCTTCATGAGGATGAGCCCCTGGCCCGAGGTGAAGTTCGTCACACGGCCGCCCGCCACCGCGAAGCCCTCGCACGTGCTCGCCGCGCTGTGCTCGGACTCCGGCTCGATGAAGGCAAGCTCCTCGCCCCACAGGTTGCGCTTCCCGGCCGCGACCTCGGCCTGGTAGCCGCCGCCCATGGTTGTGGATGAAGTGATGGGATATGCGCAGGCGCCCTGGGTGATGTGGGTCTCCACCCAGACGACGATGCCGGCGCCGTCGGACGTGGTCAGAATGCCAGGGAACCGAGGACGAGCCTCAGTCGCCTGGAAAGTCATCTCCTGCCGGGGCAAAGCCCCACTCACGGAAGTACTCATTGCAGCCCCTCCACGCGGAAATCAACGTTAATAAAATGCCCGAGTGGCTGCCCAGATGACTCGTTAGCACAGTAACAGATTCGAACCCCCGCGGCAAGGGGGGTCGATGCAAAGCAGGGTCGATGCTGGTGGGGCAGGCGTCACGCTTGCAAGCCGGCCGCTGCCCAGGCGCTGCCCAGGACGAACGGGGATGTCTTCGACGAATTTCGGGAGATGATCGAGGACGCCAAGGCCGGCAACCAGCCGAGCGCCTCTTCGT
>CAYPUQ010000502.1:1989-4237 GCA_964413655.1 uncultured Solibacteraceae bacterium | reverse complement strand
CTGCGGCGTTGTGATGGCGCGGTTGGTGCGCGGCCGGTTTAAGTACGGTTCGCTGATGTTGAAAAAGTCGTAGGGAGGAATGTCGGGGAAGGCGGGATTTGCCTCGCCCTGGGTGAACAGGAAGAAGAAGCGGCTGAAACCGGCCGTCAATTCGTTCACCATCCGCGGCGACAGCACGCCGCGCCAACTCACGGCGAGGTTGTGACTGCGGCGGTACACTTCGCCGAGCGGCGGAAAGTTCGGGTAGACGCGGGGCCGGTTGTTATTCGGATCGCCGTCACGCGTGTCCTGGTCCGAGAACAGGTAACGGCCGAAGACGGTATGGTTGTCGTTGAACTGGTGGTCGATGCGGCCCATCATGTAGGGTCCGCGAACCCGGACGGGAGGATTCCAAAGATAGGTGGCGGTGTTTAAGCCGTCGCCCCCGGTATAGCTGTTGGGCGCTGGGAAATCGCCGAGCAAGGAGAGAATCTTCGGATCGCCGCCGATACCGCGCGGGTCGCCGGCGTACATATTGTAGGTGGCGACACAGTTCATATCCCCCGCCGAGCCGCACGTCCGGACGCCGGGCCGGAGAGCGCCGGTGTGCGGGTCCACCAGGGCAGGAACATTGCGGGTGATTGGGTTGCCGTCCAGCACAAAGGGATTGTTCGGATCGGCGCGAAAATAGCGGAAGCGGCCGCCCAGTGCGTCGGGGGTGTAGAGGACCGGCTGGCCGGTAAAGACCTGGTCGATCGGCTGCGCGAAGTTGAGCTTCTGCCCCTGCCAACTCCCAAAAAAGAAGGTCTTGTTCCTCCGGATTGGACCGCCGATGTCGAAGCCGTACTGGTTCATTTTGACGTCGGGCTTCGGGGTGTTCTGGGCGTTGGCGAAAAAGTCGTTGGCGTTCAGCGCGGTGTTGCGCAGGAAGTGGAAGACCGTCCCGTGAAGCTGGTTGGAGCCGGAACGCGTGGCAACGGACACGGAAGCGCCGCTGTTGCGGCCCTCCTCGGGCGTCGCGTTGCTGGTAGTGACTTTGAACTCCCGCACATTGTCCGGGGTTAGCCGGTAGACGTTATTCAGGGGATTCGGAACGCTCGATTCGTTGGCCTCGATACCGTCGATGGTGGTGTTGAAGGCGCGGTCGCGCGAGCCGTTCACATGAACGCCCGAGCCAGCGCCGCCCTGGCCGCGCTGCACGACTCCCGGTTCGAGGACGAGCAGGTTGAGCGGATTCCGGCCGTTCAGCGGCAACTCGACGATGGCCTTCCGTTCGACCACGTTGCCAAGCGTCGCATTGGAGGTTTGGAGCGGGTCGCTGTCGCTGGTGACGCTGACTGTTTCGCTCGACAGGCCGATTTCCAGTTGAAGGTCGATCGCGATCGGGATACCCACCTGCAACACGTTGCCGGCCTTCTGGGCGGTTTTGAAGCCGGTTTTCTCGACGGCAATGGAATAGGTTCCGGCGGGGAGGGCGGGAAAGGCGTACAGACCGGCGCCGGTGGTGGTTTGGCGGTACTGAACGCCGGTGTCCTCGTTCGTGGCCGTAACGGTCGCATCGGGGATGAAGGCCTGCGACGGATCGGTGATCGCGCCCGAGATGGAAGAGGCGCCGGTCTGAGCGTTCACAGCCGCCGGCATTAGAATCAGCGCGCAAACGATTCGTCTGCAATAAGGAAGATTCATGATTCCGAAAGTTTGGCCAATCAGAGGCCGGAGTTTCTCAAGTATAGGGCAACGGGCCACTACTGGCCAAGGCCGGTTCCGCCGAATAGTGGCATGTGGGACCAAGACGTCTGCTGGCGGGGCTGAGTCTGGTGGCGGCCGGCGCCGTTTGGGCGGAGGAGGCGGCACCGGCCCGCGCCAGTTTGCGCGAGCGGATGGAGGGTTCGCGGGCCGCGCAAGTGCGCGCGGTCCAGCGCCAAGCCGGGATGGCGCAGGAGGAGGCGCCATCCTGGTTCACGGTCCCCTGGCCGCGCTTGGAACCGCGGCCGCCGCTGCCGTCCGGAACGGATGGCGCGAAAGAACCCGAGGGGGAGGACAAGCCGGCCGGCGGCGTGATGAAGTCCATGAAGCCCAAGTTCGATTGCGACCCGTACCGTCCAGCCGAACTCGATCCGTTTGTTCAGTCGGCGGCGTCGCGCGAGGGCCTCGGCGCGGATCTGCTGCACGCGGTGATTCGTCGCGAGTCTGGCTATTACCCCTGCGCTGTTTCATCGAAAGGAGCGCTGGGGCTTATGCAGTTGATGCCGGAAACGGCCCGTTCGCT
>CAYPUQ010000502.1:0-1889 GCA_964413655.1 uncultured Solibacteraceae bacterium | reverse complement strand
CGGATGTTCCGGAACTCGATCAAGGTGCCATGACCGAGGAAGCCGATCCTGCCGCCAGCCCGGGCCAGGCCGGGGTGCTTCTGGAGGATAGCGGGGTCTTTGACGGTGTCGAGGTTCGCATCCAGGATGGTACGGCCGTTGAGCCGGACCATTATGCGACGTCCGTCGGCGGTAATCTCCTGTTCGTTCCACTCCCCCGCAGGTCGAAGCGCATCGGTCGCCGACGGCGCGAAAACATCGTATATGGCCCCGTGATACTGAGTCGGCTTCAGGCGGCCGCGATAGCGTTCGTGGTCGTGATCGAGGATCTGAATCTCCATGCCGCTGTAAGCGATATCGCCCTGGAGCGGCGCGCGGATACCGACACCGTTGTTGCCGCCCGGCTCCATCCGGAACTCGAAGCGGAAGACGAAATCGGCGTATTCCTTCTCCGTCAAGAGATTGCCACCGCCGTCCGACGGGCAAACGAGCAGACCATTTTCCACGACGTAACCGCGGCCAGAGTTCCGCTTCTCCACAAGGGACCAACCGTTGAGAGTCTTGCCGTCGAAGAGCGAGACAAACCCCGGTTCGGCCGCGCGGAGGCCGAACGCCACAGTGAGCAGGATTCCGATGAGAGGCAACATGACTTCCCCTATTGTGCCAATCTTGGACTCGCACCGGTGGCCGTATTCGCCACCCGTTGTTCGAGAACACTGGCGCGCGCCTGCCGGACCGGTTCCGGCAACCCGGCGATGAGGCGGTCCGCACGAGCCTGGATCTGCTTCACCACATCCGGATTCTCGGGCCCGACATCATAGCTCTCGTCCGGGTCGGCCTCGAGGTTGTAGAGTTCCGGCTGCGGAAGCGGCAGGTTGACGCGGCCTCCCTCCGGCGGAGTCTGGTATGGCGCGGCGTTGTAGCGGGCGACGTGCAACTTCCACTTGCCGTGGCGAACGCACTGCAGATGATAGCCGTCGAAAAACAGGAGTGCCTCGCGGTCCACCGCCTGTTCGCGCGCCGAAAGCAGGGGCCCGATATCGATGCCGTCGAGCGGTTGATCCGGCAGCGGCGCCCCGCAAAGCCGTCCGATGGTCGGCAGCATGTCCATCACCGACGCGACACCATGACTGACCTTGCCGCGCGGCACGCGGCCCGGCATCCGGGCGATGAAGGGCACGCGCTGACCACCCTCGTAGGTGGTACCCTTCCGGCCGCGCAGTTTACCAGGGCTACCGAGGAACCATGGCCCGTTGTCCGAAGTGAACACGACCAAGGTGTTCTTTTCGGCGCCGGTTCGTTGGAGCGCGTTCATCACTTCACCGACACTCCAGTCGATCTCCTCGACGACATCGCCGTAGATGCCGAGCGGCGATTTACCGCGGAAGCGCGGCGAGGCGTACAAGGGGATGTGCGGAAACGTGTGCGGCATGTAAAGGAAGAACGGCGCGCCTTTCGATTCCTCGATGAACTTCACCGCGCGTTCGGTGTAGCGCGGCGTGATGGTCTCCTGGCGCGCGTCGTCCTCGACGACCTTCGTGCCATCCATCAGCCAGCACGGCGTCATGTCGTTACTGTAGGGGATGCCGAAGTAACCGTCGAAGCCGCGCGTAGTGGGCAGATACTTTGGCAGATGGCCGAGGTGCCATTTGCCGACGCACATCGTGCGATAGTTCCTTTGCTTCAGCATTTGGGCGATGGTGACTTCGGACTCGGGCAGTCCGGTCGCATCGCGGGGAAACAGGACGCGGGGCACGCCGGCGCGGACCGGATAGCGGCCGGTGAGCAGCGCCGCGCGGGAGGGAGAACAGACCGGGTTGCCTGAGTAGAAGTTCGTAAATCGGATGCCGTTGGCGGCGAGCCGGTCGATGTTCGGGGTTCGGATGGACGAACCGTAACAACCGACGTCG
>CAYPUQ010000501.1:0-4243 GCA_964413655.1 uncultured Solibacteraceae bacterium | reverse complement strand
CCGAGCGCGGCGGTGATCGGCCGGAGCGTAGTAGCGACCGGCCCGAGCGCAGCGAGCCAGTGGAACGTAGTGCCCTTCCCGAGCGCGGGGAACGGCGCGAAGCCCGCCACGAGCGGCGTCAATCGCCCGAAGATCGGCCACCGGCAGCGGCGGCGGAACCCGCGGAGCGGAGCGATCATGCCGAGAAAGCCGAACTCCCCTCCATCGCGGACCTGCTCAAAGAAGGACAGGAGATCATCGTCCAGATCGCGAAGGAACCGCTGGGCCAAAAGGGCGCTCGTATCACGTCGCACATCGCGATTCCCGGACGCTATGTCGTCTACATGCCGACCATCGATCACCTCGGCGTTTCGCGCAAGGTTTCCACCGACGATGAGCGTCAGCGGCTCAAGCGAGTTGTGCAGACCCACAGCGCCGGTATGCAGGGCGGCTTTATCGTCCGCACGGCTGGCGACGGACGCTCGGAAGAAGAAATCGCCGCCGACATGACGTTCCTCTACAACCTCTGGCTGGATATGCGCCAGAAGGCCGAGCGGCGGAAGGCGCCGTGCCTCTTGCATCACGACCTGGAACTGGTCCGCCGCACGCTGCGCGACCAGTTGAGCGACAGCTTCAAGAGTATCTGGGTGGACGACGAGGAGACCTACGAGAGTATCCTGCACTTCCTCGAGCGCTTCCAGCCGGCGATGGTGAACCGGGTGAAGCTGTACACCCGGCCCACACCCATCTTCGAAGCTTTTAACGTGACAGCCGAACTGGAGAAAGCGCTCCGGCCCAAGGTTTGGCTGAAGTCGGGCGGCTATATCGTCATCAACCAGACCGAGGCGCTGGTGGCGATCGACATCAACACCGGCAAATTCGTCGGCAAGTCGAACCGGCTCGAAGACACGATCGTGAAGACCAACACCGAAGCCGTCAGGGAGATCGTCCGGCAAGTGCGGCTGCGCGACCTCGGCGGCATTATCGTGGTCGACTTCATCGACATGGACGAGCGCCGCAACCGCCAGAAGGTGATGCAAGCGCTCGAGGAAGCGATGCGGGCCGACCGCGCACCCTACAAGATTCTCCAATTCAACGATTTTGGGCTCGTGGCCATCACTCGCCGGCGGGTCAAGCAAAGCCTCGAGCGGGCCTTGTGTACGCCCTGCGGCGTGTGCGAGGGCGCTGGATATGTCAAGAGTCCGCAAACCGTGATCGGCGAGATTTTGACCGAGGCTCGCAAGATGGCCCAGGTGATCGAGGGGAAGGATGTGGTTCTGCGGATCCACCCCGATGTCGGCAAGGTGCTGAAATCGAGCCCCGAGCGTTACCTCGAAGAATTGGAAGAGGTAATGGGACGGCCGGTGATGGTGAAGGGCGACCCGCTACTGCACCCGGAGAAGTTCGATCTCGGATGAAATCCGGCCGGGCCGATTACGGCATACTATTGAGTAACTGGGCAATGTAACCGTTTCGTAATCGGAGACCAATAGAACATGATAAAGATGCAACGTGCTGCACATCGTTTACTCGCCGCTTCTCTTTGCGGCCTCTTTGCCGCACCCGCCGCGCTTCCGGCCGGCGATCCACTGATCTCGCGCGAGGAACTGCGCCGCGAAGTACGCGCGATCTCGCAGTCGCGGCGCGCTCACCTGGCCCAAGTGGAGAAGTTCTTCCACTCCGAGGCCGCCCGCAATGCACTGGTGGCCACGCCGATCGATGCCAAGCGGGTGGCCGCGGCGGCGCAACTGCTCGATGACGAAGAACTCGCGCGGCTGGCGGCGCGCGCCGCCGCGTTCGAAAAGGACTTCGCGGCCGGCGCCTTGAGTAATGAACACCTGACCTATATCGTCATCGCGCTGGCCGCCGCCGTATTGGTGCTGATCCTGAAGTAATCCGATGCGGCTGGCGGGCGCCACGATTGCTCTGCTCTCCGCGGCCGCGGCTGCAGCCGCCGGACCCGGCTGGCTCGACGTACCGTTCGTGCGCCAGCAGAAGAACGGCTGCGGTCCGGCGGTAGCGGCGATGATCCTTGAATATTGGGGCGTCCGCGATGCCAGACCCGGCGACGGCCTCCGGCCCGGTCCGGACGGCGTGCTCGCCTCCGTTTTGCAGCGATACTTCACCGGCCAGGGCTTCCATGCCTTCGCCATCGAGGGTGGCTGGGCGGACATCGAGGAGCATCTTGGCAACGGCCGTCCGCTGATCGTGGCATTGCGGGAGACGCGAGCGGCTCCGCTTCACTACGTCGTCGTCGCGGGGATCGACGAGACCAACGTCTACTTGAACGATCCCGCCCGCCACAAGCTGACCCGTCTCGATCGCGGCGCCTTCGCGAGCGCCTGGAAGGCGGGCGGAAACTGGACGCTCGTCGCCGTCCCGCGCCGGCAGTGATCCTGGCGTTGCTCCTGCTCGCCGCCGGACCGGACGTCGAGTTCCAGCGGCTGCTGGAACTGGCCAGCAACGCGTGGCGGGCGCGTGACTCCCCGACGGCCCGTCACCACCTGCACGCGGCCCTGCGGATCGACCCGCGGCATGACTACGCCAACGAATTTCTCGCCACGCTCTACTTCCTGGACGGCAATTCTGAAGCCGCGCTGAAGTATTGGAACCGCATCGGCCAGCCCCGTCTGTCGGCCGTCGACGGTATCGGCAACATACTGCTGGACCGCGCGCTGGCCGTCGCGCCGCGCACCGTTCTCACGTTGGAGACGTACCGCGCCGCACGCGTCCGGCTGGAAGAATTGCGGCTGTTCCCGGCTTGGCGGACCGACCTTGAGGCCGAACCGGACAGCGACGAGTTTCGCCTCCGGCTCACAACTCTCCAACGAGGCGGCTGGTTCAACGTGGCGTCCATGTTCGCGGGCTTGCCTTACCAAACGCTGTTTCCGGAGTTCCACAACCTGAGCGCGAGGGGCATCTTCTCGACCAGCCTGCTGCGCTGGGACGCGCAGAAGCGCCGTGCGCTCACCGAACTCAGCCTTCCGCTGCGCACCGACCCGCGTTGGACCCTGCACGCGCGCGCCGGCCATTGGCGCGAGACATGGAACCAGGGCACACCGGAGGATTTCCGGCTGAACGTGACCCAACTCACGGGAGAGGCGCGATTCCGCCCCAACTCACGGCTCCGGTGGCGGGCCGGCGCGATGGTCTCGCACCGTGCCTACGTCAATCTGGACGGTCCGCCGGCTGGTACGGGGCTCACCCCTTTCACGGGCGTCAATGTGGCGCTGTTGCGTGTCCCGGAGCGGCGGCTGTCCCTGGACGGGCACGCCGAAACCGCGGTGGGGCGGGTCTTCTCCGGAGAGAGGCGACTCTACTCGCGGACACTGGGCGGAATGCATCTCCGCTGGCAGCCGCGCAGGTTCCAGGCAGCCGCCCGCGCCCGCGCCGGGCGGCTGGCAGGCGCCGCGCCGTTCGACGAACTCTTCCAACTTGGCAACGACCGCGACCACGATCTCCGCCTCCGCGCCCATCCGGCGTTTCGCAACGGCCGCAAGGGTCGTGGGCTGGTGGGCCGCTCGCATGTCCTGTTCAATCACGACCTGACGGCGCCCGTGTGGCGCTACGGGTTCCTGCGCATTCATGCCGGACCGTTTCTGGACATTGCACGCATGGGATCGTGGCATTTCGATGCTGGCGTCCTGTCGCGGGTCGAGGCGTTGCCGGGCGTCTCCGTGGTGCTGTCTTACGGGTGGGATCTGCGCACGCGGCGGGGCGCGTTCTTCAGCGATGTGCCGCGATGAGGCGCGAGCTCAACGCGAGGTGACGCGGAATGCCACCGCTACGCCACCCGTAAAATCCACTTCCGTCACCTGATCGCCGGACTCCCAGACGCGGGTCTCGACCTCCAGCGTCCCTTCGTGCCGGGCAGTCATCCTGGTTGGAGTCCCAAGCACCTCGGCGATCTCTTCCTTGCTCATCCCGCGGCGGATCCGCTGCACGACCGGCACTGCCGCCTCGGGTTCCCGGACTCGCGCCGCGCCGTCGTCCCGCAGACCAGTGAAATCGACGTAATCGGCGAGAGCCGCCATCACCTGCTCCGGCGCGGGAACCGACTCCTTCAGATACCCGTCCGGGAACCGGATGTTGAAGCGAGATCCGCCTTCGCGCCGGCGCTGGTCCACCACTGCCCGCTTTTGCGCCCGCTCTTGCGACGCCTGCATGTCGTTATACCGCTGCTCGCGCATGCGCTGGTCGCGCAGCCGGCCTAGCTACTTCCCGGCGCAAAAATCATCTTTCTGGAAATGCAGGCCGTTGTTCC
>CAYPUQ010000500.1:0-4282 GCA_964413655.1 uncultured Solibacteraceae bacterium | reverse complement strand
TAGTTAGTTTTCCGGCCGCGAGGAACGCTTCGCGGTGCCGCTTCCCACGTCGGATGCGGCCCAAGTCGAGATTTCCCGGCGGCCCAATCGCGGACAGATGACCGCCGCGGCGCGCCCGTCCCTGAACTCGATGGCGTGTTCGTCCACTTCCGAGTCCAGCAGCTCAATCGGCTTGCGGCGCCATCGGCTTTGCTCCTCCAATTCTCGGACTGTGCCCTCACAGAAGTGCGACTGGTGGCCACAGTCGCACTCAAACGACGACGGAATCAGGCGCTTGGCCATGATCGAACCTTCCCCCACGCCTATACGCTGCGCACCGGTCTTCCGCACAGCCGCGCCAGTCCGCAATCGCGATCGAGATTCGCACAGGCATACCTTTCAAGACAGTCTCTCTCACCCGCTATAATCCCCTATTCGGGGTTAACGCTTGATACTCACCTGGATCGACTGGCTCACCGTCGCCTGTTACTTCGCGCTCAACCTCGGCATCGGACTCTACTTCCGGTCCCGCGCCGGCAAGTCGCTCGAAGAGTACTTCCTCTCCGGGCGCAACATCCCGTGGTGGCTGGCGGGCACGTCGATGGTCGCCACGACGTTCGCCGCGGACACACCCCTCGCGGTCACCGGCATGGTCGCCAAGGCCGGCATCGCAGGCAACTGGCTCTGGTGGAACTACCTGTTCGGCGGAATGCTTACCGTCTTTTTCTACGCCCGCCTCTGGCGCCGCGCGGGCGTCATGACCGACATCGAGTTCACCGAGATCCGTTACCACGGCAGGCCCGCCGCCATTCTGCGTGGCTTCCGCGCCATCTACCTCAGTATCCCCATCGGCTGCATCGTGCTCGGCTGGGTGAACCTCGCGATGGTGAAGATCCTGACGCTGGTGCTCAACGTCGACAAAACCACCGCTATCGCGATCGTCATGGTGCTGATTGCCCTCACCTCGCTCATTTCCACGCTCGCCGGCCTCTGGGGCGTCCTTGTCACCGACGCCGTGCAGTTCGTCATCAAGATGAGCATGGTGATTGTGCTGGCCGTTGCCGCCGTGTCCGCCGTGGGCGGGATCGACGGCATGAAGGAAAAACTCATCGCGCTCGACCAAGCCCGCGGCGCCGCCGGCGAAACCGCGTCCATGCTGAGTTTCATTCCCGATCTCGGCTCGCCGTGGATGCCGCTCATCACCTTTTGCGTCTACCTTTCCATCCTCTGGTGGTCCACCTGGTACCCCGGCGCCGAACCGGGCGGTGGCGGCTTCGTCGCGCAGCGGATGATGTGCGCCAAGGACGAGAAGCACTCGCTCCTCGCCACACTCTGGTTCAACATCGCCCACTATGGCATCCGTCCCTGGCCGTGGATTCTGACGGCGCTCGCCGCGCTCCTCCTGTACCCCAACCTGGACGACCCCGAGAGCGGGTACGTTCGCGTCATGATCGACTACCTGCCGCCTTACCTGCGCGGTCTCATGCTGGCCGGTTTTGCCGCCGCGTTCATGTCGACCATCTCGACGCAGCTCAACTGGGGCGCGGCCTATCTGGTGAACGACTTCTACCGCCGCTTCTTCAGGAAAGACGGCAGCGAACGCCACTACGTTCGCGTCTCGCAGATCGCCACCATCGTTCTCACTGTCATCTCCGCGTTCGTCACGTTCTACATGGAATCGGTGGCCGGTGCCTGGAAGCTGCTGATGGCCACCGGCGCGGGCACCGGCGGCGTTCTGCTGCTGCGGTGGTACTGGTGGCGGGTCAACGCCTGGAGTGAAATCTCGGCGATGTCGGTGGCCTTCATCGTCTCGGTCTACCTTCAAACCGCCGGCGGCTACAACTCCGACGACCCGGTCCAGTTCGCCTGGCTGATGATTATCACCGTTGGCCTCACAACCGCCGCATGGATCGCCGTGACCTATCTCACCTCGCCCGAACCAGATCACCTCCTGCGTTCCTTCTACCGCCGCACCCGCCCCGGCTTCGGCTGGGGGCCCATCGCGGCCCGGGAGCCGGACGTTCGCGCGGACCGCGACGTCGCGGCGAACCTGCTGTGCTGGGGCGCGGCCTGTGTGCTCGTATTTGGCGTGCTGTTCGGCGCCGGCAAACTGCTGCTCAAGGAACCGGCGGCCGCTGTGTGGATGTTTGCGGTGGCCGCCGCCGCGGGCGCGGTGATCTACCGCAACCTCTCCCGGCGCGGCTGGGAGTCGGCAATCGAGTAGCGTGCCGATGAGCCCACGCCTTTTCTGGACAGCCACCGCCACACTCATCGCACTGATGGGCTTCCTGATGTGGTCGTCGGCCGTCGAGGAGTCGCAGACGTTCGACGAGGCGGTCCATCTCGCCGCCGGGTACAGCTATTGGAAAACAGCCGACTACAAACTCAACACCGAACATCCACCGCTCGGAAAGCTGCTCTGTTCGCTGCCGCTGCTATTCCTGCCGCTGAACGCCCATCTCGACTCCGAGGGCTGGACTGCGCCCAATCAGTTCGCTTACGCGCAGACGTTCCTATACGAGAACACAGTCGATCCCGACTCGCTGCTGCTCCATGGGCGCTCGGTCACCATCGTTCTGACCCTTTGCCTCGCCCTCGCGGTCGCGTGGTGGACGCGGCGCCAGTTCGGTCCGGCCGTAGCACTCGTGGCGCTTTTCTTCCTCGCTCTTGACCCCAATCTGCTGGCCCACGGCCGTTATGTCACCTCGGACGCGCCGGTTACTCTTTTCGCTTTCCTCGCGGTGGTTCTTTGGCTGGAGTTTTTGAAGACACGCCGCTTCCTGTACGCGCCGCTGGCCGGAATCGCTACCGGCGCCGCGATGGCCACCAAGTATTCCGCATTCATCCTCCCAGTCCTCCTGGTATTTTCAGCGCTGCCTGCAATTCGGCGGCTCTCGCTCCGCCGTCTCGCCGCCGGTGGGCTGGCCGCCGTTCTGCTGGCGGTCTTCGTCGCGGGCGCCTGCTACGGACGCATCTCCTGGCGAGCCGTGCGCGGGCGCGTGGAACCGCTGCACACCAAGGTGTGGTCCGAGACCGATGCCGGCCGCAACTACCAGCGATTCGCGGAGAAGTGGAACCTGCCCGCCCATCCAATGCTTCTTGGCTTCCACGCGCTCACCGAGCACGCGGCTTCCGGCCACCCATCGTACCTGCTCGGCGAAAAGTCGAGAACAGGCTGGTGGTACTACTTTCCGGTTGTCTTCGCTGTTAAGACGCCCACGGCCCTGCTATTGCTGATTAGCTTGGCCGCGGCAATCGGCATCGCGTCCGTCTTTCGCCGAAGATCCTGGCGCACGGCGCTCCCGTGGATCGTTCTCGCCGCCGTGCCGTTGCTGTGGTTCGGCAGCGCGATGTTCTCACGCCTGAACATTGGCGTCCGCCATATACTGCCCGTCTATCCGTTCCTGATAGTCCTCGGAACGGCGGCGGTTGCCGATCTCGCGCGCCGGCGAGCCTGGATTCTTCTGCTGCCGCTGGCGCTCCTGCACGGGTGGGAAGTTGCGCGCATCCACCCCTACTACCTGGCCTTCTTCAACACACCGTCGGGCGGCCCGGAGAACGGCCCGCGCTACGTGCTGGACTCCAACATCGACTGGGGCCAGGACGCGAAGCGCCTGGGGAACTACGTCCGCCGCCACAACCTGCCGCACGTCTGCATTTCCTACTTCGGCATGGCGAAGCTCGAACACTACGGAATCGTACCCTGGGCGATTCCCGGCGCTTGGGATCGCGAAAAGATCGAGAGCCTGGATTGCTTCGTCGCGATCAGCGTCACCCAGCTTTACGATGTTTACTTTGACCGCCCAACGTTCGCCTGGCTCCAGCGGCACAAACCCACCGGCCATATCGGCCACTCGATCTACCTCTACGACCTGCGCAAGTAGCCGCTCTATTTCTCCAGGATCTCCATCAGGTAGTCGGTCGCTTCCTTCGAACGTATCTGCGACAGACGCTCGACCAAGACCTTTTTCATCTCGATGTCGGACTCGCCGCGGGCCAACGAGATCAGCGACGCGGCGTTCTTCTGAATGAACAGTCCGTCGGCCGCCGCCTGCTTCATCTTCTCGTCGGACTCGGTCCGATAGATCTTCACCAGTGTCTCGGTCACGCCGGGATCCTTGGTCAGCGCAAGCATTCGCACGAATGTCCGCCGCACTTCAGCGTCCTTCTCGGTACTCAGGGCGCTCAGAATCGGTTCGGCCTTGGTCCGGCCCTGAAGGATTTCGACAACCTCCCGCCGTGTCTCCGCCGAATCCGTCTTTCGATAAGCGTTCCATACCTCGTCGGTCGCGCCCATATCCGC
>CAYPUQ010000499.1:0-4293 GCA_964413655.1 uncultured Solibacteraceae bacterium | reverse complement strand
TCAGCTCTCCAAAAACACGCTCCCCGTCACCCGGTCCCAATCCTCGCCGGGCGCCGCGTCCATGATCCCGTCGATCAACACGCCGCCGTCGGCCAGCGTCGGACCCGTCGCCGCCGGCGCGAACTGCCGCTCCAGCCGCTCGATCTCCGCCATCAGCCACGGCCGCAGTTCCGCGCCACCGAGCAGGTGCCGCAGGTTCACCGGCGATTCCACCGCCCGCACCCGCAGATAAAAGTCCCGGTCCGGACCGCCGGTCTCGATCACTTCGCCGTCCACCGGGGCGAGCACCCGCACGTCCACGCCGTTCTTGCTCATCCGCCAGCCGGTCCCGTTGGTCTCGATTCGCTCGCCCTTACGCGGCAGTTCCACTTCGTCCGGCCGCCCGATCAAACGCTTGCCCAACTCGTCGAGTCCGACCGCAAACGTGCCGTCTCCCTCCGGCCGCACCCACGCATGGCCCCGATGATACAGCCGGTCCGCCGGATACTCCAAGCCCAGGATGTCGCCGCTACGCTCCACTGCCGGCAGCGCCGCGAACCGCGGATGCTCCGTGCACTCGCGGCAGTCGAACCCGTTCGGGCAAACCCGCTGCCGCACCTGCCCCGCCAACTCGTGACGGCAGCGCCGGTCGCGCGGAGCCAGTTCCTCGAATTCGGCCTCCCAACGAACCTTCTCCACCCGCTTGCTCCGCACGTCGCGAAAAGCCCGCCACGCCGCGACACCGAACGTCGTCAGCACGACACTCACGACGCCGAAGAACAGCGCCAAAAACAGCACGTGGCCAAAATCCCATTGAAATCCGCTAACGCCCGGAAACATGCGGCACCTCCTGTTGTTCTTCCGCTAACTCCCGCTCCTGCGGGAACAGCGGCAAATACCGGTAAGACAGCGAGTACAGAATCACGCCGTATGCAATCACTCCGCCGAACGTGGCCACTTCCTGCCAGTTCGGCCAGTAGGTCATAAACTCGTCGAACGCCAAGGTCGGCAGCGCCAGGGTTTGAATCGTCAGCACGAAGCGGTTCACCAGCACTCCGCCGCACGCCAGTAGCGCGCCGGTGATCAGCCAACGGTTCTGCGTTCGTGTCCGCCGCATCACCAGCAACAGCCCCGGCACGAGCCCGAACAGCACGATCTCGGAAAACAGAATCCATGTGCCGAACGGCTGATACATGTAGTGCTCCCACGGCGCGAAGCCCGCCGCCGGCGACGTCACATTCAGCCAGATGAGCGTGTCGATGCATTTCGCCACTACGTACACCAGCAGCAACAGCCCCGACACCGTGCCAAGTTTCTGCAGAATCTCCGGCTTCGCCAGCCGCTTCCCGGTCACCCGTTCCACCAGCCGCGTGGTCAACAGCACGAACGCCGGACCCACCGCGATGGCCGACAGTACGAACAGGAAGAACGTCGATGGGAAGACCAGGATGCCCTCGCGAAACGCGAAGGGCCGGCCGCGCAGAACACCGTACAAGCCGCCGAGCGAACCTTGATGGAAGAACGACAGAAACGCACCCACGCCGGCTAGCACCGGCACCAGCAGATGGAGCCGCCGCTCGAAAACCAAAAACGAAGGAATCTGTTTCAACTGCCGGTTGCGGAACAGCACCGGCAGGTACTCGATCGACAGCACCACCAGGTACACCGTAATGCAGAACGTCACCTCCGTCAGCATCGAGTGCGTATTCGGATGCCAGAATGTGAACCACGCCCGCAGCGGCTGGCCAACGTCCACCGCCAGCACCGCCACCGCACCGCTGTAGCAGATGAACCCGAGCACCACCGCGCTGTGCAGCACCGCCTTCAGATCCTTCCAACGCAGGATGTAAACCAGAAAGCCGGTGAAGAACGCGCCAGCGCCGAGCGCAATGATGGCGAGGTCGAGGTAGATCCACAGCCCGAAGGCGAAACGGTTGTCGAGGTTGGTCTGGTTCAGACCGTAGGCGAAGCACAGGTACGCCGCGTAGATGCCGAGCGCGAGCAGCATTACCCATGGGACCAGCCACATCGAGAACTGCAGCGTCGGCGCGCGGTCCACCCCGCGCGAAATCCAGCGGCGGTCGAGAACTTGAGCTTCAGCCACGAGACTTCTCCTTTCCGTTACCGTTGCGTTCGGCCATCGCGCGTACCCACTCGCGCCGCGACCGGTAATAAACCTTCGGCTCCGTCCCCAGCCGCGCCAGCAGCCGGAACGTCTCCGGCTGCACCGCCGCCTGCGCCACCTCGCCCTCCGCGTCGTCCAAATCGCCGAAAGCGATCGCTTGCGTCGGGCACGCCTCCACGCACGCCGGCACAACATCGGCCGGGTCAATGTCGCGCTGCCCCGCCGCGTGCGCCTTCTCCTCGGCCGCATGCAACCGGCCGTGGCAGAAGTTGCACTTTTCCACCACCCCGCGCGACCGCGGCGCCACGCGCGGATTCATCGTCACTTCCATGCCTTCCGGCCACGCCGGGTCCCACCAATTGAAATACCGCGCGTGATACGGGCACGCCGCCATGCAGTAGCGGCAGCCGAGGCACCGTTGCGGCATCTGCGTAACAATGCCCGTCTTCTCGTCGAACTCCACCGCCTGCTGCGGGCATACCTTCACGCACGGGGTATCGTGCTCGCACTGCATGCACGGCAGCGGGATGAACGCGGAACGTTTTGCCGCGCCCGTCTCCCCGTTCGACACCTCGTGTACGATCATCGGCGTGATGCCCGTGCGGTAGGTCATCCGCTCCCGCGCCGGCGGCACGTTGTTCTCGGCCGCGCAAGCCACCATGCAGGCGCCGCAGCCGGTGCAGCGGTCCAGGTCGATCGACATCGCGTAGCGGTGCTGTACTGTTGTCCGTTCGTTCATGACGCTATCGGCCTCCCGGCGGCGGGCACTTCCCGCAATTTCGACTCCTGGTATAGCTTGGCGGCCAGCGGCGGAAGCACCGCCGGCGTCCATCCGCCGAGCCAGCTATCGGCTGGAGCGGCGAACCCCGCTGCCGCCCTTTCCGGCGCTCTCAGCGGCAGCGGCCGGACCGCACCCGGCCCCTCGTCGATCCACACGGCGCCGGCGCACAACTGCTCGAACAGCGCTTCGCCGGACTCGATCTCGCCGATCTCCGTCTCCTCGCCGGACTCCGGATCGAAGACCCGTCCCCGGCCCTGCTCATGCAGCGCCTCGGCCCGCGCCCGGATGCCGTCCTCAATCGACGGTCCGGCCCCTTCCGGCAACCCCGCCGCTTCGGCGATCGTGCGCAGCACCTCGTCCGGCGTTACCACCCCATCCGGCGCCGGCCGCAATGGTTTCGCGACCGCATAGGAAGCCCGCGCCGCCGTCGGCGGAGTCGGCGCGTCGGTCCACTCCTCAAGAAACGCCGGCGCCGGAATCGCGATGTCGGCCACGCTCGCCGCGTCGTACGCCTGGAGCGCGAAAATCTGCCCGCGCGGCGTCAACTTCCGCCGCAGCAGTTCGCGCGGTATGGCCGCCGCTGGAACCGTTGAATCGATCAAGATGGCGTTCAGGCTGTGATCGGCGATCGCGTCCAGCGGTGTCTCGGGCGCCAGCACGGCCGTCTTCGGCTGCGGCAGTGGCCGTCGAGCGACGATACCGCCCGTGGAGCCGACGGCCCGTAGCGCGAAGTTCAACTCCGCCACCGCGGGACTTCCACCAAGCCCGACCGCCACGGCTGGACCTTGCGCGACCAGCAGCGCGGCCAAGTCGCGCAACTCGCCCTCGTCGATTCCGATCGCACGCGCCGCCTGCGCGACCTGGTGATCGTTCGCACCTTCCTTGGCCAAACCGGCCAACGTCCGCGCGAGGTCTTCCAGCGAGCCCGGCTGCACCGGAACCCATCGCCACGCCACCGATGCCGTCCTCGACAGTCCCGCTTCCGCCTGCACCAACCGCCACTCCGGCTCGTCCTGGGCGGCGGCATGCCCGCTCCACAGCCCCAACATTCGTCCCGGTGTGCCAAAGCCATCCAGCAGCGGCGCGCCGAAGCTCAACACCGTGCGGCTGTGTTCGAAATCATAGCCCAGACTGCCTGCCGGCAGACCGGCCATTCTCGCCATGCCATCGAGGAACGCGGCCTCGGCTGGACGTACCACTACGTACGTGCTGCCCGGAATCGAAGCAGCCAGACGGCGGTAGCGGTGCGACAGCACCCGGTCCGGTCGTCCGTCGATGATCGCCGCCGGTCCGCGGCGGAACGCCGCCGCCAGCGTGTTGAGCGCCTCGGGAACCGGCAGCGGCGATCCACCGCCCCGCGCCGAGCGCAGCCGTTGCGGGTGATACGGCAACTGGTGCGCGCCGTACG
>CAYPUQ010000498.1:0-4296 GCA_964413655.1 uncultured Solibacteraceae bacterium | reverse complement strand
CCAAACGGTCCAGCCCCGGCGGCGCCGAAGGAACTGCGGTTATCGAGATTCAGGTTGGAGATCCGGCCGTTCCTCTCCGTCGGACCGCCCGCCCATTCGAGCCGCATGCCGAGGTTCAACGTCAGGCTCCGGCTGATCTTCCAATCGTCTTGAGCGAAAGCGAATACGTTGTTCACCCGGTTCTCGCGGAACGAATCGCCGAAACGCTGCGTCACCTGGGCGGGACGGCCCGCGGCAAAATCCGCCCAGTTGGCAAACGCAAAGACCGGGCGAACGGCCGAATCCAACACGCTATCGGCCTGGATGTGATAGTATTCGCCGCCGAACTTGAAACTGTGCGCTCCCCGCGTCCATGACAGGTTGTCGGTGAACTGGTAGGTCCGCTGCTCGCGGCCTTGCGGGAAGATGCTCGACATTCCAAAAGGCGCGACTTCGGCGTTCTGGAACTGAACGCGCGGTCCGAGCGGATAGGTCGTGTCCATTGGATAGATTGCGTCGCCGCCTCCGAAACCGAAGCGGAATTCGTTGACGAGCGATGGGGAAAACAGGTGCATCTCTTGCAGCGTCGCCTGCTGCGGCGTACTCTTGGCAGCCACGCCGAACCCCGGCAGGTTCCCCTGAACGAAGGTCAACACTTCGTTCGTGATGTCCTGGTTGTAGCGCGCGTAGCGAACCCACAGCGTGTCGCGCGGGCCGATGTAGTGGTCGCCGCGCACGGAAAACTGCCAGGCATCCGTGGTGTTCGGTGACGTTGTGGTGAGCCGCCCGCTGTCAGTGGTCGGCATCTGATACTGGTCGAGCAGACGCCGCGCGGTGGGGTCGGTTACCTGGGCCATCATGCCGGGAGTCGGCACAAGCGCAATGCGGGTGGCGCTACTGCCGCGTGCCTTCTGCCCCTCGTAAGCCGCGTGCCAGAAACTCCGGTTCCGGCCGTCGTAGAGGCCAGGCAGCAGCGCCGGACCACCCACTTCGAACCCATAGGTATTGACGCGAGTGACGTTCGTGCGGCCGGTGGTATCAAAGAAAGGCCGGGCGTTCAACTTGTCGTTCTGGAAGTATTCGTACAGCTCGCCATGCAAGCTATTGGTTCCGCTCTTTGTCAAATACAGAACCTGGGCGCTGGAGTTGCGGCCATATTCGGCGGAGAAGTTGTTGGTGATGACTTTCACCTCGCGCACCGAGGAGAAATTGACCGCGGCCAGAAAGCTCCCCGTACCCGTGACGGCGACATCGGTGATCGTGATTCCATCGACAGTGATGTTGTTGCCGCGCCCTCTTCCGCCGTTGGCGTTGAAACTTCCCGAGCCGAGAAACGAATTGTTGGCCGAAACAGGCGCAATCCCCGGCGCCGTTGTGGCGAACTGGTTGAGATTGCGACCAACGGGAATTTCCTGGATGCTGGCCCCCGTGATCGAATTCTGTAGCTGCGCATTCTCGATGTCGAGTGGAGAGACCGCGTCGGTTACGGTGACCGATTCGGTCACCTGCCCTACCTCAAGGCGCAACTGAACGCTGGTTGCCTCGCCGGTCCGGACATCGGCGGAGATGCCGGCCATGCGGAAACCGGACGCTTCCACGGTAAGGTCGTAGAGGCCGATTGGTAGCAATCCGAATGTGAAGCGGCCTTGCGAATCGGACTGCAGCGACCGCTGAGCGCCGGTCTCGGCATTGGTCAGCGTGACCTTCGCGCCCGCGACCGAGGCGCTGGAACTGTCCAGGACGATACCTTTCAGTTCGCCGGTGATTTGGGCGTTGGCGGGTGTCAGTAGACACAGTAGGAGAATCGGGTTGAAGAGTCGCATCGAATGGAAGTACTGGTACTTCTAGATCATATCAATTTTCCCTCTTCTCGAAAAGCAAAAACAGCACAGGCCGCTACCACCAGTGGCGGTAGCGGCCTGTACGGACCGAGGTCTGTTGAGCCGGGCCGTCAGAAGATCGGCCGGGCCTGGACGAGAGTGACGCGAACGTTGGCAACGCTGCTGGCGCCGCTCGGATCGCTGACGCGCACCTCGAAGTTGAAGTCGCCGTAGTTGGTATCGACCAGGCTCACGGTCGGCGTTGGCGACGAGGGGTCGAGCACTTCGGCGCGGCCATCGATGCTGCGCCATTGGAACGTGAGTTGGTCGCCATCCGGATCGAACGATCCGGCCGCGTTCAACCGCAGTTCCCGGAATGCGGTTACGATTTCCGGACCACCGGCGATGATCGCCGTGGGTGGACGATTTGGATCCACCACGCCGGTCTCATCCAGGGTTACCGTGACGGACGCAGTTGCTTGGCTTCCGCGGCCGACCGCGGTCAGCACATAGGTGGTAGTGCGCGGTGGGCCAACCGTGGTCAGTGAGCCACTAAGCGGACGCGGGCCGATGCCCTCGGAGATGAACACCCCCTCGGCGTTTTCGGTCTGCCACGCCAGCGTGATGGACTGGAACGGCTGATTGATCGTGGTCGGGTCGATTGTGAAGCTGATGATGCGGACTGCCGCCCGGACGACGATCGATGCGTTCGCAGTCGACTGACCGGCCTGGTTGGTGGCGGTCAGCAGGTAGGTCGTGTTGGCCGTCGGACAAACCTCGCGGCTGCCAGATGCCGGAACTTCGCCAATGGTCGAGATGGTGACGGTCTCCGCCCCCTCCACCGCCCAACTCAGGTTCGAGCACTGCCCTTCGGCGATCTCCTGCGGATTAGCTGTGAAGCTCCGAATGATCGGGGCTCCGACGCCCGGTCCAACAATCACCGTTGCGGTGGCCTGTGTTTCGCCCTGCTGGTTACGGGCTATCAGTGTATAGGTGGTGCTTTGCGCCGGCGAGACCGGAGTCTGGCCGTTCGGGCCGAACGTGCCGATGCCGACGATCTCAACCGAGTCGGCATTTTGAGTGGTCCAAGTGAGGTTCGACGTTCCACCCGGAGCGATGTTCGGCGGATTCGCCGAGAAGTTCACGACCCGAGGCAGCGCCTCTTCGACGATCACGGTAACAACCGCCGTGTCTTCGCTGTGGGCGTTGCGCGCGGTGAGCGTGTAGTTGGTGGTGACACCCGGATTCACGCTTACGCTGCCTGCGTTCGGATCGAGCGTCTGGCTGACACCGGTGATCGTGACGCTATCGGCGTTCTCGACGGTGTAGTTCAAGGTAGCTGTGTCACCCGGACTAATGACGGGCGGATTTGCGGTGAACCGTATGATCCGCGCCCTGTTCTCACGGGTGCTGACGGTGACGCGGCCGACCGACTCGAGATTCTGGTCGTCCCTCACCGCTACGCGGAAGCCGTAAGTCTGTCCGGCTTCGGCGTTGAAGGTGGCGACGCCCATGTTTGCGCCAGCGATGCTGACCGCCGGTCCGGCCACCTGCGACCACTGGAAGGTGATCGGGTCGCCGTCGGGATCGTAAGAGTCGGAAGCGTTGAGCGTGATCTGACCCGGCTGCACGCCGATCTGATCCTGCGCCACAACCACCGGCGGGGCGTTCCCCGTGCGGATGGTGCGGGTCAGCAATTCATACCGGACGCGCGGGACGTCCATCGGAACCGGGTGGCTCACGTCGAGGAAGTCGCGCGGCTGAGTGAAGTTGCCGAACAGGATACCGGCCACGGCGCGGCCATTGTTGCCGGGACCGACCAACGTTTCGTTGACGCCGCCTTCCACGGTGAACGCGAAGCGATTGTTCAGCGGGAAGACGAAGCGGAGCGTACCGCCGGCCTTGTCGTTGTCGGATTTGGTCTTCAGGTAGCCGATATTTCCTTCCAGCCAGGCGTGACGTCCGAGTTGCACGGTACCCTGGCCGCCGAGCTGATCGACGACGTTGAGGTAGGTTTCGGTCACGCGATTGAAGCCGAACTCACGATTGATGACGGCGTTGTTCAGGAACGATTTGGTTCCGAAGGCGCCGATCTTGCCGCCGCGGAACAGATAGTCGAACATGAACGCCGCCTGCCCGAGCGTGCCGGCTTGCTGATAGTCGCGGAAGCTGATGGTCTTGAAGCTCGAGAACCCGCCAAGTTGGAGGCGATCCCAGCGAGTGACCAAACCGAGGTCGCCTTGGCCCTCCTGGCGATCGCGGAAGTACATGTACTCGCCCTGCGCCTGCACGGCGAAGTGCTCGCGGAACGGAGCGAAGTACCGGCCACGGCCGCTGAAAGTGACGCGGCCCTCGTCGTCGGCGCCGACGTTCAGGCCGAGGATCGAGAAGCGCGGCTGCGTGTTGCGGGCCAGCGCGCGGTCGACGATGTCCTCGACTTCGGCGCGGGTGGCGCCCGGCGGCGGTGGCGGTGGAGCGGGTGCGGCCGGCTTCGCCT
>CAYPUQ010000497.1:0-4297 GCA_964413655.1 uncultured Solibacteraceae bacterium | reverse complement strand
CCGATTCCCCTGCTAGAATCCCTCGATCAAATGGCCGAGTTTGTCGCGCTTGGTTTGCAGGTAGCGGGCGGCACCTTCCACTTCGGCGCCGTGGCAGGGGACGCGCTCGGCGACGTGGATGCCGGCGGCTTCTAGCGCGCTGATCTTTTGGGGGTTGTTCGAGAGGAGCCGGACACGGCCGACGCCGAAATAGTGCAGGATGGCGCCAGGCACTTCGTAGTCGCGCAAATCCACTTCGAGACCGAGCTGCTCGTTGGCCTCGACGGTGTCGGCGCCCTGGTCCTGGAGTTCGTAAGCCCGCAGTTTGTTCAGCAGCCCAATGCCGCGACCTTCCTTGTTCTCGTAGATCACGAGACCGCGTCCCTCGGCGGCGATCATCCGCAGGCTGAGCTCAAGTTGGGCGCGGCAGTCGCAGCGCAGACTATGAAAGACATCGCCCGTGAGACATTGAGAATGTATGCGCAGCAGTGGCGGTGGTTCGCCGCGGAGGTCGCCCATGGACACCGCGACAGCTTCTTCCGGTGTGCCGTTGCCATCGAGATGGGCGGCGAATCCGTAGATGCGGAAGTGCCCGAAACGGGTGGGGAGATCGGCTTCGGCGACCTTGCTGACCCGCAGCGAGGCGCCGCCCGCGCCACTAGGATCGAAATTCACTCCAGACACTCAATTATAATGAGGCGCAGACCCTGAATGGTGGATCAGCACCTGGTCAATTTGCTCGTCAAGCTGGCTGTCGCCGCCTCGGTCGCCAGCGTTCTGGTGCGGTTCACGGCATTCAAGAGGATTCTTCTGCGAGAGGAGCGGACGCTCCGGCAGCGGCTGACACTCGCCCTTAGCATCTCGGCGGTTTTCGGCGCCGGAGTGGCGTTGCGGGTTTTCACCGGCATCTACAAGCCGGCCGACCTCGGCCTGGAGGCGTCGCTGATCGCCGGGTTGGTGGGGGGCTACATTTGCGCCCTGGTGGCGGGCGTGCTGATCTCGCTGCCGGCCATGTTCGACGGGGAGATCCTGTCGATGTTCCTGTTCGCCGGGGTGGGCGTACTGGGCGCTTTGCTGCGCGACGTGGCGCCCGACCCGGAACTAATTTGGAGCGTCTCACCGTTTCCCGATCTCAATATCTACAGGGTGATCCGCAACCGGGCCAATCACAAGCTAGCTCTTTTTCATTTGACATCCCTGTCCGTTCTGGCATCGGTGGAACTGATCCGGCTCGGCAGCGAACGGATCTTCGGCTCGCGGTTCCTGTTCACGCTGTACCCGAGCAACTACGACATCCATCCCGCCGAGTACCTCGCGGCGTGGTTTACGACCATCTTCGCCGTCGTGTTACCGCTGAAGATCTGGGGCAACGCCCGCACCGAACAGAAACTGGTGGAGCAGCAGCGGCACTTGCAGGAAGCCCGGTTACGCGCGCTCACGAGCCAGATCAATCCGCATTTCCTGTTCAACACTTTGAATTCGATCGCGGCCCTGGTCCGCACCAGTCCGGAATCCGCGCGGACGGTGATTGTGAAGTTGTCGAACATCCTCCGGCGGCTGATGCGGAAGACCGACAACCTCGTCTCGTTGCGTGAGGAACTGGCGTTTATCGACGACTACCTTTCCATCGAACTGGTACGCTTTGGAAGTAAGCTGCGGGTGGTGAAAGACGTGGCGCCGGAAACCCTCGACTGGCAGGTGCCCAACATGCTGCTCCAGCCTTTGGTGGAGAATAGTCTGAAGCATGGACTTGCCAACAAGGTCGAGGGCGGCACGATCCGCCTCCGGGTTCATCAGGCAGAAGGCCGCCTCCATATCATGGTGGAGGACGACGGCGTCGGCATTCCCGAGGCCAGCCTGGAGAACCTGTTCGAGCAGGGCATCGGCGTTAGTAACGTCAACGAGCGCCTCAAAGTCCTGTTCGGCGCCGACTACCGGATGTCGATTGACAGCAAGGCCGGGGAGGGAACCCGGACCGAAATCGAAATTCCCGCGATGGCGCCCCATCTAGCCACCGTTTCCTGACCAACGAGAGCCTAATGATCCAATCCCTTCTAAAGCCAGTGGACGAACTTGGAGTCGCCGTCGCGCGCGACCGCCTTCCGCAAACGATCGCGCGGCGCACGCGCCGTGTTTATGACATCCTCGCCGGGGTCTACCCGCTGTCCACATTCTTCTTTCATTCGAACGCGCACCGCTGCGCCGTTGAAGTGTCGGGACTGCGCGATGGAATGCAGGTGCTGGAAGTCGCGACCGGGTCCGGTGAGATGTTTCACCGGCTGGTGGAGGCCAACCGGTCCGGCCTGACCATGGGCCTGGACTTGTCTCCGAACATGGCGGCCCACACGCTGCGGCGGGCCAGGCGCGATTTCCCGAACTCGTGGACTTCCTGCCAAGCGGTCGACGCCCGTTATCTACCCTTCCGCCGGGCGGCGTTCGATGCCATCTTTTGCTGTTATCTGTTCGAACTGCTGGCGGCCGACGACATCCTGATGACGCTCGACGAGTTCCGGCGGGTGCTGCGCCCGGGTGGTACGCTGACGGTTGTCTGTATTGGGCAGAACGCCGGCTTCTTCAATCGCTTATACCGATTTGCGGGCACGGTGGCGCCGGCATTCTGGGGCCGCCAGGTGGAGGAACGGATCGACACCTGGCTGGAAGAGGCCGATTTCCGCGTTGTCACGGAACGGCCTATCAAGCAAAACCTCTATCCATCGCGAGTCGTGCTGGCCCGCCGGTAGCGCGAGTGCGCGGCGCACCGGCGGGCGGTGGCGACCCGGTAGACTGGTAGTTCACTCACATGAGAGCAGTGGCGTTGGCGGGGCTGTTGGTGGCGGCCGGTGTGGCTGGTTTGGCGGTGGAGGGCAATCCGGCGGGCAAGGTGCGGGTGGTGATTTGGGAAGATCTGGCGTGCTCGGATTGCGCGGCGTTCCGGCGGATGATGGACGAGCAGCTTCTGCCGAAGTACGGCGACCGGGTGGCGTTCGAGCATCGCGACTTTCCGCTGCCAAAGCATAATTGGGCGCGGCCGGCGGCGATTGCAGCGCGGCATTTCGACCGGCTCGATCATGAACTAGGGGTGAAGTTCCGGCGGTTCATGCTGGCTGGGCTTCGTGAGACCACGCTGGAGAATTTCGGCGGCAAGGTGCGGGAGTTCGCGCGGTCCAATGACGCCGATGCGGAGAAGGCTTTGGCGGCGCTGAAGGATGAGGGTCTCGCCAAGGCCGTGCAAGAGGATTACGAGGAGGGCGTGGCGCGCGGGATCGGGCGGACGCCGACGGTGTTCGTAAACGGGCGGCCATTCATTGAGACGTTCACCGTGAAAGAGATCTCGACGGGGATCGAGGAAGCGCTCGCGGAGGCGAAGCGGTGAGCGCGGAGCGGCCGGTCGCGATTGTGACGGGAGCGAGCCGCGGCATCGGGCGGGGCATCGCGACGGAACTGGCGCGGACGGATGCGGTTATCGCGACATACCGGGGGCGGCGGGACTTGGCTGAATCGTTGCAGGCGGAGACGGGCGCGGAGATCTTCCAGTGCGACGTGGGGTCGGGCGAGGACCGGACGGCGCTGCTGGATTTCGCGCGGGAGAAGTTTGGGCGGCTGGACCTGCTGGTGAACAATGCGGGGGTCGCGCCGCGGGAACGCCGCGACATCCTCGAGGCGACCGAGGAGAGCTTCGACGAGTTGATCCACACGAACCTGCGCGGACCGCACTTCCTGACCCAGCAAGCGGCGCGATGGATGGTGGAGCGGGGCAGCGGGCGGATCGTGTTCGTGACGTCGATCTCGGCTTACGCGGCGAGCGTCAATCGAGCGGAGTATTGCATCTCGAAGGCCGGGCTGAGCATGAGCGTGGCGCTGTACGCCGAGAAGTTGGCGCCGTTAGGGATTCAGGTCTTCGAAATCCGGCCGGGGGTGATCCGGACGGACATGATCGCCAAAGTGCAGCAGGCTTACGAGGAGAAGATCGCGGGCGGGTTGGTGCCGCAGCGGAGGATGGGCGAGCCGGCCGACATAGCGAAGGCCGTGCGGGCGATCGCCGATGGGCTGCTCGACTATAGCGCGGGGCAAGTACTGAACGTGGACGGCGGGTTTCATTTGCGGAGCCTGTAGGGACACGTGCCGTGCGAGCGCGGAACGTAGGGTTAGATTCGGCGGGGATTTTCGGGGCTATTCTCTCCTTTTTTTAGTTATTTGCGGCCGCAACGCGTTACCGCATGTTTTCGAGGATGGATTTTTCCTCGGGCGTCAGGTCCGACGCGCTGGCGACGTAGGCCGCCAAGTCGCTGGAAGAGTGGGCTTTATCGGCGGCCCGGGT
>CAYPUQ010000496.1:0-4308 GCA_964413655.1 uncultured Solibacteraceae bacterium | reverse complement strand
ATCAACGTTGTGATGAAGTCCGGCACCAACGATCTGCGCGGCTCCTTGTTCCACTTCTTCCGGAACGACAAACTGAACGCCAACAACTGGGCGCGCAACTGGAACAACCTGGACCGGCCGTTCATGCGCTACAACTCGTTCGGCTTTCAGGTCGGCGGTCCGGTTGCAATCCCGAAAGTGTTTAACGGCAAGGACAAGCTGTTCTTCCACGCCAACTACATGGGCATGCGCCGTCCGACCCCGGCGACTATCGGCCGTCCATCAGTGACACCGGCAGCGTTCCGCCAGGGCGATTTCTCCCGCCTGCTGAACCTCTCCCAGGAAATCCCGGGCCGGGCTAACATCCAGCTTTACGATCCGTTCTCGGCGCCCACGGGTGGGAACCGGCTGCCCTTCGCGAACAACCAGATTCCGCTCAGCATGCAGAGCCCCGTGGCGCGGAATCTCTACGCCGACCAGAGCCTCTACCCGCTGCCGCTAAATTCCGATCTGCGGTTCAATCAGCTCAACGCCGCCTCCAGCCGTCTGAACCTGGACCAGGGCGACATTAAGGTAGATGCCAAGCCGGGCAACAAAGATGACGTTTCCGTACGGTACTCGCACAGCATCCAGTCCGCGCCCTCCTTCAATACTTTCCCGCTTACCTTCAATAGCTTCAATGAGTCGCCGTTCAAGGCAGGCGTGCTCAACTGGACCCGCAGCATCAGTCCTAGCATGGTGAACGAATCCCGGTTTGGCGTCAACCGCATCACGCTCCATAACGGCGGCGCCAACAAGGGCTACGGCGATTTGAACCAGCAACTTGGCATCGCTGGAGTGAACAGTCCCGGGTTGCTGTCGATCGGTTTTGGCAACAGCCTGACCGGTGGCATCGGCAACGCCAACATCGGGACCCAACAATTATTCGCAAACACCACTTATCACTTCGCCGACAACCTGAGCGTCATCCGGGGTCGGCACATGTTCAAGATGGGCGGGCAGGTGCTGCGCCAGCAGATGAACACCTTCTACGCCGGCAACAACGGCCGCACTGGACTCATGACCTTCAGCGGCCAGTTCACGGGTCTGACGTCGGCCACCGTGGGCTGGGGCGACGCCGACTTCTTCCTCGGACTGCCCACTACACTCGGCCGGGGTCTCGACACTGGCACGTGGGGGCACCGCAAAACCATCTGGGGCGCTTACTTCCAGGACGACTGGCGGGTAACGGACTCGCTCACGCTGAACCTCGGCATTCGGTGGGAGTATCACACCCCGCTGGTAGAGGTGAACGACCGGCAGGCCAACTTCTCGCCGTTCAGCGGCGAATTGTTGCTGGCTGGCCAGGGCGGCAACAGCCGTGCGCTGTACGAGCCGTTCCGGAAGGACTTCCAGCCGCGTATCGGCTTTGCCTGGTCGCCACGTTTTGTCACGAATTTTGTCGTGCGCGGCGCTTACACCATCTCATCGTTCATGGAAGGAACGGGTACCAACCTCCGCCTTCCGCTAAACCCGCCGTTCAACGCCGAGTTTGAAGGCCGGTATGACGGCGCAGGTTTCCCGCTCCCACTCAGCAACTCCGCGCAGGGACTTACCACCCTGAGCAAGGCCGATCCCTATCGTGGAACCAACATTCGCCTTTGGGATCCGTTCGTGCGCCCGGCAAACACCCAACAATGGAACTTCACCGTCGAACGGCAGTTGCCGTCGCAGATGGTGGCCACTGTAGGCTACGTCGGCCAGAAGGGACATCACTTGGTTGTTCCGATGCCCTACTTCCAGCGGCGCCTGCTGCCAGGAGGCGGCGTGGAGCGGAGCCCCTATCTGTGCTGCAACCCGCTGCTCGACCGGATCACCCAGATCTCCGGCACCGAGAGCAACGGCAACCAGCAGTATCACGGCATGGAAGTGACGCTGCGCAAGCGAATGACGAGTGGGCTCGAGTTCCAGGCCAACTACACCCTATCGAAGGGTATGTCCGACGCCATCGGCTATTACGGCGAGGGCGGCCAGTCGGCGTCACAATCGGCCTACTGGCAGTATCTCTATGACCGCAAGGCCGAATGGGGTCCCACCTACTTCGATGCACGCCACATGTTCAATTTCACTCACGTGTACGAGTTGCCCATCGGTAAAGGCAAGCCGTACGGCGCGATGATGAATCCGGTTCTCCAGGGCGTGATCGGCAACTGGGCGCTGGGCGGCATCCTGACTTTCCGCAGCGGCTTCCCCTTGACCATTCAAGGCCCGGACAACTCTGGCACGCTGAGCCGCGGCGCCCGCGCCGACCGCATTGGGACGGGTGGCACGGTCGGCGATGTGGGGCCGGGCACTCGCTGGTTCGATACCTCAGCCTACCGGATCGCCCAGGCGGGCACGCTGGGCAGCACGGGCGTCGGTACCGAGCGCGGCCCGGGCTTGAAGCAGTATGACGTTTCCATCCAGAAGCACTTCCCGGTGAAGGAACAGATGCGCTTCGAGTTTCGCGGCGAGATCTTCAACCTCACCAATACACCGCAGTTCAACTCACCGAATCGCGCAGTCCAAAGCGCCGTATTCGGCGAGATTACAGGCGCGCAGGGCGACCGCGTCGTCCAGCTTGCCCTGAAGTTCCACTTCTGACCTGACAAACACGAAGGGCGTGGCGGCACCCGCAAGCGGAGCGCCACGCCCTTTCGTTTCCCTCCGCTAGCGATCCGTACTTCGCGTAGGCGTCCTTGATTGGCACGCCGCGGCGGAGTTCCTCGCGCATCGCGCCCTCCCGCCGGTACACATCTTCCGCTGCAACCAGCACATCCAGCACGATGTCCTTCGGAACGATGACGACGCCATCGATGTCGCCAAACACAAAATCCCCGGGGTGAATGACCGTATGGCGGACTTTGATGGATACCTGGTACTCCTTGATGTTCCAGCGTCCGACGGAGCTGGCCGAGCACTTGAAATGGGCGAATACCGGATAGCCCATCGCATTGATGAAATCCACGTCGCGCACGCCGCCGTCGACGACGGCCCCGGTGCAGCCCCGCTCGCGCGCCGCGGTGGACATGATCTCACCCCAGTGGGCGCAATCGTTGCTGTCGCCGCAGGCCCACACGGAGACCGTGCCGGGCGTGATGCTGTCCAGCATGGCGAGACGGGTCGCGGTGTCGTCATCCGCCGTGCTGGCGCATGGATACCCTTGCCCAGTGAAGGCCGGTCCGGCCACCCGGTTCGCTATCGTGAGTGCCGTCAAGTACCGGGGCAACACTTGATTTCGGAGACCGTTCTTATCCAGCATGTCGGCGATGGCGCCGGTGTACAGCTGCAGGAATCTGTGGCGGATCTCCGCCGTCTCTTGGGCGATGCTTGTCGCGCGCGGCATGTCTTGTCTCCTTGCTCAACGCCCGCCGGGTCCTGAACTGCCAGCGGAACGGGCAGCCCGGGGGGCGGGGTTGGCCTTGGGCGAAGCTTTTCCCTTCCGCAGGGTCTTCGTGTTTTTGACGAATTGCGCCATGGATTTCGACACGTGGTCAAGCACCGTGGCCCACTCCTCCAGATGGCGCTGGCCCTGGGCCGTCAGCTTGTAGACGCGCCGCGCCGGGCCGCCTTGATCGGTGTCCCATTCGGACACGACGTTTCCGTTCACCTCCAACTGGCGGAGCGTCCGGTACAGCGCGGCGCGCTCGATTTCGGCGTCGGTCAGGGCGTACTCCTGGAGATCGTTGGACAGTTCGTAGCCGTAAGATCGCCCCTTCTTCTTCAGCAGGAATAGCACCACCGGTTCGACAAACCGGTAGACGTTCCCCATGGCACACGTGCAAGGGTATTCGTTCCCGTGTCGCTGGCACATCCGTCGAGGCAATCGATCCCTCCCGCCGCTTCGGGCTTCTACGCCCGTATGCGTTGATCAATCACGAGGATAGCAGCCCAGGGATTATAGTTTTTGACCGTTGCCAGTGAGCATCAAGCCCTCGGCCACCAACGGGGAGGAACCCGAGAACGGCTGGAATGGCGAGGTGGAGCCAGAGACGAAGGCCGAAATAGAGGCGGTGACCGGGGCTGCCGTTTTCCGCACGGACGGCTTCGCACCGGGTCAGATTATATCGATCTTCGGGCGCGGGCTTGCACCGGCGAAGCTTGCGCTCTCTCACCGTGGGCGTCAACCGGCGCGCGCAGGTTAGGTTCTGGTCAACCGGCGCCGCGGCTCGGTGATCGCGTTTTACGGGACAGGTGTGGGGCTGTACAAGCAGTCCTTTGCGGGCGGTGAGGTCGTGACAGCCAGTCTGCCTGAGCCGGCTCATCCGGTGAGAGCCACGATTGGCAGCGTGTCGGCGAGTCTCCAGTACG
>CAYPUQ010000495.1:0-4308 GCA_964413655.1 uncultured Solibacteraceae bacterium | reverse complement strand
AACGAACCAAGAACGAACCGAATTCGAACCGAAAACGAACCGAAAACGAACCAATCCGCGCCCGGAAACCGAACCGGCGACGTCGACACAGGCCCCGCACGGGCCAGCAACACTCGCCAAACCCCGACCGGCCCCGTATTAGCCGGCGCCGTGGTGAGAGCCGGCTTTCGGACCGGGCGTGTCCGCGGGTTCCTCCGCCGGAATCGCCGCCAGAATTTCGTCGACGCTCGGCTTGCCGCGCTTCGCGAACAGAATACGACCGTCCTTACCGATCACGTACACGGTGCGCTTCACGATCAGGCCGTTCGCCTTGTAGAGCCGCGCGACGCGCTGCCCGCCGTCCACCAGAATCGGGAAGGGGAAGTCGAACTTCTTCTTGAACGCCCCGTGGCTCGCGGCATCCTGGGGATTGACACCAACGATATACACGCCGCGATCGCGCAGCCGCTGCCACTCGTCGCGAAGTTCGCAAAGCTGCTGGCGGCACGTCGGCGTGTCGTCGCCCGGATAGAACACTAGAACGACGTATTTGTTGCGATGCTGGTTCAAAACGAACACGTGCCCTTCTTCGTCCGGCGCCAGGAACGGCGGCGCGGGCGAGCCAACTGGCAGGGGCTTCGAGAACAACCCGAACATGGCGTGACCGGCTCCTTGCAGGTGTAGACCTGCGATTCGATAGGCGTTTCTGAGAGAAATTGTATCTATGCAGGAAATTGCGGAGCAAGCCCTCGACGCCGCGATGCAGTGTGGCGCCCGTTACGCCGACGTGCGCGCTGTGGAGAGCCGCGACCGCTCGCTGGGAACGAAGAACGGCCGTATCGGCCATCTCTCCTCGGCCGAATCGCGCGGCGCCGGAATCCGCGTCGTCGCCGATGGCTGCTGGGGGTTTGCCGCGACGGACGATCTCAGCCGCGACGGCATCCATACCGCGGCGCGGCTGGCGGTCGAGATCGCACGAGCCGGCCTGGCCGCGCGCAAGCGGGATATCCACCTGGCGGAGGAACCGGCGCACCAGGCCGTCTTTGTCTCGCCATGCCGCATCGATCCCTTCGCAATGAGCGTCGATTCCCAACTCGAACTGCTGTTCCGCGTCGACGCCGAGCTGCGGCGCAACCGCGGCATCACGCTGGCCGAGGCAGCTATGCACTTCGAGCGCCACCGGCAGGTGTTCGCTTCGTCGGAAGGATCGCGGATCGACCAGACGCGCACACTCGCGGGCGCCGGCTTCACCGCGCTCAGCTTCCGCGACGGCGAAATCCAGAAGCGTTCCTATCCGAACTCGTTCGGCGGGCAGTATCAGTTGAAAGGCTATGAACTGGTGGAAGAGCTGAAACTTCTCGATAGCGCTGAAAAAATCGCCAGCGAGGCGGTGGCGCTGCACTCGGCCGAACAGTGCCCGGAAACGACGGCAAACCTGATCCTCGACTCAAGCCAGCTTGCCTTGCAGATTCACGAATCCATCGGCCATCCCATCGAACTGGACCGCGTCTTCGGTTCGGAAGCCAACTACGCCGGGATGAGCTTCCTGACGCTCGACCAGTTGAACACGCTACGGTATGGCTCGGAGATCGTTAACGTGGTGTGCGACGCCACGCCGGCGCACGGGCCTGGGTTGGGCACGTTCGCGTTCGACGACGAAGGCGTCGAGGCGCAGCGGGCGGCGATCATCCGGGATGGCCTGTTTACCGGCTACATGGCGTCGCGCGAAACCGCGGCCGCCGTTGGCCTCGCTCGCTCGAACGGAACTATGCGCGCGTCGGGCTGGAATCGGCTGCCGCTGATCCGCATGACCAACGTGAGCCTGCTGCCGGGGGAGCAATCGCTCGACGAGGTGTTCGACGTCGGCCATGCCATCTACATGGAAACCAACCGGAGTTGGTCAATCGACGACAAGCGTTATAACTTTCAGTTTGGCTGCGAAGTGGCGTGGGAGATTCGCGACGGGCGCCGGGTGAAAATGCTGAAGAACCCGACCTACAGCGGCATCTCGACGGAGTTCTGGAACGCCTGCGAGGCGATCGCTGGACCGGAACACTGGACGCTCTGGGGCATTCCGAATTGCGGTAAGGGACAGCCTGAGCAGGTTATGGGAACCGGACATGGCGCGAGCCCGGCGCGGTTCCGCGCGGTGCGGATCGGCGGAGGATACCGGGAATGATGGACGAGAACCTGGTACGGCGCCTCCTGGACGTGGCGATGGCCGAAGCGCGGCGGCACGGCATTCGCGACGTGGAACTGAACTGCCATGCGACCCGGGATGCCCTCACCCGCTTCGCGAATAACACGATTCATCAGAACGTGGCGGAATTGCATCACGAAATCTCGCTGCGTCTGCTTGCCGATCACCGGACGGCGCGCGCGTCGACCAATCGCACGGACGACGACTCCATCGAGGCGGCGGTGCGCGAGGCGATCGCGATTATGCGGGCACAGCCGCCCGATGAACAGCTTCTGCCGCTCGCGGCGCCAGAGGACTATGTGGACGCCGTCCGCTTTGCCGAAGCGACGGCATCCTGCACTCCAGCGGAACGGGCCGCCGTGGTGGCTGAGGCGATCCGGGTGGCCGGGAGCGGCGGGCAAGTGGCGGCGGGAATCTGTTCGACGGCGCATACGGTCGATGCCGTCCTGAATTCTCACGGCGTATTCGGCAGGCACGAGGAGACGATGGGCGTCTTCTCGATCACGGTGATGCGGGGAGACAGTTCAGGGTGGGCCAAGGGATCCGCCGTCGATGTGCGGACTCTCGACGCGCTGGGACTGGCGCGGTCGGCGTCGGAGAAGGCGGCGCGCTCGGCGGCGCCGGTCCTATTGCCGCCCGGCCGCTACGACGTTATCCTCGAACCGGCCGCCGTGCTGGATCTGGTGGGCCAGATCTTCGGCGATTTCTCGGGGACTGCCATCGAGGACCAGCGAAGCTTCCTCACCGGGCGGCTCGACAAGCCGCTGTTCGGCGAGAACATCACGATCTTCGACGACTACTCGCACCCGCTGCAATCGGGCGAGCCATTCGACGGAGAGGGCGTCGCGCGGACTCGGCTGCTGCTGGTCGAGTCGGGGGTCCCGCGCGAAGTGGCATGGTCGCGTGCGGCGGCGCATCGGGGCGGGCACGCACCCACCGGGCACGGATTTCCGGTACCCAACGAGATCGGCGAGATGCCGGTGAACGTTGTGATTCAGGGGGGCGACACACCGGTCGAGCGAATGGTGGAGTCCACTGGGCGGGGGATTCTGGTAACACGGCTTTGGTACATCCGCGAGGTGGACCCTTTCGAAAAGATCATGACCGGCATGACGCGCGACAGTACGTTCCTCGTCGAGGACGGGCGGATCGTCGCTGGAGTGCGCAACTTCCGTTTTAATCACAGCGTCGTGGAATTGTTGCGGAATGTCGAGGAGATGTCGGAGAGTGTGCGGGCCTCCGGCGAGGAGGTCTTCGACATGGTTGTGCCAGCGATGAAGGTGAAGGATTTTCATTTCACGGAAGTTACGCGGTACTGACCGGCGGCTGTAACGGTTTGCCGCCGAGCGTCACTCCCTATCGTCAGGAGCTGCGAAACATGAGTACCGCTTCGATGTATGCCCCGGCCCTGGATCGAGTGCGCCTGGAACCCTTTCACGCTTCGGTCGAACTCCGGCTCGACCAAGGTGACAGCGGAAAAGGCGCCTCGGTTGAAGCGCCCGCGGGCCAACGGTTGAACATTGAGTTCGTCGCCGCCGAGGGTTTTCTGCCGCCGGGCCAGAAGTGCCTGTTCAGCGTGATTGCGGACGGCTTTGGAACGGTGGCGGGCGGCGCGGATGCCGGTGAAGTCCGGGTCAGCCAACCCGTGCGGATTGGCGCGAAACCTGGATCGCCAGTGATGCTGCGCGTAGACCGCGATGGGATCACCGGTCACGCCCGGGTCCGCGTGTCGGTGTTCGGCCATCTGCGCCCGCTCAGTTAAAGCTAACGCGATTACCGGCTATGCTGGGGTCTGAATGGAAACGGACCTTGTCCAGATTCAGCGTCTCGGCGAGAAGAAGCGCCCGGAGAACACCAGCGCGGCTACACGATGGAATCGGCCGAAGGGCGGATCCTCCGCCGCGATCCGGAACGTGGCTGCGTGTTCCTCGATGGCATCGACTTCCCGCACCTCGTCCGCGGCGCCGGCTCCATCGTGAGCCGGATGGAGACGCGATTCTTCGAACGAACCGGTCGCGGCGGCGGATAGGGTAAAATGAGGGTTCCCCGCCGGGCGCGTAGCTCAGTTGGTTAGAGCGCCTGCTTCACACGCAGGAGGTCACAGGTTCGAGTCCTGTCGCGCCCACCAT
>CAYPUQ010000494.1:0-4312 GCA_964413655.1 uncultured Solibacteraceae bacterium | reverse complement strand
GGAGAAGGGGTCGTACGTAGCGGTTTGCGCCGAGGTGCAGGCGCGGAGCGAAGGCGGCCCGCCGCGAATCCTCGACCTCATCATGGCTTTTGAGTGCGGCGCCATTCTGAACCCGTCGAATCTGAAGGCACAGTTGGAAGGGTGTCTCATTCAAGGGTTGGGTGGAGCGCTGACGGAGGCGATCGAGTTCGAGAACGGCAAGCTGAAGAACGGGAGTTTCAAAGAGTATCCCGTTCCGCGCTTCCGCGACGTTCCGCCACACGAGATCGTGATGGTGGATCGCAAGGATCTGGCGGCGGCCGGGGGCAGTGAGACACCGATTATCGGGGTGGCGCCAGCCATCGCGAATGCCGCGTTTGCGGCGACGGGGGAACGGGTGCGGTCGCTGCCAGTGAAGACCAAACGCGCAAGTGGGTAAGGTCCGAGCCCGAACGATCAGGGGTAGATTTGGTCCGGTTCGCTGAGCACGATCGCGTCGTGGATAGTCTGGTATTTCGCTTCCAGCGAAAAAATCTTCTTCTCCCGGCCATGCACGCTCACGCTGGCCTGGTAATAAAGGCTCCAGTCGCCGTTGGAATCGCGCATGCCGTAGACGAAGCCGGCGATCTCGGGTTTGACGGTATCGGCGTAACTGGCTTCGAGTTCGGACAGGCGGTAGCCCCGGCGCGTGGTGAAGTGCTTCATCGAGTTCTTGAAGTTACTGTTCGTGTACTTGCCGACATAGTGGCCCTTAACTAGCTTCTTGGCGCCGGCGGCCGCCGGCAGCATTCCGTCAATGTGGCTCTGGGCGTGGTACGTGGCGAAAATGTCCGCCAGGATGCGGGCGTCCGCCTTATCGTTGGCGTCGAGTCCTTCATCGCCCTTGGAGTTTGCAATGCGGCGCTCCTCGCCGTCCTTGGCGGCTTCGTAGTGGTTCCTGTACTCGGCGCCGGCGTTGGCGTGAACGACGAGAGGAGCGTTGGGAGGGCCGCTGACGTGAACGGTGCATCCGGTCAGCGTGGAAGTGAAGAAGAAGTCGGCGGCGCCGCCCAGCGTCATCTCGGTCGCGGCATCGGGCTTATAGGGGAGAAAGTAGCAGGTGGGGGCATTGGCGTCGGCTTGGACGACCAGCAGAACCTGGTTGCGGCCGAGCGCGCCGGAGGTTTCGAAGGAGAAGCGGCGAATGTAATTGGCGGCGGCGAGAGTCTGGCGAGTTCCCTTGGTGGCGGTAGGCGCGACAAGACCGGCGTGCAGCTCATCGATGACAACGGCGTGGCGAGCGCAAAACTTGTTCGGGCTTTTGAGAAAACCGGCGGTCAACGACATGCGGGATTGCCTTTGCGGGGCAAGTTTTCAGTTTACAGCAATCGCAATCCGGGCCTACCGGCGCCGTTCCAAGCCGGCTGCGGCGTAGCTGAGCACGTCGCCTCGCTCATGGGCGAGACTCATGAGCCGGTCGTAGTCGCCGGCCATCCGGCAGAGATGCAGAGGGGAAGGACAACTCATCTCCGCCGCGGAGACGCCGGCGAGGTGCTCGACGGCGACGGAGATCGCTTCCCCGTGACGGCCCAGGCGGACCAACAGCTTCACCAGCGTCTCGGCGGGGGCGCTGCCCGCTTCCGCCGGGTCGCATTCCTTTACCTTCCGGTGAAAGTGCTCGATCGCCTGGTCCACGTCGAGGTTGAGAACCGCCTTCGTGTAACAGCCGTAGTCGACGAAAACATTCTCGAACGGCGGACGGCCACGATACTGGAAATTGTCCGAAAGCCGCTTGCCGTACTCGCAGAGATCACAGATAAGCTGTAGAGTGCCAGCGTCGGCCAACTCCGGGGCGTACTGAAGGATCGAGGTGAGATGCGAGGTATCCACGTAGGAGTTGTACTCGCCAAACAGCCAGTCGCGGCCCTCGATGAGGGCAACGATGCTTTTGGTGTCCGGCGCGGCGCCTTCCGCGCCGTTTATCGCGTGCTTGAGGCGCTCGACGATTTCGGCATGGATGGCGCGGACCAGCAGGCTAATGCACTCCTCGCGGTCGCGATCGACCGCATACATACCGAAGGCAGTGATCGCGCGGCACATGCCGTGCCGGCTAAGAATCAGGTCGAGACCTTTGACCGGATGGACACCCTCCTGGAAGGCGATCGCGATCACCGAGTCGATCTCCTCGCCGGGATCGACTCGATCGATCGCCTCCGCGACGGGGGCGGTTTCGCCGATTGCCCGGAAGTACGGCCATGCACGGTCGATCCGGCCGTCGGCCAGAAAGCCCTGGCCAACCTCCCTGGCGGCTTCGACCACGGCCTCTTCGTAGGCGTTCCGGGCATCCGGCGGGAAGCTGGAAGCCGGCTCCGTTTGAATGAGCGGCAGCCCGAGTTCGAGGCGGCGTTTCATGAGCCGGGCCTCGAACAGGGCGGGATAGTCCTTTGCGGCGCGGAAATCCTCAATGAGGAAGTCGAGACTCCGGGCCGGTTCGCCGCTCTCGAACATCCGGTCCACGACTCCGAACCGCTCCTCGTTGTTCATGCAAGCTCATGATATCGTCCTTTCGGCGGCCCTTTTCCGCTTTGACACAGCGCCGTTCGCAGCTAACATGGAAAAAACAATTCTCGAAAGGAGACAGAGGCAATGAAATCAGGCAGACGCGAGTTTATGACCATGGCCGGCGCCGGCGGCGCGGCCGCTTCCATCGCAACCATGGCGCAGGCAGCCGAGAACGGCAGCCGCGCGAAGGTGCAGGGCGGTGTTCGTCTCGGCAATCTGTTCTTCAGTTCCGGCCTAACGGGTGTTCGGCCCGAGGCTCGCAAGGATCCGCTGGCTTTCGGCGGTGACGTCAAGGAACAAACGGAGCGAATCATGGAGGCACACAAGAAGAATCTGGAAGCGCTCGGATCTTCTCTCGCGAACGTGCTGAAGGTAACCGTGTTTATGGCGGACGTCAAGACCGAGAAGAACGCCATGAACGAAGCGTACGCGAAGTACTTCCCGAAGGATGCACCGGCCCGCTCGGCGGTGGGCGTCGATTTTCCGGACACGGCAACGCGCGTGGAGATCGAACTGGTGGCCTGGATTCCGGGCTAACTCAGCAAGAGAGAGAATCATGCAGAGACGACGATTTCTCGAGGCTTCGTTGTTGGCCGCGCCGGTGCCGCTGGCGGCCCAGGCTCCGCCCCGTCCGCAAGAAACGGTGGCTGGCGGAACGGGCAGCACTTCCTACCAGGTCGAAACCGTAATCGAACGACGGCAGTCCGGCAAACCGCATCAGGGCAAAGTGCTGGCCGCGATCCAGCCGCACTGCGACGATATCGCGATCTTCTCGGCGGGCACGGTGTTGAAGTTGATTGATGAAGGCTACACCGCCTACCTGATCACGCTCTCGGACGATTCCATGGCTGGCCGGGGCGCGACATACGGCGAGATTGTTCTGAAGAACGAGCAGGACACAATCGAAGCTGGCAAGCGCATGGGGTGCAAGGACTCCATCTTTCTCAACTATCCGAACCACAACATGGACGCTATGCCGATTATCGAGATGCGGGCGCGGCTCGTGTTTCTGTTTCGCGCGCTGAAAGTGGACACGGTGATGGTCTACGATCCGTCGGCGCTGTACGAGCGCAATCCGGACCACTACGTGACGGCGCGAGCGGTGGAGTGGGCCGCGGCGATCGCAGGCACGCGATGGGATTATCCCGAGCATTTTCTGGTGGGCCTTGAGCCGCACGCGCCCAAGGAGCGGTATTACTTCGCGCGCGGACCGCAATTGGTGAACCGCGTAGTCGACATTTCAGACTTCATCGACCAGAAGGTATACGTCAACATGGCCAACGTGACGCAGGGCCCGGCCGGCGACACCGGCGCGCGGCTGCGGAAACGTCTGGCGGAACAGGGGAGGCGGCTGCCGCTGCTCGGCGAAGACGACGACACCGCCAATCGCCAATACACGAAACACTTCGCGCTGGCGCGGGACCGCGTCCGCGGGCAGGCGCATGGATTCGAGTACGCCGAGAACTACCACTACATCGGTCCGGACGAGTCCGCGGAGGAGAGCTATATCGAGAGCAACGCGGTTCCGCTGTAGGAAGGAACCGATGGATCAGACGCAACGCTTCCGGAAAGAGTTGGCGAAAGCGGCCTCGGGAGTAGCGCGGACACTGCCGGAAGTTCCGCCTGAGAATGTCGAGGATCAACTGGTAACCTTCGATATGTTCACCGGTTTGCTGGGTGACGATTGGCGGCCGGAGGCGGCAGCGCTGTTGCGGGCAGCGGCGGAACGTTGCGCCGGAGAGGGGCGGCGCGGCCGGCTGCTGCGAGCGGCGATGGCGGTGGAAGCGGGCCG
>CAYPUQ010000493.1:0-4321 GCA_964413655.1 uncultured Solibacteraceae bacterium | reverse complement strand
GCCTGCGAGTCATGCGAGCCCCCTGCCTGATCCTTGCCGCCGCCGCACTGTGCGGCGGTCCGGCGGCGGCGCAGACACCCGATCGCACCCTGGCCGCTCTGGTCAACCAGCACCGTCGCGCCGCCCGCCAACTCGAGTACGAAGGCAAGTTTCGCGAGGCGGAGAGCAAGCTTCACGAGGCGCTCCAGGCCGCGCGGCAGCTTGGGCCCGCCAATCCATGGATCGCGGGGATTCTCGACGATCTAGGCTCGATCTACATCAATCTGCGCCAGGATCTGAAGGCGGAAAAGTACTATCTGCGAGCCCTCCGGACCTGGGAGGAGATGGAGGGTGGCGACATCGAGGGCCTGGTGCCTCCCCTCACCAACCTGGCTTTCCTGTATTTGATTCAAGGCAGGTTTGGAAACGCAGAGCCACTGTTACTGCGCGCGATCGAGATACGCACGGCGCATGCTGGGCCTGACCATCCGGACGTCGGCGTCTGCCTTCAAAACCTCGCTTTGCTACGTTTGCGGCAGCGCAGGTTTGAAGAGGCGAGAGAGCGTCTTCGACAGGCCGGGACCATCTATGCGCGCAACCCGGGCGCCAGTTCGGCGGATCGTGCTGCTTATCTCCGAGTCCTCGGTCAACTGGAACTGCACCTGGAGCAGCCCGGCAAGGCAATCTCTTACTTCGAAGCTGCCGTGGCTGCGCTGGAGGCCCAGGAAGGACCGCGCAACCACCTGCTGATCCCACTCCTGGATGACATCGCCACCGCACATCTTCGCCGCGGCGACGCTCAGCTAGCACAGGCGCCAATCGAGCGTGCGCTGACGCTAGCGGAAGCCGCCCTGGACCCTGAACACCGGATGTTCGCCTCGCTTTGCGAGACCAAGGCCCAGTTCCTTCGCCAGACCGGGCGCGGATCCGAAGCCCGGCAAATGGCCAAACGCGCCCGTGAGATTCGCGCTTCCCATGCGAATGGCGATCCGCGGCGCCACACCGTTGACATCGACAGCCTGCGCCGGCCCCGCCGTTAAGCGGCTCCACGGAGAAACGTCATGCAAGTTCGTTTGTTACAGGCGACGTGTCTGCTCGCGTTCAGCTTCGCCGCTCCAAGCTGCCTGGCCGGAGATCGCGCGCGCGTCTCGATCCTCGTCTGGGATTACGCGCAAGTACCGGCGGCGGAGATGGATGCCGCGTTGCGATGCGCCTCGAGTCTGCTCCAGCATGCAGGGATTGATGTGGACTGGATTCATCCGAACATGAGCCGGGAAGGTCCACCGCGATATCTTCCGCCGGGGGCGCTGGTGCTCAACATCCTGCCACAGAAGATGGTTCGGCTGAACCGCCTCTGCCGCTGCCTGGGATACGCGATCGTGCCCGGCGACGGAACGGACGGGTCTATCGCCAACATCCTCGATCACGAGGTACGGGGCTTCGCGAGCGACCATTCAGTCCGCTTTGGCAAGACACTCGGCCACGCGATCGCTCACGAGATCGGCCACCTTCTATTGGATAACAATAGCCATTCAGCGGCAGGCCTCATGAAGTCCCCGTGGCTCATCCAAGAAGTGAAGCTGTTGCAACAGGGTCTCTTGCACTTCATGTCCGCCGAGGCGCTTCAGATGCGGCGGAACCTGCTGAAGCGTCAGAGCCACGCACCCGACGCGGCCCCGGCGACTGCCCTTACTCCTTCCACCTCTGCCCGATCGGACAGATGACAATCGGCTCAGGCTGGGTGCCATGGCCGTGCGTTAACAGTCAGGTCACATCCATTCACTTGTGCAGTCGTTGCGTTGAGCGCAAGATCTACCAAGGAGGGCAAATGCCAATGAAACGTTCAGCTTTGATGTTTTCGCTGATTTTCGCGCTGCCAGGTTCGATTCTGGCGCAGCCGGCCGATCAGCGGTTTGTTGTCATCGTCGAAGGTACCGCCGCGGGAGCGCCGGCCATGGTGCCTGACATTAACGGAGATGGATCTCCAGATCCGGCGATGTGCTGGGATGTGAATCTTGTCGATGCAAAAACGAATCGCGTGATGGGCACGGCGCGCGACTGTCTGTCGTTCGCGAATCTCGATGGAACTGGCGACAAACCCTTTACAACCACGTATTTCCATTTCCCGCAGGGCACGCTTGTCGCACATGGGAAGACTACGGGCCAGCCTGTGCTCTGGGACCCCAGCAAAAATCCCGATGTGGATCCGAACGTTACCCTTGTAACCGGCACATTCCCGGCGCCGGGAGTCAATAACATCGTCTCTGGGACGGGGAGATTCGCCGGCGCGCGTGGACGTGTCCGATTGTCCGGGGCCGCGCGGCCTCACCCTGACGGCGTGACTGTGACGTTCAATTGCATATTTATTATCGATCTGTATGGACCCCGTGAATAGCCCAGCAGGAGTCAAGCCGTGAGACAAGAACAGCAATCGCCCACCACCCGGGCCCCGGGAATGGTACTAGCGATCCTCGCATTATTCCTTTCAGGGGCGCCGGCGGCGGGTTTCGACTTCGACAACGGCAACGCTCCGGTTCAGGTCGTGATCCCGAGACTGATCCCGGTCATTTTCGGGTCAGTCTCCCCCACGGCGAGCGATGCCACGCTCGTGCTGCGCGTCACTACACTTATCACCAATTCCTGGTTCGACGCCGTTGCACCGTATCATCCGACCGCTGTCGGAGTCTACTCCCGGCTCGGCCGCCGTCCCGACGGGGAGCGAGCCACCAACAGGAATAGGAACATCGCTGTGATTTATGCGTCGTACCGCATCCTGAACAGCCTTCTGCCCAACCACAGCGCCGGATGGCGCGAAATGCTGACTTCAGTCGGTCTGAATCCCGACGATACCCAGGAGAATATGTCGACGCCGGTTGGTATCGGCAACATGGCCGGAAACGCTGTTGTAGCCGCGAGAGAGCGCGACGGGATGAACCAGTTGGGTGACGAAGGCGGGAGGGAGTACAATCGCCAGCCTTACGCGGATTACTTGGGATATGAACCCGTCAACACTGCGTATGAGCTAAAGGATCCTTCCCGCTGGCAGCCCGACATCGTCACGATGGGCAATGGGATCTTCCGCGTTCAGCAATTCGTTACACCCCAGATGCGGGTGACCCGTCCCTACTCGTACCAGAATCCCAACCGCTTTAACGCCCCTCGCCCGGCCAAGAGTGATTTCCATGGCCCTCGCGGGAGACAAGCTTACGTACAACAAGCGGACGAGGTTCTGCTGGCCTCGGCGAACCTCACGGACGAAACAAAAGCGAAAGCCGAGCTCTTCGACAATAAAATCCGGAGCCTCGGCATGTCCGCGCTGTTTGCCGCCGTGTCCCGTGGCCTGTCGCTGGACCAGTTCATCCAGTTCGATTTCGTAACCAACATGGCGGCCTTCGATGTTGGGATTGCGATCTGGAATGAAAAGAACAAATGGGACGCAGTGCGGCCGTTCAGCGCCATCCGCCATATCTATGGCAATCGGCGCGTCACTGCCTGGGGAGGGCCCGGCAGGGGCACGGTGAACGATCTGCCGGCCTCGCAGTGGCGAAGCTATCTGAACACCGCCGATCACCCCGAATACCCTTCGGGCTCCGCTGCCTTCTGTGCGGCTCATTCTCAGGCAGCCCGGCGTTTCCTGGGGTCCGACAGCCTCGGATGGGCCGTTCCCATCCCCAAAGGGCTGTCCGTCATCGAACCAGGCGTGACACCGTCCAACGACATTGTGTTGAGTTGGGCCACGTGGTCCGATTTCGACAGAGACTGCGGTCTCAGCCGCTTCTGGGGTGGCGTTCACTTCTTGTCAGCCGTCTCGGCAGGACACGACCTGGGCCATCAGATTGGCAATCTCGCCTACGACTTCGTCCAGGCGCACATCGCCGGCACGCCGCCGCCAGTAAAGTAGGGTGAGCCCGCTAACCCGCTCAAAGCAGGGGCGCTTCTGCTGCGGCGATTCGATTTTCCACCCAGTTCAGGTTGACCAAAGACGCGTTGGTAGGAAGGACGATCACAATGAAGCCGTCGAGACCGCTAAAGCGTTGAACAAGCCGCGGTGGCGCGGGCGGCGGAGCAGCCGTGAAGGTCGAATCCACCGACGGACCGATCACGTTCACTTATGCCCGGACGGAGTTCTCACGCACTCTCAGCGGCTCGCAGATGCACGGGGCGACGCTTCAGATCCGGCGCGATGCCGGCATCGAAAAGGCGTTCATCTACGTGCCGACCCAGCCGCTCATCAACACGCCGCGCGGCCAGCGGCCGGTCGGCGACGGCGTGAAGAAAGTGATCGCCGAGAATTCCGACCACACGCAGGATGACGTGTTCCAGGGCACACCGCAGGTCGATT
>CAYPUQ010000492.1:0-4324 GCA_964413655.1 uncultured Solibacteraceae bacterium | reverse complement strand
TTTCCATGGCGCCGGGAAGTCCGAGGCTGGTCCGCGATTCCGGCGCATCCGCATAGAGTTGAGCGGACCGGCCAAGAAGCGGCATCCGGAGGCTCTCGTCCGCCACCGGGAGGACTATTTCCCCGTGGACTCGCCGGTTGGTTCTCGGGATTGATTCGCCGTTCGCCGTCCGGTTGTATAGTGCGTGCGCGTGTTGTCGGCACGCAGCCTCCGGGACCCGATGCTATCATGAGCTTTTCGTCCACTCCACCCATGCCGGTTGCCGCCGCCGCGAAACGTCCGAGGACCGTCGCGGAGAAGAAAAAACGCGTCCTCGCGATCCTGGGCAAGCTCGACGAGATGTATCCGAACGCAGTCTGCGCGCTCGATCACCGGTCGCCTTGGGAACTGCTCGTCGCGACGATCCTCTCGGCGCAGTGTACCGACAAGCGCGTCAACATGGTGACCCCCGAATTGTTCGCGAAGTACCCAACCATTCGGGATCTCGCCCACGCGAATGTGCCGGAGGTAGCCGAGGTTGTTCGCACCACCGGCTTTTTCAACAACAAGGCGAAGAACATCGTCGGCGCGGCGCGGAAGATTCTGTCCGGCTTCGACGGCGAGGTGCCGCGCGAGATGGAACAACTGTTGACCGTCCCTGGGGCCGCCCGCAAAACGGCGAACGTTGTCCTCGGAACCGCCTACGGCATTGCGTCCGGCGTCGTCGTGGACACCCACGTTCAACGCATCGCGCAACGCCTGGACCTGACGAAAGAAAGCGCCCCGGACAAGATCGAGCGCGACCTCATGAGCGCCATCCCGCGGGACCGCTGGATTCAATTCTCCCACCAGATCATTCATCACGGGCGTGGGCCCTGCACGGCTCGCGCGCCGAAGTGCGGCGAGTGCGCCCTGGACTCCTTGTGCTACGCGAAGGACAAATCGAAACGGTGAGACTGGCGCGGCGTTCTCCAATCTGCCTCTTTCTGGCGTTGGCCGGGTGCGTGAATTACCCGGAGACCTACGCGCCGCCCATCCAGCGGCTGCCCATGTCGGGCAAGATGGAGAGCCCGATCAAGCACTTCGTCCATGTCAACGATCCGAAAGCCGAACTCTACTTCGTTCGCGATATCCGGCCGCTGGAGGACGATTCTTACCGCTGGACAGGCAAGAACCCTACATTTCGCTTCGTGTTGGATTCCACGAAGGACCTGAAGTTCCTGATGGACTTTATGCTCCACGGCGACACCATGAAGGTCACCGGACCGCTGACCCTCACCTACGCCGTGAACGGCAATCTGCTCGACCGCGTCACCTACCGCGAACCGGGACCGCAACTGTTCGAAAAGCCGGTTGACGAATCGTGGCTGATAGCCGGCGGCGAGACAATCGTCGCCGTCGAACTCGACAAGGTCTACGTGGCCGAAGCCGACGGTGTGCAGCTTGGCTTCACCTTGACGCGCGTAGGATTCGTCGAGTGACCGCGTCGCCATGTTGGGCAGGCATCGTCGCCCAGAGATGCTTCACAGGCAGTCGAAATTTTTCTTTTTAGGCCTATCTCTCCAAGTAAGAGCAGCTTACATATATTTGCATAATTCCGGCAACAAGGAAATATTTTGGCCTCTATGTTATTTCTTGATTGTGAGTCGAGTCATGAGTGCCACCCTTCAACCCGCCCCATGCGTGTATTCGTCACCGCGAAACGTGTACTCCATTTCTTCGCCACGCTGCCGCCTCGACAAGCATCGATCTGTGAAAACAATCAAAAAAATCGTCAAACGAACCAACCAAGTAATTGAAATAAAACAGATTACATCGCAAAACGAACCAAGAAACGAACCGAAAACGAACCAAGAACGAACCGAAAACGAACCAAGAACGAACCAAAAACGAACCAACGAAGTTTGGCCCGCGGCGGGTCCTTAGATGCCGCAGGCCTTCTACATCCTCTTCGGCGCCGCCTTCACAGTGGCCGTCTGCATCGCGGCCGGACGCCTTCTGTTCCGTCGTCTCGGCGTACAGCTCCATCGCGGCGAGGAGACCCCGCTCGCCTTCCTCTGCGGCGTGCCGCTGGTGAGCACCGCGATCTTCGCTCTCGCCGCCGCCCAACTGGTCTATAAGGGAGTGTTCCTCGCGCTCGGCGCGGCGGTACTCGTCTGGGCATGGCGGAGCAAACCTCCGGTCCACCCCAGCGAGCCGTTTCCCCCGCTGCCCCGAGCCCCGATCGTTACCCTCGGTGTGGTGCTGACGCCGCTCGCCCTGCTCACGTTCCTCCACGCAATGGCCCCCGAGCACAGCCCCGACGGCTCGGCTTATCATCTCGGACTCGTCGCGCGTTACTACCGGGAGCACGGCTTCCCGCGCATCACCACCAGTATCTACGCCAGCCTCTCGCAGGGCATCGAGATGCTCTTCTTGTTCGCTTACGCCTTCGGTCGCCACTCGGCCGCCGCGCTCGTCCACTTCGCCTTCCTGCCCGCGCTGGCGTGGCTGCTGTTCAACTTCGGCCGGCGGTTCGGCTGCCCCTGGGCGGGTCTGGCGGCGGGCGCGATCGTCTTCGCCTCGCCCGTGTTTGGCATCGACGCCGCCAGCGCCTACAACGACGTAGCGGTGGCCGCGGTCGTGTTCGCCCTCTTCTACCTCCTTCAAATCTGGGACACAACGCGCAGCCACGCGCTGCTCGTTCCCATCGGGCTGCTGGCCGGCTTCGCTTACGCCTGCAAATACACCGCCTTCCTCGCCGTCCCGTTCGCCCTCGGATGGGTGCTGTGGCGTCACTGGCGGACGCCGCGCGCGGCCTGGCGGCCCGTGCTCATGGTCGGCGGCATGGCTATCGCGATGATGCTGCCGTGGATGGTGAAGAACATCGTCGTCGTCGGCAACCCCTTCTCGCCGTTCTTCAACCGCTGGTTCCCCAATCCCCACGTCACCATCGAGTTCGAGGAACAATACCGGCATCATGTCCGCAACTACGAAGGATTGGAGAACCGCTGGGCGATTCCCCCGGGCGTCACCGTGGGCGGGCAAGCGCTCGGCGGGTTGTTGGGGCCGCTATTCCTGCTGGCTCCCGCCGGTCTCTTCGCCCTCCGCCATCCAATGGGCCGGCGCCTCTGGTTCGCTGCCTTGGTCTTCGGATTGCCCTTTGCCGCCAACATCGGAACCCGGTTCCTGCTCCCGGCGATTCCATTCGTCGCCATCGCCCTGGCTCTCGTACTGGCGCGCTGGCGCATGGTGCTCGGCATCCTCGTCGTGGCCCACGTGGCCAGCGCGTGGCCTCCCTTTCTGAAGCAATATTGTGAGACCTACGCCTGGCGGCTCGACAAGTTCCATTGGCGGCCTGCCCTGCGTCTCGAAACGGAGGAAGGATTCCTGGAACGGATGTGGCCCCACTACTCCGTCGCGCGCATGTTGGAGGACTACGTGCCGCCGGATGGCGTGGTGCTGTCGTTCACGCCCGTCTCGGAGGCTTACACCGCCCGCGAGGTGATCGTTCCCTACCAGTCGGCGCGCGGCGGCCGCCTCGGCGACCTCCAGCACATGCCGTTGATTCCCGACGCCCCGCCCATACAGATGACCGTGTTTCGCTTTCCCCGGCGAACCCTTCACCGGCTGCGCGTCGTGCAAACAAGCGCCGGCGCGCCCGATCTTTGGGCCGTCAGCGAGCTGCGGCTCTGGAATGCGGGAGCGGAACTGGAGCGGGAACAGACTTGGCGTCTCCGCGCGCGGCCGTTCCCTTGGACTATCCCATTGGCTTTCGATGACCGCGAACTGACCGCGTGGTCGAGCGGCGAGAGCATCTGGCCCGGCATGTTCATCGAAATAGACCTGGGCGCCAGCCGCGAACTCGATCAGGTGACCGTCCAGGCGCCCCTACGATACCGCGCCGTCCGGATGCGAGTCGAAGAGTGCGGCGCCGATGGCGCCTGCCAGCCAATCGACGCCGAGGTCCTGCGATACGAAACGGTGCCGCCGCTCAACCTCCGCCGCGCCGCGACCCGCGAACTGAAGCGCGAAGGGATCACGCACATGCTCATTCAGGACGGGGATTACTACTACCGCGACTACCTCGACAAACCGGACCGCTGGGGCCTCACTCTGGTAGGAGAGCGGAACAACGCGGCCCTCTTCCGAATCGACTAACATGACGAACCCAATTTTTCTCGGTGTGGATGGCGGCCAATCCAGCACGACAGCGCTTGTGGGCGACGCGGCGGGCCGCGTGCTCGGCATGGGCCGGGGCGGGCCGTGTAACCACATCAGCGGCCCGGAGAAGCGTGAAAAGTTCATCGGTGCCATCGGCGGCGCGGTGCGCGAAGCGTGCATCGCCGCCGGACTCGGGGCCGCC
>CAYPUQ010000491.1:0-4341 GCA_964413655.1 uncultured Solibacteraceae bacterium | reverse complement strand
GTCCGCCACGTCGAGGTCAGCGAGGCTCCGATGGTAAACTATGAGGGTTTCCGCATCCGCTCCTGACACTCCATGACCGATCTCAAACAATTCATCCGCGAAGTGCCGGACTTTCCCAAACCTGGCATCCTTTTCTACGACATCACGACCCTTCTGAAGAACTCATCCGGCCTGCGGACCACGCTCGACGGGCTGAAGAGCCAGTTGGACGGACTGGCAGTCGACGCCGTCCTGGGCATCGAGGCGCGCGGTTACTTCTTCGCGCCCGCGCTTGCCTACGCGCTCGGCAAGGGCTTCTTGCCTGTCCGCAAGCCCGGCAAACTCCCGGCCGCCACCGAGAGCGTGGAATACTCCTTGGAGTACGGAACCGACCGGCTGGAGATCCATCGGGACGCCATTCAACCGGGCCAGAAAGTCCTGATCGTCGACGACGTTCTGGCGACCGGCGGCACGGCGGCGGCCGTCGCCCAACTGGTGGAGAAACTCGGCGGATCCGTAGCGGCCTTCGCCTTTGTCGTCGAACTCGACTTCCTGAACGGCCGCGATAGACTTACCGGCTACGAGATTCGTTCGCTGGTCCACTACTGACCCGGCCGTGGAAACAAGATCGGTCCGGGTTCGGGCGTTCGCGAAAGTGAACCTGGGTCTCCGAGTGCTCCATAAGCGCGCCGACGGCTACCACGAGCTGCGAACCGTTTTCCAAAGCATCTCACTAGCGGACCGCTTATCGATCGAATTCCTACCGGCAAGGAACACCCGCCTGGAGATGGACTGCGCCGCGCCGATCGCGGATAACCTCGTGCTGCGTGCGGCCAAGGCACTGATGGAAGCCGCCAAGATCCGCGGCGTGGTGCGGTTTCGCCTGGAGAAGCGCATCCCGATGGGCGGCGGCCTCGGCGGTGGATCGTCCGACGCGGCCGCGGCTCTTTTGGCACTGCCAGTACTAGCTGGGAAGGAGGTTTCGTTCGCCACCCTCCACCGCATCGCCGCCTCGGTGGGCAGCGACGTCCCGTTCTTCCTGATCGGTGGCACGGTCCTTGGACTGGGCCGGGGCGAAGAGATGTATCCGCTGCCGGCGGCGGTTGCGCGGAACGTGCTGCTGGTGGCTCCTCCGGTGCATAGTTCCACCCCCGAGGCCTACCGCGCGCTCGGCCGAGGTCCGGAATCCGCGTTGACATTCACCGGACGTTTACATGAAAATATAAGGTTCCAGGAGCTTGTCCGCCGTTTGGCGGTTTCGGAGGGCGGCGAGAACTGGAAATTGTACTGCCAAAACGACTTTGAGGACGTGGTTTTGGCGCGGCATCCCGAGCTTCGGGCCCTCTGGAAGAGGCTGCTCCACTCGGGCGCAAAGCCGGCGCTACTGAGTGGTAGTGGTTCCGCCCTTTTCGGCATCTTCCACACCCCCAACGAGGTACAGCAAGCGAGAGAAAGGATTCTCGCGGGCTGGCGTGCGGCGGGGGAGATCCGGGCGGAGGCCGTCGGATTCGTCAGCCGGGAACGATATCAGGCTGCATATTGGCGTGCCCTCGCGCCGCACATGGATGGAAGGTTATGGCCGCCCCGAAGCCGGTACGATCGATGACATTCGATCATTTTCGAATTTTCTCGGGTAACGCGAACGCCGCGCTGGCGGCGGAGATCTGCGCCTGCCTAGGTTGCCCGCTGGGCAAGGCTTCGGTGAAGACCTTCTCCGATGGTGAGATTTACCTACAGATCCAGGAAAACGTTCGGGGCGCCGACGTCTTTGTCGTGCAGACAACCTGCACGCCGGTGGACCGGAACCTGATGGAATTGTTTCTGATGATCGACGCGCTGAAGCGCGCGTCGGCCGATCGGGTCACCGCCGTGCTTCCTTACTATGGCTACGCCCGGCAGGACCGCAAGGACAAGCCCCGGGTACCCATCTCAGCGCGTCTGGTCGCCAACCTGCTCGAGCGCGCCGGCGCGGATCGCGTGCTCGCCCTCGACCTCCACGCGGCGCAGATCCAGGGATTCTTCGACGTTCCGGTCGACCACTTGTTCGCCGCCCCGGTGCTGGTCGATTATTTCCGGAAACTAGTGGACCGGGACCTCACCGTCGTCAGTCCCGACGCCGGCGGCGTCGAGCGAGCGCGAGCCTTCGCGAAGCGGCTGAATGCCCCGCTAGCCATCATCGACAAGCGCCGCGAGGACGTGAATGTCGCCGAAATCGTGCATATCATCGGCGATGTCACGGACCGGACCTGCCTCATGGTGGACGACCTCATCGATACGGCCGGCACCATCGTCAAAGGCGCCGAGGCGCTGCTGGAGAACGGCGCCGCCGCGGTGTACGCCACCGCTACTCACGCCGTGCTGTCCGGACCGGCCGTCCAACGGCTGCGGGAGTCGCCGATCGAAGAGGTGGTGTTCACGAACTCCATTCCGCTCAGCCGCGAGGCGATGCAGTGCAAGAAGATCAGGACGCTCTCGGTGGCCAATCTGCTGGCCAGCGCCATTCAGTCGATCCACGAGGAGACGTCGGTGAGCAAGTTGTTTATTTGAACTAGGGCAGGCTCCCCCGCCCGCGGCCGGCCCCACGGCCGGCCCTCAGGAATTCGAAGAAACGAATTTCCCGGCACCGGTTTCGAAGCACACTAGATTCCGCCCGGCGAAGGAAGGTAGCAATGAGATCGAATATCGTGGTTGCCGCTGAGCAGCGGCAAAGTCGAGGTAAGAACGAAGCTCGCCGGCTGCGCGCCGCGGGCAAGATTCCCGCCGTGCTGTACGGCCCGGGCGGCGATCCCGTCCCGGTCACCGTCAGCCCGAAGGATCTGAACAAGATCCTTCATGGCAAGGCCGGCCACAACACAATTTTCAACCTCGATGTGCAGGGCGGCGAAACCATTCCGTCCATGATCGTCGATTGGCAGCACGATCCAGTGAAGGACAACCTGCTGCACGTCGACCTGTTCCGCATCGACCTGAACAAGCGGATCAAGGTGAAGGTGCCGGTACACCTGTCCGGCGATCCCATCGGCGTCAAGACGCAGGGCGGACAACTCGACGTCGTCACGCGCGAAATCGAGATCGAGTGCTTGCCGGACGATATCCCGGAGAACTTCGACATCAACATCCAGCGGCTGGAGATCGGGCACACCGTGCGTATCGGCGAGGTGCCGTTGAGCGGTTCCATGAAGTTGATCAGCAGCCCGGACCTGGTGGTCTGCCATATCTTCGCCATCCGGACTTCCGAGGTCGCGGCGGTCGAAGAAGAAGCCGCGCCGGCCGCACAGCCCGAAGTGGTCAAGAAGGGCAAAAAGGAGGAAGAAGAAGTCGGCGAAACCAAGGGCAAGAAGAAGTAGCGGCTCGTGTCCGGAGAGTCCAGCGCGAATCCCGGCGCCGCCGCGCCAAGGGCGTGGATGGTGGCCGGGCTGGGCAACCCGGGTCCGGAATACGAACTCACGCCGCACAATCTCGGGTTTCTCACCGTCGACTTGTTAGCCGGGCGGAACGGAATCCGGGTTGCGCGGCCGGAGGCAAGGGCACTCGTGGGCGCCGGCGCCATCTCCGGGAACCCGGTGGTGCTGGCCAAGCCGCTGACCTACATGAATCTGAGCGGTCCGGCGGTACGGCAGTTGCTCGATCGCTACGACATGGGTCCGGGCAATTTACTGCTGGTTTATGATGAATTGGCGTTGCCGTGGATGAATATACGCATCCGGCCGCACGGGTCGGCTGGCGGGCACAACGGTGTGGATTCGGTGATCCGCGCTTTGGGAACGCAGGAGTTCGCCCGGTTACGGTTGGGCATCCATCCCGGCCGGCCCGTCGGGGATGGCGCGGGATTTGTGCTCGCTCCGTTCCGGCGCGCACAATATAAAGAATTGGACGAACTGCTGGAGCAGGCCGCTCTGGCGGTAGAGTTCATAATTGCCGAGGGCGTCGAAAAGGCCATGACGAAGTTTAATCGTCGCGCCCAAGGCTTAAATCAAGAGGAAAGATGAGAATTTACGAAGAGTTGTTTATCGTACGGCCGGACGCGTCGGAGGAAGAAATCGACGCTGTCATCGGTCAGTTGGAGAACGCAGTCACCACCCAGGGCGGCGCCGTGGACAAGACCGACAAGTGGGGGGTGCGCAAACTCGCCTATCGCGTGCAGAAGCGTACCGAAGGTTATTACGTGCTGATGCAGTTCTCGGCGCCGGCCGAAGCGGTGAAGGAAGTGGAGCGCCGCCTGAGGGTGAGCGACGATGTCCTGAAATACCTGACGGTCCGGATCGACGAAAAGCTGAAGTGGCTGGAAAAGCGCAAGAAGGCCCGCGAGAAGCGCGCCGCGCGCAAACCGCAGGCCGCCGCGCCCTCGCCCGCGCCCGCCGG
>CAYPUQ010000490.1:0-4380 GCA_964413655.1 uncultured Solibacteraceae bacterium | reverse complement strand
CCGCCGCACTTTTCATTTGCATATCGCGGCGAGGCGCAATATACTATCGGAGATTTCGAGTCTCAGAAGGGGATCAACGATGAGTGGTGTTTTCTTTCGAAGGATTATTGTTTCCGCACTGGCAGTTTGCGTTCTGGCCGGGCTCCTGCCCGCCCAAGACACACGCGGCCGCGTGCAAGGGATCGTGACCGACCCAAGCCAGGCGGTGGTTTCGGGCGCGGTCGTCACGCTCAGCAACGACAACACGGGTGTGCAGACCAACCAGGCGACCAATCAGGTCGGGCAGTACATCTTCGACTTCGTTCTGCCGGGCAGGTACACGGTCTCCGTGCAACTCTCCGGTTTCCGCACTTTCACGCAGCGCAACGTGCTGGTGCAGAGCCGCGGCGACGTGACGGTGAACGCGCAGCTGGAAGTGGGCACTGTCGGTGAATCGGTGACGGTGGACGCGGCGCCGGTGGCCGTCCAGTTCAACACCAGCACCATGTCGTTGACGCTCGACACCAAGATGGCCAACGACCTGCCGATCATTCACCGCAACCCGTTCCTGCTGGTTTCGCTGAATCCAGCGACGGTGATCCGGTCCACCACGGAGCAGAGCCCGTTTCACCACTGGGCCGCCTCGCAGTTTGACGTCGGCGGCAGCACGAACACGAAGAACGACATCATCCTCGATGGCGCACCGTCGATGACGGCGCAAAAGAGTAGCTACACGCCGCCGATGGACGCAGTGCAGGAGGTCAATCTCCAGCAGAACGCGGTTGACGCCGAGTACGGTCACAGCGCCGGCGGCGTCCTGAGCGTGCAGATGAAATCCGGCACGAACGACTTCCACGGCACGGCCTATTACCTGGGCCGGAACCCGGCGCTGAACGCCGTCGCGGATTCGATCAGCCACCGCGCCAACCTGACGCGCAACCACGTGTACGGCGGGACGCTGGGCAACCCGATCAAGAAGAACAAAGTGTTCAACTTCTTCTCGTACGAGGGATGGCGAACCATCGAACCCCGGATCTCGCAGATGACGATGCCGACCGATTTGCAGCGCCAGGGCGACTTTTCGCAGGCGCTGACCGCCAGCGGCGCCCTCCGGCCGATTTACGATCCGTGGTCGACACGGCTCGAAGGGAACACCGTAATCCGGATGCCGTTCGCAGGGAACCGTCTTCCGCAAGATCGCATCGATCCCGTCGCCGCCCGGATGATGCAAGACTTCTGGAGTCCGAACGGGCCGGGAACCGACGCCTCCGGCGTCAACAACTTCGTCACCGGCTATGGCGAGAACATCAAGTATTGGAATCTGTCGGATCGCGTCGATTGGAACATCAGCGACAAGTGGAAAGTGTTCGGCCGGTACAGCCTTTTCCGTACCTTTGTCGACCAGGACGATTTCACCGGAGGATCGCTGGCACAGCCCGTTACTGGCAGCGAGCGCCACTCGCAGACGTTCTCGGGCGACGCGGTGTGGACCATCAACCCGACGACCGTGTTCAACATCCGCGGAGCCTACAACGCCATCGTGGATTCCTTCGGGGTACCGAGCTACAAACTACAGGAAAGCGACTTGGCGAGCTTCTGGTCGAGCCGGTGGTATACGCCCTACCTGGCGGAACTGCCGGATATCTACTATCCCGGCATCACCGTGCAAGCGCTTTCGAACGCCACCATGGGGCGGAGCGGCTACTGGTACCAAGAGCCCAAGAGCTATAACGTCCAGGGTAAGATCTCCCGATCGCAGGGCCGCCACTACATCAAGATGGGCGCCGACTACCGTAAGGAACTGGTGGAAGCGTCGCGGCCGCAGCCGATGTTCTTCCAATTCAGTCCAGCGCTGACCGCCGATACGTTCAATAATCCGAATACGCGCGAGCGCGGTGACGCGTGGGCGACGTTCCTGCTCGGCGGACTCGACCAGAACTCGCGAATCAGTTCCATTCCGATTCAGAAGCCGCGGACGGATTTCGTCGGCCTGTTTATCCATGACGACCTCAAGCTGACCCAGCGGCTGACGCTGAACCTAGGGCTGCGATACGAGTACATGACCGCGATGCGGGATCCGGAGGATCGTCTTTCGCGATTCCTCGATCTCACCAATCCGATCCCCGAGTTTCAGGGCGCCAACGCGCCGCAGATGCCGGCTCAAGTCGCCGCGCTTCGGCAGTCCGCGCCGGCTTATAACGGCGCGTGGGTCTTCACGGACAGCGGCAACCGGAGTTCCTGGAACGCGCAAAAGGCGCTCCTCCTGCCAAGGGCGGGATTCGCTTATCGCGTGAACAACCTTACGGCGATTCGCGCGGGATTTGCGCGGTACGTCGTGCCGCCGACGCTCACGGATGGTTTGAACATTCTCGGGAGCGTTCCTTATCCAGGTTTTGACGCCATGACGACAACCCTGCCGTTGTTGCAGGGCGTACCGCAGCAGCGGCTCAGCGACCCGTATCCGGGCGGCTTGGTGGAGGTCGTCGGCAAACGCATCGGCCGCTACACGAATCTCGGTAACGCCACGACGTGGTATCGCCAGGATTTCAATGCCGGCGTGAACGACCGGATCAACCTCACGCTCCAGCGCCAGTTGCCGTTGGCCTTCGTGCTCGACCTCACGTATTTCGTCAATATCGGCCGCCACCACCCCTACAATCGCGACATCAACCAAGTGGATCCTCGGATAGGCTTCGCGGTGGGCAACGCGATCAACCAGCAAGTGCCGAATCCGTTCTTCGAAGTCCTCGGGGCCGACCAGTTCCCTGGCCAGTTACGCACCCAGCGGAACGTTTCCGTGGCGACGTTACTCCGGCCCTACCCACACTACCAGGCGCTGACAGAAACACTGATCGGCGACCGCCGCAACCGCTACCAGGCCATTCAGATGCAGGTGCAGCGCCCATTCACCAACGGATTTAACCTGGTGCTCGGCTACAACTACAACCGGGAACGGAACGAAGAGTTCTACGACAACGTGGACAACTTCCTCGAAAACCTGACCTTCCAACCGGCCTCGAACGCGAGGCAGCGGATCACGGCCGCCAGCATCTACCAGATTCCTTTCGGCCGTGGCCGGCAGTTCATGAACAACTCTCATCGGATGGTTGACGCCGTTCTCGGCGGATGGGCGCTCAGCGGCATCTTCACATACAACACCGGAACGTTCCTGCGCTTCGGCGGAGCGCTTGCGGACGGCGACCCGACGCTGGACAATCCCACCCGCGATCGCTGGTTCGATACGAGCAGGGTCCGCGTGCTGCCGGCGTTCACGCGCCGGGAAAACCCCCTGCAATATCCCAGGCTTACCGGCCCGTCCTTCCGGAACATCGACGTGACGATGGCAAAAGAATTCCAGGTGACCGAGAAGCTGGGCTTCGAAATACGCATGGAGGCCTACAATCTAACGAATAGCTTTATGGGCGCGAATCCGAGCACCGACCCGAATGCCGGGACGTTCGGACGCATTGCGACTCAGAAAGCGGGATACTTCGGCCGGCAGTTTCAGTACAGCGGCCGGTTTAGGTGGTAGCCAGAGTACCCTGGATCATCCTGGCGTGGGCGGCCGTGGCCGCCCACGCCGCTCCTCAGTACACAGGCGCCGGCGCGTGCCGCGCTTGCCACTCGAAACACGATGAGAGCCAGTCGGCTGGCGGCCATGCGCTGTCGCTGGCTCCTGCCGCCTCCCGGATTCTCGACTTGCCGTTCCAGGCCGATTGGGCTTTCGGCGCCGGCGATCAAGCAGTAACCTTTGTCAGCCAAATCGACGCGAAGACCTACCTGGAACACCGGCTGACCTTCTATCGGGCCGGCAATACGCTCGACGTAACGCCGGGGCACCAGAACCTCAAGCCCGACGCCGCCGGCGAGTTGTACCCAACCTTCGAACCGGAAGCGCGAATCATGCGCTGCTTCGCGTGCCACTCCACGGGGCCGCTCTCGCTCGGGCCAAAGTCCGATCTACAGCCCTTCGAGCCGGGCGTCCGTTGCGAGAGTTGCCACGGTCCCGGCAGCGAACACATCGCGGCCGCCGGCAAGGCCCCGATGCGGAATCCGGGCAAGATGACGCCCGCGGAGATGAATGGCTTCTGCGGCAACTGCCACCGCAAGCCCGGTCCGGCGAACGCCCGGGCGGATCTGCGCGATCCATGGAACGTCCGCCACCAGCCGATCTACTTCGAGCGAAGCCGGTGCTTACTGGAAAGCGCGGGGAAGCTGAACTGCATCTCGTGCCACGACCCGCATAACTTGAAGCCTATCGACTCCAACGAAGTCTGCGAGCGATGTCACAAACCGGACGCGCATCCAGACCTCAATGCAGATATCGCCAACTGCGTAAACTGCCATATGCCCGCGGTTGCGCCGCACCGCCGCCTGAGCTTCCGCAACCACTGGATCGGC
>CAYPUQ010000489.1:2007-4386 GCA_964413655.1 uncultured Solibacteraceae bacterium | reverse complement strand
GGGCACGACGATGCCACTGCCCTCGCGGATGGTTACCAAGCGGTTCGATGGCGTCTCAGCGAACTTTTCCACGCTTCCATTGGGCCAGCGGACCTCCAGATCGGCGTTGGTTTCGCGGCCGAGTCCGAAGTGGAGCCGGAAGTCGTTCACGGAATAAAAGCTGGCCTGGCTGAGTACTTCCTGGGCCTGCTTGCGGCCGCCATAGTGGGCGGTGACACGCGCGCCGATGGCCGAGCGGTTGGATTTGGTACCGATCAATTTGACCTGCAGCCAGCGGTTGTCGCTCTTCAGATCGTTGCGGAGCAGGGAAGGCGCTTCGTTGAGGTTCACCACCAGCACGTCTATGTCGCCGTCGTTGTCGTAGTCGCCGAAGGCGGCACCGCGGCTGGAATGGGCGGCGGCGATGCCTGGACCCGCTTCGTCGATCAACTCCTCGAACTTGCCGCCGGGTAGGGCGCGGAAGACGACGCGCGGGGTCTTGAACGGATACGCGGGCAGTTTGGCCTCGATCTCGGGGTAAACGCTGCCAGTGACGTAGAAAATGTCTGGCAGACCGTCGTTGTCAAGGTCGGCGATGGCCGCGCCCCAACCGACGAAGCGCGTCTCGACGCCGATGCCGGCCGAGATGGTGACGTCGTCGAAATTTCCCTTGCCGTCGTTGCGGTAGAGGATGTTGGTGTCGTCGCTGAAGTGGGTCTTGAAGACATCGAGCGCGCCGTCGAGGTTGTAGTCGCCGATGCCAAGCCCCATGCCGGCCTGTTCCATCCCGTCCTCGTTCAGGGCGACGCCGCGCTCGAGACCGGACTCGGTGAAAGTGCCGTTGTGGTTGTTGCGGAGAAAGAAACTCGGGGTCGAGTCGCAGGCGATGTAGATATCGGTCCAGCCGTCGTTGTCGAAGTCGGCCGCCACCACCGTCATCCCGTAGCTGCCGGACACTTTGTCCACACCGGCTTTCGTCGTAACGTCGGTGAAAGTGCCGTCGCCGTTGTTGCGGTAAAGCGAGTGCCGGCCCGGCGGAAGGCCGCGCGGACCGCAGTTGACGGGAATGCCCTTCCAGGTACAGTTCGGATTCTGGCCCGGCCGGGGGATCTTGTTGAAATCGAAGAGGAGGTAATTTGAAACAAAGAGGTCGAGATAGCCATCGCGGTCGAAGTCGAAGAACGCGGCGCCGGCGCCCCAACGAGTCTCGTCCTCCCACAGGCCGGCCTTCTTCGTGACATCTTCGAAGGAGCCGTCGCCCTTGTTGCGGTATAGGACGTTTTGGCCCCAGTAAGTGATGTAGAGGTCGGTATGGCCGTCGTTGTCGAAATCTCCGGCGGTGACGGAGTTCGCCCAACCGGTGCGGCGGAGGCCGGCTTGCTCGGTGACCTCCTCGAACGTGCCGTCGCCCTTATTGCGGTAAAGGCGGTTGGTGGCGTGCTCGCCCGGCGGGTTGGGGTCGTCGGGCCGCCGCGTGCCGCCGAGCAGGAAGATGTCGAGCAGGCCGTCGTTATCGTAATCCAGGAAGGCGGCGCCGCAGCCGACCGTCTCGAGAATGTACGGCTTGGCGTGGATGCCGCCGTAGACCACCGGATGGCGGAGTCCCGCTTCGACGGCCACGTCAGCGAAACGGGCATGGAATGGCAGACCGGAGGGTTTGCCGCGCGGGGTGGGCTTCACTGTGCGCGTGGCCACCCCCTGGCCGAACAGCCACGTGACCGCCAAAAAACAGAGAACGAGCAATTTCATTGGTTGACGCGGCACGATTGATCTCGTAGCATCAGAGTAACGAATTATGCGCCTGTCCGGCACGCCTGCTCCCACCGAAACACCCGAGATACCCGATAAGCTCTACTTCCGCATTGGCGAAGTGAGCCACATCGCCGGCGTCGAGCCCTATGTGCTTCGCTACTGGGAGACGGAGTTCCCGCCGTTGGCGCCGAAGAAGTCGGGTACCGGTCACCGCTTATATCGCCGCAAGGAAGTGGAGTTGATTCTGGAACTCAAGCGGCTCCTGTACGAGAAGCGTTTCACGATCGAAGGCGCCCGGTTATATCTGGAGCAGAACCGCAAGAAGGGGGCGTCGCGCTCGGAATCCTCCAAAGCGCCTGCCGCCACGCAAGGGGCCTTGTTCGGAGTGGCGCCCGAAGCATTGGGCCAGATCCGCACCGAACTCGCAGAAATCCTGCAGCTTCTACGATAGTCCGCCCGTCCGGACATTCTCCCGGGGCCCGGCCGTTCGGCCGGCCATACATAGACTGAACCCCTCCCTCTAAGGAAATTCCTCACAAACAGCCGCTCCCGGCTAATGAAGTTCCCCGTTTCCGCCGAACTTTCTATCGGGGAACACCTCATGACGAAGCGGGGCAAAGACATGGAAGCAAGCGGCGCGGCGCGGCG
>CAYPUQ010000489.1:0-1907 GCA_964413655.1 uncultured Solibacteraceae bacterium | reverse complement strand
GCGGCGCCCGGCCAAAACGGCGCCTTCGGCCGAATCCCTGACCGAGGAGTTGTCGGCGGTAACGGATAGCCTCTCCTTGTTGCGTTTGGGCGCCGCATTGGTGGGACCCGATGATGGCGGCGAAGGCGTGGACGGGTGGCAACTGCCGGGCGGCGCCGACCTGGCCGAGTACGCTTTGCGGGCCGGCATCCTCGCCCCGGCGCTTCTGCCGGTGAAGTCCGCCAAGTCGGCTGCCGGGACGGCAAGAAGTGGGAGCAACCGTAAATTGGCCGGAAGGCGCGGGGGCCGGGCCTCATGATGCTGCCGCAAGAAGTTCCGGTCGTGTTGGCGACGGTTCTCGGCCGCGTGGCATCGCTACCCGCGGAGTGGTGGATTACGGGTTTGATCGGCGGCGCGGCCGCCGTCGAGGACCTCTGGCGCCGGACTATCTCCAACTGGCTTTGTCTGGCGGCCCTGGTGAGTGGTATGGCCTTTCACGGTTGGATCGGCGGGTGGCGGGGCGTGGGCGAATCGCTGCTTGGCGCCGTGTGTGGCTTCGGTATCTTCCTGCTGTTCTATCTGCTTGGGGGTATGGGCGGCGGAGACGTGAAACTGATGGGCGGTTTGGGCGCGGTACTCGGCTGGTCGCGTGCGTTGTACGCGGCCTTCTGGACGGCGCTCACGGGCGGCCTACTGGCCGCGGCCGTAATCGGCTATGCCGGGTGGCGGCGTGGTGCGAACGAGGTCGCGGCCACGCCCCAGTCGATTCCCTACGCGCCGGCCATTGCGGCCGGGGCGTGGTTGGCGCTGCTGTCCAGTCCGCAATGAGGAGAACGTGAGTTATGGATCGAAGGTTTTTAACCGTCCTCGGAGTCAGCCTCCTGTTTGCCCTCGTGGTCTCCGGCATCTTTTATCAGATGTCGGCGAAAGGCTCGCGAGGGCCTGGCAAGCCGGATGGCCTCCAGATGAAGGAAGTCGTGGTCGCGGCGCGGGCGCTACAGGTTGGTGTCAGCTTGAAGCCGGACGACCTGAAAGTGGTCCGACTGCCGGAGGCAGCCGTTCCGAAAACCGGCTTTACCAAGGTGGAAGACGTGTTGGAGCGGCCCGTTATAAGCAACATTCTGATGGATGAGCCGATTCTCGAGGGTCGTCTCGCTCAACGCGGCAGCGGCCTCGGCTTGGCACCCGTGATTCCGGTCGGCATGCGCGCGATCTCGGTGCGGGTGAACGAGGTCGTCGGCGTCGCCGGATTCGTCTTGCCCGGCATGCACGTCGACGTCCTGATCACCGGTCGGCCGCCAGACCGCGAACAACAGACGGTCACTACCACGGTGCTGCAAAACATCACGGTGCTGAGCGCCGGACAGGCGCTCCAGCCCGAGGCGAGCGGCCAGGCTATGAACGCACCGGTGGTCACCGTGCTGGTGACTCCGGAGCAGGCCGAGATCCTGACGCTGGCCGGCAACGAAAGCAAGATTCATCTGGTACTGAGAAACTCGACCGACGATCTTATCGCCGATCCGCCGGGCCGTCACATTCAAGAACTGTACCGCCGGACCGGCGTGAAGCCGATGGCCCCCGCTGAGCCGGCGCCCCGGCGGCCGGCTCCGGAACGCGTCGTAGTCGTCCAGGCGCCCCCGCCTCCGCCGCCGGCGGATGAGGTAGTGGTCTTTCGCGGCACCAAAAAGTCGGTCGAAGCGGTCGCCAACGCGGCCGGGACGAGATAGTACGGGGTGAATGAGTATGCGATTTCCGAGTCCCCAATCTAAAGGCCTGCGGCGCGCGATCGTCGCGGTAGTCTGCCTGGCCCTCACACTTCCCTGGGCAGCGGCCCAACCGGCCGAAGAGATGAAGATGACCGCGGGAAAAAGCGCGGTAATCGACTATCCGGCCGAAATCAGCCGGATCTCGACCAGCAATCCGGACAT
>CAYPUQ010000488.1:0-4391 GCA_964413655.1 uncultured Solibacteraceae bacterium | reverse complement strand
GCGGCGCCCACAGCCGGCTGGGCGGCGGCAGGCACGGAGGCTGGAGTCGCCGAAATAACCGGAGCCGGTCCGGCGGGCGCAGCGGACACGGGCGCGTTACCCAAACCTCGGAATCGCAGCGCGTGTTCCCTGCCCAGACGGAATTGGTTCGCGGCCACCGGGTTGATCTCGCGAATCGTCAACTCAAGTTCGAATGATGTGCCGATGATGGCGCCCGAGTTCGGCCGCCACAGATACTCGAACCGGCCATCGCTGCTCTCGCCCGGCTGAAGGATGAACTTCGGGTCCACGCTGTTTCCGGCGATCATGCCGATTCCGCGGACACTGTTGTTTCCGTACACGACGTAGCGGTTGCCCTGGTCGTCGATGGCGACGCCGGAGTCGCTCGCGAAGCCGAGGATCAGCGGACGATTAAGCTTGTTCTGGAATCGCACGGTGGCGCCGAGCATCCTGGTCGCGCCGGCGGCACTGGTCCGGAAGTCGGTGATGGTGGCCGCGAAGCTCAGTGTGTCGGCGCAGTTCGCTTGCCCGCCACAAAGGTCTGGGGCCGGCGGAGGGGCGGCGGAGCGTGCCGCGGTCTGCGTCCGAACGGAAACGACGCCGGGGCAGAGCACTTCCCACTGCTGCGAGATCCCCAGTCCGCCGCTGGCGTTGTCCCGGCCCACAATGCCGCCGGTGACCGGGTCGCGCCAACGGGTTCGGCCTTGGCCGATATCGTTCGGCCACACGCCCGCGAGCAGATACGTTTTTCCGTCGACGGCAGTGATCCGGCCGGTGGTACAGTCCGCGGTGGCGCGGTAGGCCTTGCCGCCGTGTTCGGCGAGTTGTTCTTTCACGCACGCGGCGAGTGCTCCTCCGGGCTGCCAGTTCTGGCACCAGGCTTTGGCTTCCTCCTCGGTTACCTTGGCCTCGGCTACGGCGTTCGCCGTCCCGATTCCTGACTTCGAAAAGATAGTTGGACTGATACATTTCGAGCACAAAGCCAGCCATTCGGCCGAAGCCAGCCCGATCAAGCCGAGCCCAGGCAGCAGCAAGAGCGCAACCCTCTTTCCGGTCCACATCCCATCCATGAGCGTCCTCCTCAACGGCGCGCCCTATCCACCGGCGCGCCGTCCGCCGCTTGCGGAGCTCCAGCGCCAACTGATAGAATCGCCGTGACTTAATTGGCCCGGACCACCTGCCGTCCAACAAGTGGGCACTGGGCTTTCACGACGCATTACGCAGGGGCACCAGGAAAACCGTCATGCCGCTTCCGAATTTTCTTACTGCCGGGGATGGCGAGGGCGGCGGAATTCGCGCGACGCCGGAGGAAAGGCGGGCGCTCGACCATCTTTTCAGCGTCACCTACGAGGAACTACGCCGTCTGGCTTCGAGCGTGAAGCGGCGCGACCCGAATGCCACACTCAGCCCCACCACCTTGGTCAACGAAGCGTGGCTGAAGTTGGCGGGCTCGCCGGCGGTGGCTGCCACGTCGAGGCTCCACTTCAAGCGCATCGCCGCGCGCGCGATGCGCCAGGTTCTGATCGCGGCGGCGCGGCGCCGGACCGCCTCGAAGCGCGGAGGCGAAGCAGTCCTCGTGGCCTTCGACGAGGCGCTCGACAGGGCCGTGTCTTCCGACCGGGAACTGCTGCTCTTGGACGACGCCCTCGAGCAGCTCGCCCGTCTCAATCCGCGTCAGGCCATGATGGTGGAAGGCCGGTTTTTCGGCGGGTTGGACGTCGGCGAGATTGCCGGTTTGCTTGAGGTCTCCGAAGCCACCGTTCTACGCGACTGGCGGGCGGCCAAGGCATGGCTCGCACAGGAGATCCGCCGTTGATGGACAAAGATCGCTGGGAGCGCATGCAGTCGCTGTTTCACGCGGCAGCCGACCTGCCCGCGGGCGAACGGGACGCGTTCCTCCGGGCCGAGTGCGGTGACGACCACGCTCTGTGTGCCGAAGTGCGGGCCATGCTTGAAGAGGACGCGCGCGCCGCGTCGGTGTTGGACCGGGATGTGGCGGAGGTCGCGCACGAGGTCTTCGACGGTGAAGGCGTGCAGGGGCGCCTGCCCGAGACTTTCGGTCCCTACCGGGTCCGGAAACTGCTGGGTGAGGGCGGAATGGGCGTAGTTCTGCTGGGTGAACGAGAGGACCTGGGCAACCTGGCCGCCATCAAGATCCTGCGGGACGCTTGGCTTTCGCCCGCGCGCCGCGAACGTTTTGCCGCCGAGCAACGCACACTGGCGGGTTTGAGCCATCCCTCCATCGCCCGCTTGTTCGACGCCGATACCCTGCCGGACGGGACGCCATACTTCGTCATGGAGTACGTCGAAGGGAGCACGCTAACCCGCTATTGCGGAGACCGGAGCAGTTCCATCGAAGAACGGCTGCGTCTGTTTCGCACGGTGTGCGAAGCCGTTCAATACGCGCACCGGCAGGCGATCGTCCATCGCGACCTGAAACCGTCGAACATCCTGGTAAAGGCCGATGGCAGCGTGCGTCTGCTCGATTTCGGCATCGCGCGGCAATTGGAAGGCCTGGACTCATCGGCAGATCAAACGCGAACCGGGCTGCGGCTCATGACGCCCGCCTATGCCGCGCCGGAACAGCTCCGCGGCGGCCACGCAGGCATTCAGACGGACGTCTACTCGCTCGGTGTCGTCCTGTACGAGTTGCTCGCCGAACGCCTTCCGTTCGACTTGTCCAACCGCACACCTGGCGAAGCCGAACTTCTGGTGGTGGAGGGCGCGCCGGAGAAACCTTCCGTGGCCGCGGGCGCGAAGGGTGTGCCGCGGGCGGGCAAGGCGGCCTGGGCGGATCTCGATGTCCTCTGCCTCACCGCGATGCACAAGGATGTCCGGAAGCGCTACCCGTCGGTGGAAGCGCTCATCCGCGATATCGACCATTACCTGAAAGGCGAACCGCTGGAGGCACGGCCCGATACTTTGGGCTATCGTTTAGGGAAGTTTGTCCGGAGAAACCGGCGCGCGGTTGCCGTGGCGGCGGTTGTGTTGGCGGCGGTGGTTGGGCTCGCCGGCTTCTTCACGGTGCGGCTGGCGGCGGCGCGCGACGCGGCCGTGGCCGAAGCGGCACGAACGGAGCGCGTTCAGCGGTTCATGTTGAACCTGTTCGAGGGGGGCGATGCGGCGGCGGGCCCGGCGGAGGACCTGCGCGTGGTGACGCTCATTGAGCGCGGAGTGCGGGAGGCCCGCGCGCTCGACGGCGAGCCCCAATTGCAAGCGGAACTCTATCAAACGCTCGGCGGGTTGATGCAGAAGCTGGGCAAGCTCGACCAAGCCGGCGCCCTGCTTAACTCGGCCCTCGAACAGCGCCAGTCGCTGTTTGGCGCCGATCATCCCGCCGTTGCCGAGAGCTTAGTGGCGCTTGGTGTGCTGCGTTCCGTGCAGGCGAAGTATGAGGAAGCCGAAGCGTTGGTTCGCGACGGCTTGAGCATGAGTAGCCGGCATCTCCCGCCGGACCACCCGGCCGTCGCGAAGGCTACCGCCGCGCTGGGGCGGGTGTTAGAGGATCGTGGCCACTACGATCAGGCGATTCCCGTACTCGAAGAGGCGGTCCGCCTGCAATCGCGGCCCGGCGTCCCTCCGGCGGACCTTGCCGTGAGCCTGACCGAACTGGCCAACTCGCATTTCTACTCCGGGAACTACGAGCTTTCCGAATCGCTGAACCGGCGCGTGCTGGCGTTGGACCGGCAGATGCACGGAGAGCGGCATCCGAACGTGGCCGACGATCTGATTAACCTGGGCGCCATCGAGTTTGAACGCGGGCGGTACACGGATGCCGAGCGCTACTACCGCGAGGCGCTGGACATCCTGCAGTCGTGGCATGGCAAGGACCACCAGGAGACCGCATCGGCACTGACGATTCTCTCGCGCGCGCTCATCGCCCAGGAGCGAATGGACGAGGCGGCCGCGCTACTGGGAGACGTGCTTCGGATTCAGGAGCGGGTTTACGGCGAGGTGCATCCGCGCGTGGCTTCGGCGTTAAACGAGTTGGGCCACGTCGCCCGCAGGCAGCGCAGGTTCGACGATGCCGAGGCCCATTTCCGCCGGATGGCGGACATCTACCGCTCGGTCCACGACAACCGGCACCATCTCATCGGCATCGCTCTCTCGAACTTGGCTGGCGTCATCATCGACCGGAAGGATTATCCGCGCGCCGAACGGCACTTCCGCGAAGCGCTCGGGAGCTACGACGGCACCCTGCCGCCGGACAATCTGAACGCGGGCATCACCCGCGTCCGGCTCGGCGGCGTGCTTCTTCTCCAGCGGCGTTACGGCGAGGCCGAGAGTGAACTCCTGGCCGGCTGGGAGATTCTGCGGAAGCAGACGACTCCGTCGCACCGGTGGGTCGGTATCGCGCGGAAGGAACTGGTGTCGTTGTATACGGCGATCAA
>CAYPUQ010000487.1:0-4401 GCA_964413655.1 uncultured Solibacteraceae bacterium | reverse complement strand
CACCCAGCCTGTGCCCAGCAGCCAAGCTGAGTCAAAGGGATACCCAGTTGTCGGCAAAATGGTGACTGAAAGGGAACCGGGCAAATTCGCAGACCGGATTATTGTGCTTTGGAATTGGAGCGGTCCCGCCGCAGTCTGGGCGCCGGTTGAAGGGGGCGCGAGCGGCGTGGAGACAATGAGGGGCTGTCCCGGCCCAAGCCAGGCAAGCGAGCAACCCTGTGATCAGGACGCTGGCAGGGTTGCGGGCGCGTCGGGCGCCCGGATATTGGGGGGCAGTTTGGACACTGAGAGCCGCAACTGCCGGGCCACCTCAATCGTGCCCATCGGATAGCGGCGGAAGAGGCCATTCCGGTACCGTCACCCCCAGCCGCTCAGCGAACTTTGCCAGCGAGTCCCAGACACTCTGCTCCACGGGGACACCATGCGCGCGGCGATGCGCTTCGTAGCTCCACTCCGGGTCGCCAGCCACCAGCACCTCCTCGTGCCCGCTCGCCGGTGGGGACGACTTGGCCATCGCGACTAACTCGCGCACGCGAGCGTGGAACCTCTCGGGCGGCCCGAACCGCCCCGGGTCGATCGCGAGGAATAACTGGCTCGCGCGAAACGGGCGGTCCTTGAAGCGCAACCCGCCCAGTTGCGGGCCCATCGCGCCGCCGCTGAAGACACCGCACAGGATCTCGACCATCATCGCGAGGCCGCTGCCCTTGTACCCCCCGAGCGGCATCAGCAGCCCGTTTAGCGCCACCGCTGGGTCCGTGGTCGGGACGCCCTCGCGGTCCATCGCCCAACCGGCCGGGATTTCGGTGTCGCCGCGCATCCACGCCTTGTAGACCTTGCCCATCGCGACGGTGGTCGTCGCCATGTCGAGCAGCCACGCGCCCTCGTCCGGTCCCGGCAACGCGACGCAGATCGGGTTGGTGCCCCAGCGCGGTTCGCGTCCTTGCCACGGCGCCACCATCGGCGAGGCGTTGCACATTACGATACCGATGCAGCCGGCGCGGGCCATGGTCAGGCCCCACCACGCGGCGGCGCCGAAGTGGTTGGACTCGCGCGTCACCACAAGCCCCAAGCCATGAGCGGCAGCAAGGCGCGTGGCATGCCGGCACGCCGCACTGGCGATCACCTGCCCGAGTCCGTTTTCACCGTCGTAGAGGAGCATTGCGCCCGACTCCACAACTACGCCGCCCGTGGCGTGGACATCGACACGCCCGTCGAGGATTTGATCGAGATAGAAAGTCAGGAGTTGGACGCCGTGCGAATCGACGCCGCGAAGGCTCGCCGCGACCAGCGACTCGGCCACCAGATTCGATGCCTCCAACGGCGTCCCAGCGGCGAGCAGCAGCCGCTCGCAATAGTCGCGCAGCCCGGCGGCGGCCAGAACCACCGTACTCATTGCCGGAGATATTTCTTCACGTCGGGATTGATCAGCTTCTGAATTTCGGGATCGTTCAGTTTGTCGGGCGTCACCAGCACCGGCGGCAGGTCCAAGCGCTTGGGCGGCTCGACGCCGTCGAGTTTCTGTGAGATCGTCTTGACCGCCTCGAACCCGATCCGGAACGGGTCCTGCACCACCAGCGCCTGATAGACGCCGTTGCGGAGGTCCTCCACCATCGCCTCGTTGGAATCGAACCCCACCACCTTCACTCTGCCCGCCATCCCCCGGCCTTTCAAAGCCAGGGCCAGCCCGGTGCAGCTCGGCTCGGTCGAGCAAAAGAAGCCATTGAGTTCCGGGTGCGCCGCCAGTATATTTTCGGCGGCCGCAAGGGAGCGCGAGCGGTCCGACATCCCAAACTGGCGCGCAACAATCGCGATACCGGGGAACTCCTTGGCGATCGCGTCCTCGAAGCCCCGCTCACGGTCCGTCGTCGAGACGCTACCCGGCACATGCATGAGAATCGCGACGGTTCCCTGGCCACCAAGAAGCCGCCCGACTTCGCGGCCCCCCAACTGGCCCGCGCCGAAGTTGTCGGTGGCGACGTAGCTCATGAAATTCTCCGAGTCGAGGCCGGAGTCGAAGACCGTCACCGGAATACCAGCCGCCGTCGCGCGGTCGATCGACTGCACCAAGGCCTTCCGGTCGGCCGCGGCAACCACGATACCGTCAACGCGGCGTGAGACCATCGAGTCGACTATTTGCACCTGGCGGCTGTACTCGGTCTCCTGGGCCGGCCCGTTCCAGAGGATTTCGAGGTTGAACTGTTCGCCCGCCGCCAGCGCCCCCGCCTGGACCGTAAGCCAAAAAATGTGCGACGTGCCTTTGGGGATGACGGCGACCACTTTCTTCCGCTCCCGCTGGCAGCCGGCCGCGAGCGTCAACAGAACGGCAGCCAGCAACAAAGCGGCGATCTTCTTCACTGGGCGGTCCAGCCCCCGTCGATCAGGATATCAGTGCCGGTGATGAACCCGGCATCCTCGGAACACAGATACCGGCACAACTGGCCGATCTCCTCTACCTTGCCCCAGCGCTGCGCAGGGATCTTGGCGACGAACTGCGCGTTCAGTTCGGCGTTCTGGATCAGCGGAAGATTCATCTCCGTGGCGAACGGTCCAGGACTGATCCCGTTCACCGTGATCCCCTCGCCGGCCAATTCGAGCGCCAGCGCACGCGTGAGCCCGAGCAAGGCGGCTTTGGACGACGAATAGGCGGCTCGGCCCGGCAGCGATACGTGGCTCATGATCGAGGTCATGTTGATCACCCGGCCGTAGCCGGTGCCCTGCATGTGCGGCACGAAGGCCCGGCTCATCAGAAAGACGCTGGTGAGGTTGGCGTTCATCACCCGGCTCCATTCCTCCAGCGTGAACTCCACAAGGTTCTTCCGTATGTTGATACCGGCATTGTTCACCAGGATCTGGACCTTGCCCGACTGCGCGGCCACACTCTTCTCGAGCGTGGCCACCTGCGCTTCGTCGGTAACGTCGGCCTGGTAGACGTCGGCCGCGCCGCCGCCGTCGCGGATGGCGGCGGCCGTTTCGTTCAGTTTCTCCAGATCGCGCGCGACCAGTGCCAACCGTGCGCCGTCGGCGGCCAGCGCCAGCGCCATCGCCCGCCCGAGGCCGCGGCTGGCGCCCGTGATCAACGCGGCTTTTCCCGCCAGTGGTTTTGTGCTCATTCGTAAGTTGACGATTCCTTTGCGTGTGGATGAGCCGCCGGAACGGCCCGAAGCGCTATTGTATAGCAGGGCATAGGCGATAAGATTGGAGAAGCGGAAACGTATCCGCGAGGAGTGTCACAGAAACCGATATGAAGATCATTAAAGCCATCCTGTCGCTGCCGGTGGCCGCCGCGGTCCTGTTTGCGGCGGACTTTACCTTCACCGAGAAGACCGAGATCACGGGCGGGTCGCTCGCCGGAGCGATGCGCGTAGCCGCCAAGTTCAGCAAGAACGTCGAGACCACTACTACCCGGACGGAACACTTTTCGGGCAACAAGATGGCGACGGCGGATCGGTTCAACACCCAGATCATCGACCTCGACGCGGAAAAGTTCACCGACGTCAACCATGACAAGAAGCAGTACAGCGTCATCACCTTCGCCGAGTTCGCTCAGGCGATGGAAAAGATGATGGAGAAGATGGGACAGGCCACCAGGGACGCCTCGAAGAAGGAAGGCGCCGAAGTGGACATGAAGTACAGCTTCAATGTCGATCGCACCGGAAAGAAGAAAGCAGTCGCCGGCGCGGACGCCGAGCAGGTAATCATGACGATGACCATGAAGGCCACCGATAAGAAATCCGGGCAGTCCGGCAATTTCGACATAGTGGTGGATTCCTGGATGGGCGAGGTTCCCGGGCATGAAGTGGCCCGTGCTTTCTACGAGAAGATGGGTGAGAAGATCGGTGCGTCGGCGCTGGCGCGCCGCAATATGAACCCGTTCCTGCAACAGCAAGGACTCGGCGAGGGTATGGCGGAAGCCATGGCGAAGATGCAGGAGATGAAGGGCGTCTCGCTGCTGCAGATTATGCGCATGGTCGGTGCCGGGCAGACCGAAGGCGTCGTAGCGGCGGCCAAGGGTGAATACGCGGGTCAGCCGTTCCCCCGCCAGGAAAGCGAGGGTCCGTCGGTGAAAGAAGCCGCCGGGGCGGCCGCTGTCGGCAGCGTTCTCGGTGGATTCGGCGGGTTTGGACGGCGTAAGAAGAAGGAAGAACCACCGCCACAGCCCCAGCAGCAGGCATCAGCCGGACCGGTGGCCGCGCAGGGCGTGATGATGGAACTGGTCACGCAGACGGTTTCATTCTCCACGACGCCGGTGGACCCGGCCGTGATGCAAGTTCCCGCCGGCTACAAGCAGGTAGAACACGAGATGAAGAAGCTGCTCAAGAAGTAGCGCAGCCCAGACAACCGCGCTTTCGGCTTTCGATCCGTTTTCGTCCGCCTTCGACAAGTTTCGAGAAGAAGGCTGAT
>CAYPUQ010000486.1:0-4459 GCA_964413655.1 uncultured Solibacteraceae bacterium | reverse complement strand
GCCGGATTCGCTTCGGCGCTCGCGCCTAGCGAAAATCACGCACCAGCATCAGGTCGCTTTGCGGCAGGCGGTTGAGGCCCAATAGAATTTCGCGCCCGTCGGGAGATACGTCGAGACCCCAGCCCGGCGCTCCGGGAACAAAGGCGATGTTCGTCACCCGGCCGGTACGGAGGTCGAGGACCCGGAGTGTTTGCCCCGACCGCCGGAGCTGGCCGCAGGGCTTGTCCGACTGAGAGAAGTAGATGCCGTTCCGCCCAACAACCGCACCAGCGCTCCGGTTCAGATCGTCAAGCACCTTCTCTTCAGGCCCCCCTTCGATAGGCATTCTCCAAAGCGAACTCTTGCACCCACTGGGCTTGCGGAAGTAGAGATGCGCGCCATCCCACGACTCGACGGCGGCCCACCCCTCGACGGCTCCCCCGCCTCCGTTCCGTGTAACCTGGATCGCGGCTCCTCCGGCCGCCGGTATTTTCCAGGCCTCGTAACTGCCAGTGCGGTTGGAGCCGAAATAGATCCAGCGGCCGTCGCGGGACCATCGCGGGCCGGAGTCATCCGCCGGATCGCTGGTGAGGCGGCGGACTTCACGGCTCGAGACGCCGATCACATAGATATCTCGCTGCTGTCCTTCCACCAGTGTGAAGGCGATGCTTGCGCCGTCCGGAGACCACCGTGGCCCCTGAGCAGTGGAACTGAGACTAGTAAGCTGTATGGGGTTCGAGCCGTCGCTGTCGGCGATCCAGATTTCGCGGGATCCCGAACGCTCCGACTCGAACGTTATCCGCTGGCCGTCAGGTGAGAACGCGCCCATCTGTTCCATGCGCGTGGAAGACCGAATCTCGCGCGGTCCTCCACTCATCCGGCCACCCTCGTCGAGACTGGTCCGCCAGAGAGCGGCGCCGCCAATTTGCAGCGTGCAGTAGACCAGCACGCCCGTCCGGGATATCGCCGGACAGGCCGCTTCCTTGATGCCGGGTATTCGAGATTGCAGGGCGCCATCGGCGCGGATCCGGCACAGCCCGCTGCCCGAGGCCGGACTCCTGCACTGGTAAACGAGTTCGCGCGAGTTTGGCATCCACGCCGGCTGACTCGCGCTTTCACTACTGCCCGTCAACTGCCTCGGGTCACCCGCTGGTGTCCCATCGCCGGCAATATCGAGGAGGAAGATCGAGTTCATCATCCACCCCCTCAGGCGCTCAAACGCGAGCATTCGCCCATCCGGCGAGAACGCCGGCGAGATGTCGTCGGCGCCCCTGCCGGGAGGTTGGGTGAGACGAGTCATGCCCTCGCCCTCGAGTGGGATCAGAAACAGGCTCGCGGGCTCGCCATCCGCGGACTTGCCCGTAACCGCCAGGTGTCTACTCCCGGGATGCCACGTCACGAGCCGACAGGGCCCGCATGGTTCGGTGTTAAACACGCCGAACTCGGCCAGCTTCCGCTCCGGACCGCCCCGGTGGGGTTTCACGAAATATTGGAGCGTGCCCGACTCCAGCAGCCGGGCATAGGCGATCCACTGCCCGTCGGGGGACCAGGCAGGACTCAGATCAACCGCGGAATGGTCGGTGAAGCGGACCGGCGTTTCCACTCCGATTTGCTTCACGTAGATGTCCCAGTTGTTTTCGTCGGGCCCGCTCCAACGAAAGGCCACCTCTGAGCCTGAGGGTGAGAACGTCGCGTCGAAGTCGAGTCCCGGCAGGGTGGATAGGGGCACTGCTTCGAACACAACCGGCTGCCTGGCAGCTCCATTCCAGAGGGCGCCGATAGCAATGGCGAACGCGAACACACCCGCGGCAACGGCCAGCCAGCGCCGGAGGGGGGTGCGGCGGACCGGCGGCGCGACCGCTTCGATCTTCCTTTCAACAGTCTCAACCGGCGCGATGAATCGCAGGCCGCGCCGTGGAACGGTCACGATGAATCGCGGATTCTGCGCCGAATCGCCGAATGCATTGCGCAGCTTATTGACGGCGGTGTTCAGGCTGTGGTCGAAGTCGACGAAGGTGTCCGACGGCCAGAGTCGCTGCCGCAATTCCTCACGGGTGACAATCTCGCCGGGCCGTTCCAGCAGCGCCCGCAGAATCTCGAAGGGCTGATCCTGCAGCTTCAGTTTGAGGCCGTTCCGGCGGAGTTCACCGGTCTCCAGGTCCACTTCGAAAATGCCGAAGCGAACGATTTCCCCCGCTGTGGCGCCCAGCTTCATCGGTCAATTCCCAGCAGTGTTCGAATTATAGCACCGGCGGCAGCCAATGCAAGCTCATTCCAGCGGTTGATGCCGGCCCATAATGCACTGATTTTTCGACATTTAGCGGTTGATGTGAAATTGTCCGGCTGGCGTTGGCAACTGTGGCGGGGTGCATCGAAGTGATTGGCCGCTCTGGAGCAGAGTCGCTGCATGAAACTGCTCTGGGCGGCAGTGCTGCTGTCGTTTTCTCTGTTTGCCGAAGATGCTATCCCGCTGACGGTTGCCGTTCGGAACTACGCGAACGTATCAGCCCTGGATCTGGATGCCTCATTGCAGCGCGCCGGGCGAGTGCTCCGGCGCGCGGGAATCGAACCGGAGTGGGTCCATCCGAGCATGGATCCCGAATCTCCCACGCACCACTTGCCGGCGCCGGCCCTCTTTCTGAATCTTCTGGCGAAGAACAAAGAGCCTCGGAGCCGCTTGTCACCTTGTCTTGGCTACGCGATCATCCCAGGCGGCGGGGTGCCCGGTTACATAGCGAATGTGTTCGAAGGCCGGGTCCGGAGCTTTGCCAACCGCCACGGCATTTCCTTCGCCGCCATACTCGGCCATGTCATCGCCCATGAGGTGGGCCACCTGCTGTTGGATAACGGTCGTCACGCGGTGATCGGGATCATGAAGAGCTTCTGGCTGGTGGAAGACCGGAAGTTCCTGGCGCAGGGTACGCTCAACTTCACGCCCAAGGAAGCGGCTGACATGCGCCGGAACCTCCTCAACCGCCGCCAACTGGCGGCAGCGCTCAGCCCTTGACGCACACAATCTGGCGCAGCGTATGGGCGACCTCCACGAGGTCCTGCTGCGCCGCCATAACCTGATCGATCGGCTTGTACGCCGCCGGCGTTTCGTCAATCACGTCGGCGTCCTTGCGGCACTCCACACCGGCCGTCATGCGGATGTGATCCTCCACCGTGAATCGCCGCCGCGCCTCGTTGCGCGACATCAGCCGCCCGGCGCCGTGACTGCAACTCATGAAACTTTCCGGGTTCCCCTTACCACGCACGATATAGGACCGCGCCCCCATGCTGCCCGGAATAATGCCCATGTCTCCGGCCCGTGCCCGGACCGCGCCCTTACGCGTGACAAAAATCTCCTGGCCGTAGTGCATCTCCTTGGCGGCGTAGTTGTGGTGGCAGTTGATCACTTCCAGATCGGCCTGAAAGGCTGGTACGCCGCTCACCCGGCCCGCGGCGCCAATGATCGCGTCCATCATCAGGTCCCGGTTGATCCGGGCGAATTCCTGCGACCAGTAGACCGCCTCCCAGTAATCGTCGAAGTGGCGGCTGCCCTCCTGGAAGTAGGCGAGGTCGCGGTCCGGCAGATTCGCGATGTGCTGCCGCATGTCTGCGCGGGCGAGGTCGATGAAGTAGGTCCCAATCCGATTGCCAACGCCGCGCGAGCCGCTGTGCAGCATGAACCAGACGTAGTCCCGCTCGTCGAGGCAGACTTCGATGAAGTGGTTGCCGGTGCCGAGCGTGCCGAGGTGGTTCACGTGGTTGCCACGGTCCAGTTTCGGGTGCTTCTCGATGATGCGCTGGTAGCCCGTTTGGAGCTTCAGCCACTGCTGCCAGTTGCGTTCGGGGACGTCCTGCCAGGCGCCCCGGTCGCCACGCCCGCCCTGGTTGGTACGGCCGTGCGGGACGGCCTTCTCAATCGCCGCGCGAAGCGGTTTCAGATCGCTTGGCAATTGGTTGGCGTGCAGCGTGGTCTTCACCGCCATCATGCCGCAGCCGATATCCACGCCCACGGCGGCGGGGATGATGGCCCCCTTGGTGGGGATTACGCTGCCGACCGTCGCGCCGATGCCCCAATGCACGTCCGGCATAGCGGCGATCCACTTGTAGATAAATGGAAGTTGCGCGGCATTCAGGAGTTGCTGCTTGGCCTGGTCTTCAAGCGGCACGCCTTTGATCCAAGCCTTGACGGGCGCGCCTTGTTCGGGCCGGATGACTTCGTACGGCTTTTCGGCCATAATCGCCCCTCCTATTATTGTCGGGCAATTCCGTCAGGCCGGCAGTGATCGAGAAGGACGAGCACGGCTTCGAACGCTACATCGAGACATCCTGGCTACTTCGGTCGATGTGTTGACGTCGTCTGTGGCAGGCGTGGGCCAGCGCCGTGCGCTGCGGGGACCCCTCTCGGCCCGTCCATTTCAGCCCGTCCTCACCCCACGCGCCGCGCCGGATCGAATAACGCCGCCGGGTTGTCGTCGAGCAGCATCCTGCC
>CAYPUQ010000485.1:0-4464 GCA_964413655.1 uncultured Solibacteraceae bacterium | reverse complement strand
AGGAACGGGATGCCGCACTGCACCGGAAGCACATGGCATTTGTCCGGGTGCAGGCGCAAGCGCAAGCCGTTGAGGTGTTCCTGAAGTACGGGGAGTAAAGCGCCGAGCTCTGCCCGGCTGTCTGAGAAGACGACGAAATCGTCGGCAAACCGGATGTAGGCCGTTTGCCCGAGACGCTCCTGGACGAAATGGTCGAAGCCGTCGAGGTAGATGTTGGCGAAGAACTGGCTGGTCAGGTTCCCGATTGGGATGCCTCGCCGCCGCTCGAAGGGTGTAAATAGATCGTCGCCGGGAAAGTACCGCACCACCTCCTCTTGCGGGTTCGAGTTCTCGACGATGCGCCCGATCAGCCACAGCGTGTCGGGGCACTTGATCTTACGCACCACGCCTTCGAGCAAGATCCGGTGGTCGATGGTGGGGAAGTACTTCTCGATATCGCACTTGAGCGCGTAAGGATAGCGCCGCGCGAGTTGCGTTGCCCGGTCGAGCGCGGCGTGCGTCCCCTTACCCAGGCGGTTGGCGTAACTGTCGTGAATAAAACCCCGCTGGAAGATGGGCTCGATCACACGGCACAGAGCGTGGTGCACTACACGGTCGCGGTAGGGCGCCGCGCTGATGAGCCGTTTCTTCGGGTCGTGAATGTAGAAGGCCCGATACGCGCCCGGCGTGTAGGTTCCCGATGCGAGTTCTTCGCGAAGCCCGAGCAGTTCTTCTTCCAGGTTGAAATGGAAGGCCGCCACGTCCGGCCGGTAGCGCTTGCCCCGCCGCGCGCGACAGGCCGCCGCATAGAGGTTTTCGAAGTCGATGATCGCTGGGTAAAGGCTTCCGTATCGTTTCATATCTCGCCCTCAAAATTTTCGCCCGCGGCGCGCGGGGCGCGCCGCCGAAAGAAAAAGGGTAAAAGGACAAAAGTGCAAAGGGTAATCATAAAGTCCTGGCGCAACGAAAGCCGTAGACGTCGTAACGATTGACCGGCTTTCGTCGTCGTCCACCAGGCGGGTACGCCGGGCGGCGCTTTCCAAGTCGCGGACGACTTCGTCGGCGGTCTGGTAGCGGAGTTCGGGGTCCTTATTCAGCATCTTGCGCAGGACGCGCACGACGCGGTTGTCCACCTTCTTTTCGTAAAGGGGCTTTTCATCGTAGCGGCCGCTGAGGATCTTGTGGACAATCTCGCCGACGTCGCCGGCGAACGGGCGGCTCCCGGTCAGCAATTCGTAAAGCGTGATGCCGAGGGCCCAGAGGTCGGCGTTGGTTCCGGCGGCGCCTTGAAGCGACTCCGGCGCCATGTACTCGATGGTGCCGATGCGGGTGCTGGCTTTCTCGGAGGTACGGGCGAGCACGCGGGCCACTCCGAAATCGAGCAGCTTGGGTACCCCTCCGGCGATGAGGATGTTCTCCGGCTTGACGTCGCGATGGAGCACTTTGGCCGCATGGGCATAGGCGAGGGCCTCGCAAATTAGACCGGCGTAGCGGACGGCTTCGGCGGGGTCGAGCGAGCCGGCGGCGCGGAGCCTGGCGCGTAGAGTCTCGCCTTCCAGGTGCTCCATGACGAGAAAGGAAACGCCTTCGTGGCGCTCGATGGCATAAAGGCGAACGATGTTGGGCTGGATGAGTCGGGAACTGGCGGCGAACTCCTTCCGGAGCTCTTCGAGACCCTCCTGATCCTGTTGGTGGGGGAAGCCTAGCGCTACGTATGGCTCTTGAGTATGCGGACCCTCGTTGCGGGCTTTGTAGACGCTCTTGAAAGCGCCGGAGCCGAGGTAGGCCTCGAGTGTGTAGGGTCCCAATCGAACACCGGTCTTGTAGGGTCCACCTTCCGCCATAGCTACACCTCGAATATCCGCTTAGGCTTTTTCGGAACCCCGCGGCACCGAGTCCGGCATCCACATCCGATTGCGAAGCAAATCCTGGGCGGCCGGAGCGACGCTGCAACACCCCTTCCTGGAGGCGGACCCGAATTCGCGGTCTCCTACCCAAACGCGCACGAATAGACCCCCGTCGTCACGCACATCGCCGCCCGGCCTGGTTCCACCGATGACATGGCGACCACGCTACATATCTTCGTTCCCCGGTAACGTCACGCAGGTGCTCCGCGGCGCACCTCCTCCTTGCCAACAGGGAGACTCAGCGACCCCGCATCAGACTCAAAAAATGGCGCCGAAATTCCTCTCGATCGAGCGCGCACCCTCCGGGGCACCAGCCGATTCCCGTTTCGGCGCCATCGGACGGGTCAACAGCAGGACCAGCGAATCAAACCTGGATGGCAGCCCCTTTCGCTGGTGCCAAACCGCCCCTGAACTCCACCGGCCTGGCGCCGATCATAGGAAGCCGAACCGCGGCCGCCTGATTTGCTCGAGCAGCTACAAGGTCGGCCACGGCTACTTCGTCCGAATCCCGGCTAGGGCTCGGCTAGGGCCTGGTACAAGTGGACCGGAGAAAACCTGGAGTCAAGGGGCATCGTTCCCGAGCACGAGATCCCATCCGGCAACGGCGCTGGCGGCGACCCTCAACTGGAACGGGCGCTGGAGGTGGTCCGCTCGCTCTGATCTGAAAGCCCTTTCCCGCCCATCGGCGCGTCGACGAGGCCCGCAGTCACGGCTGGGGCTTGATCGAAACGCGTACGGCCGGGTTCCACACTCCAGGCCGGATCTCGACTCCAAGAATTAGCTCCGGCGGGGGGTAGGAGTCCACCGTGCTGATCTGATGCGCCAGGCTCCATTTGCCCGGCCCGAACAACGGAATCGACTCCCTGCCAGTCGCGGTGTCGCGGCGATAGGACAGCCAGATGAACAAGTCCATCGCCGCCGGTGCGGGTGCGAGGAGCTTCACCGCTTCCAGGTCGGTCGGAATTGGATAGGCCATGATCTTGGCGAAGAACTCGTCGCTGGGCACGATGACGTTCTCAGTGCGCCCTCAGGTAACATCGGCGTCGGAATCTCGGCTGCACCAGATTTGGGGCCTCCCGGAAGAAGTCGAACCTGGAAGAAACTTGTGGCGCCGAAGACCCGTTTGAAGGTGGCAAACCAGACGCCGACACTCTATGCCGTCTTCGTGCATGCGACGAGTGCATAGAGGCGCTTCCAAGCCATTCCCTGCCGAACGAGGCAAGCCAAGGTCGAATCACGATTGTCCTTGATCGTCTTCGGGCTAGCGCCGCTACCGTCGGGTAGAAGCGACCGAGTAGCCTGCGTTGACCGTTGGTCCCGGCAGTCGGCTCGGTGATACCACCGCAGCGTTGTCCACGTGAAGGCTCCGTCCGTCGCTGCTAACCTGGGCCGGACAGTCCGGCCAGATGGTCCTGATTGTTCGCAGCCATTGTTGGAGCATAGCGCGAAACCGGCGCGGCCGGGAGTAGTCCGCCGTGCCGAGCTGACGCATGAGGCCCCATTCACCGAACAAGGGAATCGACTGCCTGCCCTTGGCTGTAAAGCAGCGATAGGACAGCCACATGAATAGGTCCATCACCGCCGGTGCGGGTGCAAGGAATTTCACGGCTTCCAGGTCGGTCGGAATCGGGTGAGCCATGACCTCCTGGAAGAACTCGTCGCTGAGGACGATGATGTTCTCGGCGCGCTCGGAGGGAATGCCGACGGTCGCGTCTCGGCTGTACCAGATCTGCGCCTCCCGGAAGAAGTTGAATCGAGAGCGGTGGATCACTTTGGCCGTCGCGGCTTGACTGCTGGTGCCGAAGAAGATTGTGGCGCCGAAGACCCGCTCGAAGGCGGCAACCAGCCGTCGGTACTCTTTGCCCCCTTTGTGCATGCCGAAGGTGTCCAGCATTTCCGCGGCGGTCTTGAACCGGATCGTCTGGCTGCGCTGGCGGACGGCGAGGGTGGCCAGAAAGATCGGCACGATGCGGTCCTGACCAAACGGCAAGCCGAAATCCGGGTGTCCGGTCACCTGCAGCAAGAACTGCCCGTTGCGCCGTTCGTACAGCAGTTGGCCGTGAGGAGGACAGCGGATGGGCAGACCGCACAAGACGAACGGACGGGAGCTGAAAGCAAGGCTCTGGTTGCCCTGCTGGTGTTGAAGGCGGAGGAGTTCGAGCCGCTCGGCCCGGTGGAGTTTCTGCCGCGAGACCACGAGGTCGCGGAACGACTGCCGCAGTGTCGTTCCGGCAGACTCAAAACCGTTTGAATTTGAAGAAGGATAATGATTCATCGCCAGAATCGAAGAGGACCGGCTGGAGCGGTCCCTCTGGTCTGGTCAAGTGGCCTGTCCGAAAAAGCGAAGAGCCGACAAAACTGTGCCAAAAATGTGCCACAAGGTTGCCGGACGAGCAGATCTGGCAGATCTAGGGCTACGAAGAATCAGTATCTTCCGTAGAATCAACAGGCTGGGCTTTTCCGAATCCCATGCCGTCCACCAAATTTCCTTCCTTCTTTTTCAATGACTTGGCAGCTGGCGCTGCCGCCCAGCCCCACAGACCCGGCGCGTCAGCCAGCGGCCTTCGCCAACTCCCGG
>CAYPUQ010000484.1:0-4481 GCA_964413655.1 uncultured Solibacteraceae bacterium | reverse complement strand
CTTGTCCGTTTCGAATAGCACGTTGCCGCTGGCAAGAATCGTTCTGACGCGATCGAAGCCCAGGCTCTCGAAGACCCTCCGCAACTGGTCCATCTTCACAACCGGGTTCTGGCCGCTGTTTATGCCACGAAGGAGCGCTACGTATTGCATGGCGGACATTGCCAAGAATACACCACGCGAGAGAAACGGACAGCGCGACCACGATACACTTGACCATTAGGGAGCCCAATCATGAACAGAGCCGAATACGTCCAAAAGCGGAAGCAGGATTCCATCCGCACGCAGATGCACTACGCCCGGCGGGGCGTGGTGACCGAGGAGATGGAATACATCGCGCGGCGCGAGCAACTGGCTCCCGAGCTGGTGCGCGACGAGGTGGCGCGGGGACGGCTGATCATCCCGGCCAACCTGAACCACACGGCGCTTGAACCGATGTGTATTGGCGTGGCCTCCAAGTGCAAAATCAACGCCAACATAGGAAACTCGGCGACCACGTCGAATATCAGCGAGGAACTCGAGAAGCTTCACTACAGCGTGAAGTACGGCGCCGACACGGTGATGGATCTTTCGACCGGCGGCGACATTCCGGAGATCCGGAAGGCGATCATTGCCGAGTCGCCGGTGCCGATAGGCACGGTGCCGATCTACGAGGCGCTCGCGCGGGTGCGGCGAGTGCAAGACCTGAACATCGGCGTGATGCTCGAAGTGATCGAGGAGCAGGCCGAGCAGGGCGTCGACTATATGACGATTCACGCTGGCGTGCTGGTGCAGTACATCCCACTGACGACGAAACGCGTCACCGGCATCGTCAGCCGCGGCGGCAGCATTTTAGCCGAGTGGATGGTGAAGAACCACAAGCAGAACTTCCTGTACGAGCATTTCGACGAGATCTGCAAGATCTTCCAGAAACACGACGTCAGTTTTTCGCTCGGCGATGGCCTGCGCCCGGGTTCCGTAGCCGACGCGAGCGACGAGGCGCAGTTTGCCGAACTGAAGACGCTGGGCGAGTTGACCAAGAAATCCTGGGAATACGACGTGCAGGTGATGATCGAGGGACCGGGACACATTCCGATGGACCAGATCAAGCTGCAAGTCGACAAGGAAATCGAACTATGCCACGAAGCGCCGTTCTACACGCTGGGTCCGCTGGTGACGGATTTCGCGCCTGGCTACGACCACATCACGTCGGCGATCGGCGCGGCGATGATCGGCTGGTACGGCGCATCGATGCTGTGCTACGTGACGCCGAAGGAGCACCTCGGACTGCCGAACAAGGAAGACGTGAAGCAGGGGATCATCGCGTATAAGATCGCGGCGCACGCGGCGGACATCGCCCGGCACCGGCCGGGCGCCCGTGACCGCGACGACGAACTGAGCCGCGCCCGTTACCGGTTCGATTGGAAGCGGCAGTTCGAGTTGTCACTCGATCCCGAGACGGCCCGCGCGATGCACGACGAAACGCTGCCGGAGGAGGGATTCAAGGAAGCACATTTCTGCTCGATGTGCGGTCCGAAGTTCTGCTCCATGAACATCTCGGCCAAGGTCGAAGAATTCACCATGGCCGACGCGGAATCCGTGTTGAACGGAGACGGCAAGACGCCGGACGAGAAACAGCCGCTGGTGCAGGTGGGCCGGTAGGGCCGTTCTGGCGCGGATGCCGCAGGCGCTGGCGTTGCTGCGGGAAGAGATTCTCCGTTGCACGCGATGCCCAAGGCTGCTCGAGCATTGCGCCCGCGTGGCGAGCGAGAAGCGGCGGGCTTGGCGTGACTGGGACTATTGGGGCCGCCCGGTCCCCTCGTTCGGCGATCCGCAGGCGCGGCTGTTGATTCTCGGACTGGCGCCTGGCGCGCACGGTGCGAATCGCACCGGCCGGATGTTCACAGGCGATTCAAGCGGCGACTTTCTCTATCGGGCGTTGCACGCCACGGGCTTCGCCTCGCAGCCCGGGAGCCGTTCGCGCGACGACGGACTGAAGTTGATGGACGCCTGGATCACGGCCTCGGCGCGCTGCGCGCCGCCCGATAACAAGCCCTTGCGCGAGGAACTATGCAATTGCCGGCCGTACCTGGAGCGCGAATTCGACCTGCTGCCGAACGTCCGTGTCGTGGTGGCGTTGGGGCGGATCGCGTTCGATACCTGTCTGGCCATTGCCCGCGACCGCGGCGCGATCCGTTCGCGGTCCGGGTTTGTGTTCGCGCATGATCAAGTGCACCAGATCGCTGAGGGATGGCCGGTGCTGATCGGCAGCTACCATCCGAGCCAGCAAAACACCTCAACGGGGCGATTGACGGAGAAGATGCTGACGGCGGTGTTCCGGCGGGCACGGCGGATGCTGGATGGGTTACCGGATTGAGACCATTCGGGCTATGGTTACAATGAGGTCCGGCGGCCGGGGCGGGCCGGGCCAGGAGACCGTGTGCTGACGAAGCTCAGGATTCGAAACTTCAAGCTATTCGACGAAGCCGAGATCGAACTCGGGGAGCGGGTGGTGCTGATCGGTCCCAACAACTCAGGCAAGACCTCCGCGTTGCAGGCGCTCTCGCTTTGGGATGTGGGCGTGAGGCGTTGGCTGGAGAAGCGCGGCAGCGGGGGAGTTCCGGAAAAGCGCCCAGGGGTAACAATCAACCGGCGTGATCTGATTGCGGTTCCCATACCAGCGGCCAATCTGCTTTGGCGCGATCTGCACGTGCGCGAGGGCGTCCGCGAGAATGGCAGGACTCGAACGAAGAACGTCTTGATCGGCGTCGGCGTGGAAGGCGTGGACCGAGGGACGGCGTGGAGTTGCAGCCTCGAGTTCGACTATGCCAACGAGGAATCGTTCTACTGCCGCCCAGGCCGCGCACCGGACGGAAACAGGATAGAGGTTCCCAGCCATCTGTCGGGATACCGGCTGGCGTACTTGCCGCCGATGTCGGGTTTGGCGGCTCGCGAGGACCGGCTGGAGTTGGGAGCCGTCAATGTGCGCCTGGGCGAAGGACGCACGGCCGAAGTCCTGCGCAACCTTTGCTGGCAGGTCTGGAATTCGCAGGACGGCGACGCGAAGTGGCGGCGCGTCGTCGAGAAAATGCAATCCCTGTTCGGCGCCACTCTCGACGAGCCACGTTACGTCAAGGAACGCGGGGAGATCCTCATGAGCTTCCGAACCAGAGGCGGCGTATCTTTGGATCTTTCTGCCAGCGGCCGCGGCCAGCAACAGACGCTACTGCTCCTGGCGCACATGAGCGTGCATCCCGGCTCTATCCTGCTCTTGGACGAACCCGACGCTCACTTGGAAATTCTCCGCCAGCGCCAGATCTATCAATTGCTTACCGAAGAGGCCGCACTGACGAACAGCCAAATCATTGCGGCAAGCCACTCCGAGGTGGTCCTGAACGAGGCGGCGGACCGCGACACGGTAATCGCTTTCGTGGGAAAGCCCCATCGCATGAACGACCGGCGCAGCCAGGTGGTGAAAGCGCTCAAGGAGATTGGATTCGAGCACTACTATCTGGCGGAGGAGATGGGCTGGATCCTCTACGTGGAGGGTGCCACAGACTTGGCGGTCTTGCGGGCTTTTGCCGAGCGTTTACGCCATCCCGCCCTCGCCAGTCTCGAACGGCCATTCGTCCACTATGTGGCGAATCAACCCCGCAAGGCTCAGGAGCATTTCTATGCACTGCGCGAGGCCAAGAGCGACCTCGTTGGGCTTGCGATCTACGACCGGCTGCACCAGCCGCCGCCAAACGACCCGAATCTCGTTCAGGCCATGTGGCGCCGGCGCGAGCTGGGAAACTACCTCTGCCAACAGCAGACCCTACTGGCCTACGCCGAAGCGCAGGGACGGATTCAACAAGGCGAACTGTTCGGCGCTGCGTGGCGCGAAGCGATGGAAGCCGCGGTATCCGACATCGAGCAGGCGTTACGGACGCTGGGCAGCCCTTCGCCTTGGAGTGCGGACATCAAAGCCAGCGACGAGTTTCTCGACCGGCTGTTCCAGCTTTTCTTCCAGAAGCTCAAACTACCCAACTTGATGCGGAAGACCGACTATCACACGCTGGCGCCATTCGTCCCCGAAAGTCTGGTTGATGTTGAAATCGGCGAAAAGCTCGACAGTATTCAACAGATCGCCGGGCAAGCAAGGCCGAGAGCTTGAGGACCCAGGATTCGTTACCGGATTGAGCGCCCGCCGTCCACAGGCAGCGTCACACCGGTGATGAACGATGCTTCGTCCGAAGCCAGAAACAGGATCGCGGCGGCGACTTCTTCGGGGCGTCCGTAGCGGCCCATTGGGTGTTTGGCGAGCAGTGCGCGGGCGAGATCGTCCGGATCGGCGGCCTGCGAGAGGCTGGCGTCGTGCATGCGAGTCGGCGCGATGGTGGCGGGACAGACGCAGTTGACGCGGATGCCTTCGGCGGCGTGATCGATGGCCAATGCCATCGACAGGGCCACGACGCCCCCCTTGGACGCGCAATAGGCGACGAGGCGATTGTTGCCACGGATGC
>CAYPUQ010000483.1:0-4492 GCA_964413655.1 uncultured Solibacteraceae bacterium | reverse complement strand
TAGTTCGTGCCGCACCTGGCGGACAAGCCGCTCCCTTTCTCTGGGCCTTTGCGCCAGAGCTGCTACAGCAGGGCCGACGCAACGAATAGGCGAGTGACTCGGATCATGTGTCGTTGTTCTTTCAATAGGTTAGTTGCATTTACTTTTCCCAAACCGAATAACGATTGAGCGTGTTCACCAGCGACTGTGCGGCACCCGGCGGCGCGGCCTTTCGATGTAGCAGAATCTCTTCATTGGAAAGCCTCTTGCCGTAAATGTCGTTGTTGTCGTCGAGATCCTCGCGTAAAGTCGCACCCTCGAGCACAGCTCCGGCGAATACGCCGCGCGAACGCGAGTATCCGAGGATCTGAGCCCGCATATAGGCATCCGTCTGCGCTTGCACCGTCCGGCCGACTGGACCGGCCATGGCCCCCACCGACGCGCCCAGCGTGAACTCGCTCTTCATCAGCTTCTTCGCGCCGCTGTCGTTCATTACGAGCAGAATCACGTCGACTTCGCCGGCCCCGATCTGGAGCCCGAAACTCCCGCCCTCCATGCGCACGGTAGCCGGTCCGGTCCATCCGCCGCCCGTCTGCCGACACATCAGAACCCCCTTCCCGTACTTGGCTCCGGCGATCAAACCGGCCTTTTTCAAGCCCGGCACGATCGCGATGCAATGGGCTTTCTTGAGGAGATCGAGCGGAATGCTTTGGTCGCCCGCGTCCATGATTTCCTGGAACGCCACACGCGCGTCCTCGATTCTCTCCACGGCCTCGGTTGAGCCCTTGGCCACTGTAGCCATTGCGGAGATCGACAGCAGTGCAATCATGATCCAGTTCATACTTTTCCCCTTTTGTTCTCAGACACTTCGCCTTTGGCGCGCACCGCGAGCGACGTTTCCTTCAGATCCATATCCAGCCCACACCCCTGCCGGTAATGACACCTGCCGGCGCCGCCGCACTCGATGTGAAGCCGGGCTGCTTTGGAGACAGCGCAGAGGGGCTGAATGTTACGCAATGAATGGGCCGCAACGAAAATTATCCGTGTAACAACGGATGGCAGCGATCAGTCTCCCAGGCGGAGGTGACTCAAAGTGCTGCATTACGCGCTGGTCTTCCTAGTGATTGCCCTGATTGCTGGCTTCCTCGGTTTCGGCGGGATAGCGGGCGCCGCCGTTGGGATCGCAAAGTTCCTCTTTTTTGTTTCTGGTGTTCTTTTTGGTCGCGCTGATCGCCGGCCGCAGACGGGGCATAGGGTAGGGGCTAGATCGTCGCGGCCCACGCGCGGTTGCGGGAAGAATGTTCCCTGCCGGCAGCCTCTGACGTGGCGTTTCGAACCAGCATCCCAGACGCCACAACCGTGATCCATTGTCTTGACAGGCAGTTAGCCCACTGGAGCATGAATTGCAGTTCCAGTAGGCATGATGACGGAAAACTCATTCGCCACGGCCTATCAGAATGGCTTCCGCGCGACCATCCGCCTGATGCTCTCCAAGGGTCTGTTAATCGATGAAGCCGAGGAATTGGCGCAGGCCGCTTGGGTAAGAGGGTGGGAAGCGCGACAGCAACTGAAGCGCGACGACAGAGTGGTACAGTGGGTGAACTCCATTGCTATCAGTACCATGCACAACGAGAAACGTCGCTCCCGGCGCTACGAGGAACTGGACGAAACCCTAGCACATTACGCGCACCCGGTGGCGGCGAAGATCGACCTCGACAAGTTGCTGAAGCAGTGCTCTTCGTTGGACCGTTCCCTGATCCTGCATCGCTACATGGGGGGCTTTAAGATGGAGAAAGTCGCGCGGCTTCACGGCTTGACCTGCGTAGCCACGCGTGTTCGTCTGCACAGGGTCAGAGCCGCTCTCCGCCGGTATGCAGAGCCCAAACGCTCGCAGCGGCCGCCTTGAAGCCGGGTAAAAGACCTGGAATGGCACTTGTCCTGTTGCAGGAAGTGACTCAAAGTAAACGGTTGAGTCCTCGCCCCCCTTATGCCATACTAAATAGCGGAACGCGGGCCGTGGCGACCGGCTTTAACGGGAAACTCGATGAGGATTCTCATCGTAGAGGATGACAAGCAGCACCGCGATTACCTGATGGCGATCACGAGCGGATGGGGCCACGAGACCGTCGGCGCGATCAACGGTCTCGACGCCCTCGAAGTGATGGAGCGCCTCACTCCCTCCGTTATCGTCACCGATTTGAAAATGCCGCGCATGGACGGCTTTGAATTGCTCCGCCGCCTCCGCGAATTGGGAACCTGTCCGCCGACCATCGTCCTGACCGCTTTCGGCAGCCTCGAAGTGGCGCTGTCGACGGTGCACGACCTGGGCGGTTTCTGGTTTCTCGAAAAGCCCATCAGCGCCGACGCGCTCCAACTCCTGATCGAACGCGCCGGGGCGCACTCGAACCTGGTCAAGGAAAACCAATTGCTGCGCCGCGACTTGACCTTTCGCTGCGGCAAACTGGTCGGTGCCTCGAAATCCATGCGGGAGGTCTTCGATCTGATCCGCCAGGTGGCCCCCACGGGCGCGCCGGTTCTTCTGACCGGAGAAAGCGGAACCGGCAAAGAACTGGCCGCCCGGGCGATCCACGCCGAAAGCTCCCGCAGGGATGGCCCCTTCGTCGGCATCAACTGCGCCGCACTACCGGAAACTTTGGTGGAGAGCGAAATTTTCGGGCACGAAAAGGGCGCGTTCACCGGGGCGTTCGACCGCCGCGTCGGGTGCCTGGAGCTGGCTGAGAAGGGTACGCTCTTCTTGGACGAACTGGCTGAGATGCCGGTGCACATACAGGCCAAGATGCTGCGCGTGCTTCAGGACTGGCACTACCGCCGTCTCGGCGGGACGCGGGAGATGCGGGCCGACGTGCGCGTTATCGCCGCCACCAACCGCCCGCCGAAGGAAGCAATCGAGGCCGGCAAGCTGCGCGAGGATCTGTACTACCGCTTGGCCGTGTTCCACATAGTCCTGCCGCCGCTGCGCGAGCACACGGACGATATCCCTCCGCTGGTGGAATCGATGATCGCGTCTTTCAACGAGAAGTACGGTACACGCGTTGTTGCCCCCGGCAAGGCCGCGCTCGACCGGCTCTGCTCCCGCCGCTGGGAGGGCAACGTACGCGAACTGCGCAACGTGATCGAGCGGGCCGTCATTCTCACAGGCAGCGGCCAGTTGGACGACGAGCATCTGCCGGCAGGCTGCGGCTTGACGGGGCAGGCGTCCCCAGCAGGGGCGGATGCGCCGCGTGACGACCTCGGCATCCACGTTGGCATGACGGTCGACGAGGCCGAACGGGCGCTGATCGAAGCCACGCTACGGCGGGCCAGGAACAACAAGACGCAAGCCGCGATCATTCTTGGCATCAGCGCCAAGACGCTGCATGCCAAGCTTCGCGCATACAGGCAGACGGGCGATGAAGAACCTGACTCCGAATGATCCGACTTCTTCGGACGGACTGCTCCTGGCGATCGTCCACGACATGCGCGCGTTGCTTCGAAACAGCTTGACCCGCGCGCAATTGCTCCAGCGCTCGATCGGCGCCGGTGCCGCCGCCGCCCGCGAACAGCTACCGGAGATCATCGCCGCCGACAAGAGGATCGAGCGCTTCCTCGGTCGGCTGGCCGACTATGCCAACGCGGCCCAACTCAGCGCCCGCCCGCCGATCTCTCTCGACGCCGCCCTCCAAACTGCGCTGATCCAGTTTCCTTCCGGGCCCGTTGAACTGGCACCCGCTCCCGGCGGAGCCCGGCTCGTGCCCCGCGAATTCTCGCGTGTCTTCGCCGAGCTGATCGACAATGCGCTGAAGTTCTCCGGCAACGCGCCGGTGAGCGTCCGAACGGCCAGCAGCGGTTCACAAGTCGCCGTGACGGTCCGCGATGGCGGGATCGGCGTGGATCCCAGTGAGGAGGAGAGAGTCTTCGAACCACTGGTTCGCCTGCACTCGGGCGATGAATATCCAGGGTTCGGCCTGGGCTTGGCGATTTGCCGGCGGATCGCCGATGCGGCCGGCGCCCAAATCCGGATTTCCCCCGATCCTGACGGCGGCACGCTCGCGATAGTGATTTTCCCCGCACTCCCCGAGTTTCCGGCGTAACGCCGCGAGTCCCGGCTGGTCTACTCTTCAGGAACCCGGTGCGCACGCACTACGGCCGCCGGCCCTGCTGGCTCGTGCCGTAACATCCGGCCGCGCACGAGTGTCTCCCTGTTGGGCCGCCTAAAGCGGCCACCGAACGAAAGGAAACTTATGAACTGGGATCAACTGGAAGGTGGCTGGAAGCAATTTCGGGGTTCCGTGCGCGAGAAATGGGGCAAGCTGACCGACGACGATCTCGACGTCATCGCCGGCAAACGCGACAAACTCGCCGGACAACTTCAAAAACAGTACGGCTACACCAAGGAAAAAGCGGAAGAAGAGATCGATGACTTCCTCTCATCCCGTTAGGCTCTGACCGTTCAACGAGGAGGCTGGTTGCGAGGACGAAAGGACGCCTGTGGGTGAACCTGGCGTCCTTCTTG
>CAYPUQ010000482.1:0-4498 GCA_964413655.1 uncultured Solibacteraceae bacterium | reverse complement strand
GGTAATTATGAATTCTGCTTCAGGAGGTTTCAGTAACATGACTTCAATTGCTCAGAGTCGGCGGCAAACGTGTGCCTTGACACTCGCTGCCTTGCTTCTCTGCGCGCCCACCGTGGCGCAAGATCCACGTGGTACCCTCGCTGGCCGTGTCACCGACACTTCCGACGCCGTCATCCCGAACGTCGAAGTGAAGGCCACCAACCTCTCCACCGGCGTCACCGCAACCGCCCGCTCCAATGAGCAGGGGCGCTTCGTCATGCCCTATCTGCTCGGTGGTTTCTACACCGTGACCGCCGAATTAACCGGCTTCAAGCGGTTCGCGCAGGATGGCATCCAGATTCGCGTCGGTGAAGTCACCGAGATCGGCATCGCCCTCGATGTCGGGCAGGTCACCGAGACCATGCAGGTTACCGCCGCGACCCCGCTGCTCGACACAACCACACCATCCCTCGGCCAAGTCCTCGACGAACGCCGCGTCCTTGAGTTGCCAACCCTCGCCGGCAACGCCTTCGAACTCGCGCTACTCACCCCTGGCGTCTTCAATGGCACCAACCTTCGCGACCGCAAGCCTGCCTTTAACAACGGCAATTCGCAAATCTCCACCGACGGCAGCGGCACATACAACAACGAGTTCCAAATCGACGGCGTCTCCAACACCTTCGCCGACGGCGCGGCACGCGCCCGCGTTGCCTTCAGTCCGCCGCAGACGGCGATCCAGGAGTTCAAGATGCAGACGTCCAACTACGACGCCAGCATCGGCCACTCCCTCGGTGGCGTCGTGAACGTCAGCACGAAGTCCGGCACGAACGACATTCACGGCGAAGCGCACTGGTTTGTCCGTAATCGCGCCTTCGACGCGCCGAACTTCTTCAACAACAAGAACAACACCAAGCCGCCGGTGTATCAGGACAATCGCTATGGCGCATCCGCCGGCGGACCGGTGAACATCCCGAAACTCTACAACGGCCGCAATAAGACCTTCTGGTTCTATGCCTGGGAGGCGAACAAGTGGATCGTCCCCGGCAACTTCACCGGCACGATTCCGACCGCCGCGCAGCGCCATGGCGACTTTTCGCAACTTCTCAACATTGGGGCGGCCTACCAGATCTACGACCCGCTCAGCACCCAGACCGCTCCCAATGGCCGGTTCTCGCGCCAGCCCTTCGCCGGTAATATCATCCCGGCCAGCCGGCTCGATCAGATCGGACGGAACCTGGTAAATCTTTATCCCCAGCCCACCAGCGCCGGCGTTGGCGCCGAAGGCCGCAACAACTACTTCAACGGCAACCTCCGGGCCCTGGAAGATTACTACGTTCATGTCGCGCGTGTCGATCACACCATCAATGACCGCTGGCGCATGTTTGCCCGCGTCCACTACGACTTCTGGGAGGAGGACAAAAACGACCACTTCGACAACCGCATCAACGGCATCATCCTTAACCGGATCAACCGTGGCGCGGCGCTCGACCAGGTGTTCGTCCTGAACCCGTCCCTCCTTCTGAACGTCCGCTACGGCTTCACCAATCAGGACTTCCCTGAGCGGCGGATCACCCAGGGCTACGACTTGGCCAGTCTCGGCTTCTCCTCCAATCTGACGAACCTGATCGATGGCCGGCTGGCCACCATTCCGCGCACACGCCTTGGCGGCTATTCCGCGATTTCGCCGTGGGAAACCGGTGACGGCACCAACTCCAGCCTCACCCATGTCTTGCAGGCGAACTTCACCAAACTCGCTGGCACCCACAATCTCAAGTTCGGTGCCGACGCCCGCATCTATCGCGGCTTCGAAAACCGCTTCCCGTTCGCGGTGTCGCCCGATTTGAACTTCAATAACGTCTACACACGCGGGCCGCTCGACAACTCACCGGCCGCGCCGCTCGGCCAGGAACTGGCCTCGATGCTGCTCGGCGTGCCGGCAGGCGAAATGCAACTGGCCGCCAACTACGCGATGCAGAGCATGTACTACGGCCTCTACCTGCAAGACGACTGGAAAGTCGGGCGAACCCTCACCATCAACCTCGGACTGCGTTACGAGAAGGAAACGCCAATCACCGAACGGTACAACCGCCTGGTGGCGAACTTCGACTCCACCACGCCGAATCCGGTCAACGATCAGGCGCGCGCCAACTACGCCAACAGCCCGATTCCGGAGATCCCGGTTAGCTCGTTCCAGGCTCTCGGCGGTTTGACGTTCACCAACGCCGGCGGCCTCGGCCGTAACCCCTTCACTACGCCGAATAACAATTTTCTGCCGCGCGTCGGCGTCTCCTGGCAGGTGCGCCCCCAGACGGTGATCCGCGCCGGCTACGGCATCTTCTTCGACCTCGTCGGCCTCAATCGCACCGCCGCCAACCAGACCGGCTTCTCGCAATCGACGCCCATCCAGACCAGTTTGGACAGCGGCCTCACTTTTGTCGCGAACACCGCCAACCCGTTCCCCACTGGTCTCATTCCTCCCTTGGGGGCGGCCGGCGGGCTGGCAACTAATCTCGGTCAAGGCTATGCCGCCTACATTCCGAATCGCGTGAACGGCTACGCCCAGCGTTGGAGCCTCGGTCTCCAGCAACAGGTCGGCGAGTTTCTCTTCGAGGGCTCCTATGTCGGCAACCGTGGAACCCGCTTGAACATCGATCGGCGCATCAACGAAACGCCTGTCGAATATCTCAGCCGCAGCCCCGTTCGCGATAACCCGGCCAACAATTACCTCAGCCAACAATTCCCCAACCCGTTCCGCGGAACCAATCCGATTTACGGCGCCAATATTTCACGCGCCAACCTGCTGAAGCCATTCCCTCAATTCGGCAACATTGTGATCAACGAACCGCTGGGCTACTCGTGGTTTCACTCGTTCCAGGGCCGCATCGAAAAGCGCTTTTCCAAGGGCTACACCTTCGGACTGTCCTACACATGGTCCAAGGCGATGGAGGCGATGGAGTTCATCAATATCGCCGATACCCGGCCTTATGAATCCATCGCCGGCCTAGACCGGCCCCATCGCGTAGCCATTAGCGGCATCTACGAGTTCCCGTTCGGCAAGGGTCGCCGCTGGGCCGCGAACACACATCGCGCGGCCGATTTCTTCATTGGCGGCTGGCAGCTTAACGGCGTCATTACCATCCAATCCGGTGCTCCGCTCGGATTCGGCAATGCTCTGTTCATCGGCGACATCAACGACATCGCTCTCCCAGCCAGCCAGCGCGACGTCGACCGCTGGTTCAACACCGATGCCGGCTTCGTCCGCACCGCGCCGGACCAGTTGGTCAACAATTACCGCCAGTTCCCGCTGCGATTCTCCGGAATTCGCAGCGACTCGCAGAACCGCTGGGACCTCTCGGCACTGAAGAATTTCCCGATCAGCGAACGCATCCGCTTCCAGTTCCGCGCCGAGTCGTTTAACGCCCTGAACCGTCCGAACTTCAACAATCCGAATACGGCGCCGACCAATAATGCGTTCGGCACAATCACCGGTACCCAGTCGCAGGCCCGGACCTTCCAGTTCGCACTGAAGCTGGAGTTTTGACTAGGCGAGGGTCCGACGGCCCCGGCAGCAGATCCCGCTCCGGATAGCCGGGAGAGGTACGTGCGGTGCGCGCGCTCACGAAGGCCTTTTCTTCGTTCCTCTCGCGGTGCGGACCTGCTCCGCCGCCGTGGCGGGCCGTCGCGGCCGCTGCTTCGCCGATACGGACTTCACAATTGTCATCAGCGGTGCCGCCCCGGCGGGTGTCCCTCGATTCCCGCCGTCGCTTGGGCAATCAGCGAACGGACGCGCGGATCGTCAAGGTCGCCCGGGCGACTGGAGCGGGATGCTGGGCACCTGACGCCCGCCTCCCTTAAGTAGCGAAGCCGGATCTTCCAACGCCGCGCCATTCAGGAGGGATAGGGTCACCTACCGCGGAGACGCGGCGGTTGATAGTACCGCCTCGGACACGCGCTCGGATGGAGCGAACCCGAAGGCCAGCGCGTTGTAGGTTCTCGCAGACAAGTTCGTAGCCGCGAGGGGAGAGAGTGCCACCTTCGACCAGCAGGCCGACACATGGCCCCTTCGATCTCGGGTGTGTGTTTCCCAACGAACTCGGCTATTCTCTTTTCGACGGCTGATCCGCTCACGGCGCCGACCTCAATTTACGCCAACTCTGTGTCGCGCTTCTGGCCCCGTAGCGTGTAACCGTCATGCCCGGACTACCGGCACCCCGTCGCAGGCCCGAACCTTTCAGTTCGCCCTCCCACGAGAACCCCGGCCGCCTTCAGTCCTGTGACGACTTCGAGGACAGGGAGATCCACTCCACCATCCTCATCGACAGGCCGGCCGTGTTCATTGGGCCAGCACTGGCGGCGAGCCCTTCACCAACATTGAGTTTCTCGTCAAGCACGTCGAGTGGATGAACATCCTTGCGCGGCAAACGCCCGGTGGCGCGACTCGGTTAGAATAGCCTCTTCAAGCCGTACCGGAGGTCATTAATGAATATTGCACGCGTCCTGTTTCCGCTCTGCCTGGCCG
>CAYPUQ010000481.1:0-4509 GCA_964413655.1 uncultured Solibacteraceae bacterium | reverse complement strand
TTAGCCATGGGTTCCACGTGAAACACTACCAATCAGCAGGACGCCGCTTTTGCTGCCAGGAAGCGGTATCGCCTTGTTCCACGTGAAACCCACTGTCGACGTTATCTCCTGAAGGTCTGCCAGACTCGTGAGCAAGGCAAGCCCCTTGGTCCGACCTGGGGCTGCCCGTCCCAGATCGGGCCATCGCACCGCCCTGGAGGCGAAGCAGTCCCAGAATCCACTCAATTGTTCTAACCGGACGACCTCCACGCGTACGTTCGGTAAACGAAGAGTGCACTCCCGAAGGAACACCGCCTTCCTCTGATCGGATTCCACCAGCGTGACCTCAAGATCTGGCCGCGCGACAGCTACCACCACCCCCGGGAAACCGGCCCCCGAACCAATATCCGCAATCGTCTGGGCTCCGTCCGGCAGCTTGGCGGCAAGAAACAGGGACTCTCCATAGTGCCGAGTTGCAGCCTCTGCGGGTGCGGTGATCCGGGTCAGGTTAAGCCGCCGATTCCATCGGACCATCCGCGCGTAGTGGTCGGTAAGCGTGACGACTTGTGTGTCGGATAGGACGAAGCCAATCCTCTTCTCCTCTTCGCGCAGGGCCGCGACGAACTCATCCATGAACTTGCTGCCGCCGGAGCGTAAGGTACACATCCAGGATGGCAACCGCAGCGGGCGTAACACCTGGAATCCGGAGCGCCTGGCCGAGCGTTAGGGGCCGTACGGTGGCCAGCTTCTGTTGAATCTCCCTCGACACACCGGGTATGCCGTCAAACGAGAAGTCCGCGGGGATCCGCCGTCCTTCGGCCTCCCTCAGCCGGGAGACCTGCCGCTCCTGCTGGCTGATGTAGCCTGCGTACTTGACCTCTGTCTCGACTGTCGCAAGAACTCCGTTCTCCGGGCGGCCAGAGAGGACAGACCCGATCCAGCCATTCAACGTCTCGATCCGGGCCTCCGGTCGCTTCAACCACATGGCGAGGGTTGGCCGGTCGTCGGCGGACAGCCCGAAGGCGGCAAGCTCGACCGCATTCGCCCGAATACGCTGCAATCCCTCGAGCAGCGCCCGCTTCTGCTCCTGCTTTCGCTCGTAAACCTCCCACCGGCGATCATCCACCAGCCCGGCGCTTCGACCCAAGGGCGTCAACCGCTCGTCGGCGTTGTCGATACGGAGGTGCAAACGGAACTCGGCTCGCGACGTGAACATCCGGTAGGGTTCGTCGCAACCCTTGGTCACTAGGTCATCGATCAGAATTCCGGCATACCCTTCGGTCCGCCCGACAACAAACGGTTCCCTGCCCTGAAGACGGCGGGCGGCGTTAATTCCGGCAATGATCCCTTGGCAGGCCGCCTCTTCGTACCCGGATGTCCCGTTGATCTGGCCGGCGAGGAACAAGCCCCCGATGGCCTTGACCTCCAGGCCATGCGTCAACTCCCGCGGATCGATGGCGTCGTACTCGATCGCATAGCCGGGACGGATCATCTCCGCGTTCTCCAGACCAGGAATGGACTCCAGCATTGCGGTCTGAACGTCCACGGGCATGCTGGTGGACATGCCGTTGACGTAGACCTCATAGGTATCCAGGCCCTCCGGCTCCAAAAAGATCTGGTGCCGCGGCTTGTCCGGGAACTTCACGAACTTGTCCTCAATCGACGGGCAATACCTGGGTCCAATCCCCTCGATTTGGCCGCTGTACAGCGGGGAGCGGGCCATCGCCTTTGACACGACCTCCTTCGTCCGGTCGGTCGTGTAAGCGATGTAGCAGCGAATCTGCTCCCGGTCGATTTTCTCCGTCAGGAAGGAGAACGGTGTCGGTACTGCATCGCCTTCTTGAGGCTCGAACCGCGACCAGTCGATTGTCCGACCGTCCAGTCTTGGGGGTGTCCCGGTCTTGAGCCGGGTCCATCGGAGCGCTGAGGAGCGCAATTGATCCGCAAGCAACTCCGACGGCGCCTCGCCGTTCCGTCCACAACTGTACTTGGTCTCACCGACATGAGCCAGACCCCTCAAGAACGTACCCGTTGTGATGATCACGGCGTCAGCGCCGACAGTGCGTCCATCCCGGAGAACCACACCGCGCACTGCCCGGTTCGGCGCTTCCCCTACCAGCGCCAGTGCCGCAACCTCGGCTTGGACAATCCGGAGGTTTGATTCCTGCTCCAACACGTCACGCATCCGGACCCGATACTGCTTCTTATCGCATTGCGCTCGAGGCGACCAAACCGCCGGACCCCGGCTCGTGTTCAGCAGCCGGAACTGGATGCCCACGTCGTCGGCGACCCGCCCCATGACGCCGCCCAGCGCATCCACCTCCCGCACTAAGTGGCCCTTAGCGATGCCACCAATTGCGGGATTGCACGACATCTGGGCAATCAGGTCGATGTTCATGGTTACCATGGCTGTGCGCAGTCCCATCCGGGCACAAGCCCGGGCGGACTCGCAACCGGCATGACCCGCACCAATCACTACGACATCGTAACGGCTAGGCATTGCTATTATTGTATCTTCAGACGGTCCCAACCGAGAACCGATCGAACCGTAACCAAATGAAAGTACTTGTGATAGGTAGCGGCGGCCGGGAGCATGCCCTGGCCTGGAAGCTGAAGCGGAGTCCCGGAGTCAGCCGGATTGTCGCGGCTCCAGGCAACCTAGGTCTGGCCGAGGATGGCGAATGCGTTACCCCGAAAAACTCATCGCCCCAGGCATACCTCCATCTTGCTGATTCCATTGGAGTAGATCTGACCATCGTTGGTCCTGAGGCACCATTGGTGGCTGGCGTGGTGGATGCCTTCCGGGCTGCCGGGCGTCGCATCATCGGTCCGGCTGCGGCCGCGGCACAACTCGAGGGCAGCAAGGTGTTCTCGAAAGAATTCATGATGCGCCACGGCATTCCGACCGCCCGCGCCGTGACCACCGAACATGCAGTCGCCGCCAAGGAGGTGATTAAACGATTTTCATATCCCCTTGTCCTCAAATGTGACGGCCTCGCCGCTGGAAAGGGCGTCATCATCGCTCGCAGCGAAGAGGAAGCCCTCGACGGTCTAGCCAAACTGCCTGCTGGCCGTATCATCGTCGAAGAGTTCCTCGATGGTGAGGAGGTCAGCTTCATCTGCGTCGTCGGCGAGAAGCGTGCCACGCCGCTCGAAGCCACCCAAGACCACAAAGCCATCTTCGATGGCGACGAGGGGCCCAACACCGGCGGCATGGGGGCCTACTGCGATGGGCGCATTCTCACTGCCGATCAATTCGGCCAAATCATGGATCGCGTCATCGAGCCCACGGTCGACGGTATGAAAGAGGATGGCACGCCTTTCACCGGCTTCCTCTACGCAGGCCTGATGATGATAGACGGCAAACCCCAGGTCCTCGAGTTCAACGTGCGCATGGGCGATCCCGAAACCCAGCCGCTCATGCACCGCATGGAGTCCGATCTTCTTTCTGTACTGCTCGATGAGCAAACGCCGAGCTGGAAGCCCGACCCGTCGGTTTGCGTCGTTCTTGCCGCCCACGGGTACCCCGGCCCGGTACGGACAGGCGACCGGATCGAGGGGATCGATCAGTGCCCCGCAACGGTGTTCCATGCGGGCACGAAGCGAACGGACCGCGGGATCGAAACCTCCGGCGGCCGCGTGCTCGGCGTTACCGCTTCGGGTACGACGCTGCAGGCCGCCATCGACAACGCCTACAGTGCCGCCCGGACGATTCACTTCGATGGCATGCAGTTCCGAACCGACATCGGCCGCAAGGGTCTGAAGCGTTGGCGTTAGAATTACAATGGGAGAGCACGGGGACGTAGCTCAGTTGGATAGAGCGGCCGCCTCCTAAGCGGCAGGCCGGCAGTTCGAATCTGCCCGTCCCTACCATCCACTTCCATGTCCGTCAGCCGCATCAGTGTTGAACCGGGGCTGCCGCTCGTCCTCGGCCATCCACTGCCGGTAAGCTGCCGAAAGCGGCGGATGGGCATCCAGCCACGGCACCAGTTCGGTGCGCAGCATCGCAAGCAAGCCCGGATCCACGGCCTGGTTAACGGAGCAGAACGGGCTGGCCGTCCATGACGTTGATCCAATAATCGGTGGTCGACCGCCCGCACAGCCGCTGGCGCGGCACATAATGCCGCGGCAACGCCCGTCAACTCGCCATCGTACACGCGCACGTGGCTCTCGGCGTAAAACAGCATCGCCCCTTCCTCCAGCCCAATCATCCACTCCTCGGCCAGCGCCGCGCTCCGTTGCGCGGCGCGGCCTTCCGCCCGGCACAGCCACCGCAGTTTCTTGCGCAGACAGCGCACTTCCGGAATGCGGTCCACAGACTGCTCCACTCCCCCGGCGCAAGGTACCGCAGTTGCTCGACCAGCGCCATCAACGTCGGCAGCAGAAGGATACTTTCGATCCCGTAGTAGCCCTTCGGCGGTTCATAGATCCGCCGCGTGTGGCGCAGCAACCCCATCACCAGCAAGGCGGGCAGCGCCAACAACACGCCGCCCAACGATGGAGTTTCCACTTCCCACATGCCCTCAATTA
>CAYPUQ010000480.1:0-4524 GCA_964413655.1 uncultured Solibacteraceae bacterium | reverse complement strand
CCTTGGCCCGAACGCCGTGATCGTCGATGGCTGGATGAACGACTGCTATCCCGCCCGGCACCATTTGAAGTCCAAGTACGGCGTCAATTACAACAAAGAGCGGATCAACCTGAAGCAGTTCACCTGCCGGAACATGGTTTGCGTCTCGTACCAGCACCATATCGAATTGCTTCGAGACCTCGGCACTCCCCCCGCCGGCGTCAAGTCCTGAGCGGAAGCGCGGCCGGGCCGCTTCGTGTGGTACCTTCGCCCGTATCCGGATGATCCGATTCCGTTCGTATCGCACGAAGCTGCAGATGGCTTTCCTGGTTCTCGGGCTGGGCGCGATCGGCGTGACGGGGTGGGTCGCGTCGGCGGGGGCGAGTTCGGCTTTGCGGCAGGCCACCTACGACCGGCTGACCGCGATTCGCGAGACGCGCAGCCGGCAGATCGAGCGCTACTTCGAAGACGTCGGCAACCACGTGCTGGCGCTGTCCTCCGACGAGGCGACCATCGTCGCGCTGGAGCAGTTCCGCGAGTCGTGGCTGGAACTACCGGCGGCGCACGCCGGGTCGGAGCGCCACGCGGCCCTGCAGGAGTATTATCGCGACGAGTTTGCGCCGCGCGTCGTGGGCGACGCCGACGGCGAGCAGGCCGCCCGTGACTGGTTCCCCACCGATCCGCGGGCGACCACGCTGCAATACCTGTTTCTTGCCGCAAACCCCCATCCGGTGGGCGCGAAGGATCTGCTACTGGACGTTCCCGCCGCCGGGCGGTACGGCCTGACGCACTCGCGCTACCACCCCACCCTGCACCGCTACCAGAGCGCGTTCGGCTTCTACGACATCTTTCTGATCGACGCCCGCGATGGAAGGCTGCTGTACACGGTCTTTAAGGAGATCGATCTGGGGACGAACCTGAGGACGGACCGCTTTCGCGAGACGGGGTTGGCGCGGGTGTTCGAACGGGCGGCGGCGCTCGACGAGCCGGAACAGGTGGTCATCGAGGACTATCGGCCGTACGTCGCGTCGTATTTCGCGCCGGCGGCGTTCCTGGCGGCGCCCGTGTGGCGGGCGGGGGCAAAGATCGGGGTTCTGGCGATCCAGGTTTCGGTGGAGCAGGTCAATGGCGTGATGACGGGCGAACGGAAGTGGCGGCAGGAGGGGCTCGGAGAGAGCGGGCAATCCTACATCGTCGGTCCTGACGGAACGCTCCGCAGCGACCTGCGCTTCGAGATCGAGCATCCGGCCGATTACTACCGGCTACTCGAACGGGCCGGTATACACGCGGACGTAATCGGCCGCATTCGCCGCTACAAGACCGCGATCCTCAATTTTCGGGTACCGCCGGAGTTGGTTGAGCGGGCCCGCGCCGGCGAGCAGGGGACGGAAGCCGGCGTGGACTTTCGCGACGTACCCGTGCTGCGCTCGATGGCGCCGCTGCGGATTCCGGGGCTGGGTTGGGCGCTGATCGCCGAGATCGAGGCCGCCGAGGCGCTGCGGCCGGCCGGCGAGTTGCGAACGCAGATTCTGGTGATGGGCGTCTTCGTGGCCTCCGTGTTCTTCTTCGTCGCACAATGGCTGGCGAACTCGGTGACGCGGCCGGTGCTGCAACTCGCCGCCTCTGCGCGGCGGCTCGGCGGACTCGACTTTGGCATCCGCATGCCGGTGGAGTCGGATGACGAAATCGGCCAGCTTGCCACTTCGTTCAACCGTATGGCGGAGAATCTGGAGCGGACGACCGTGTCGAAGGAGGACCTGGAGGTACTGGCCGGCCGCCTGATCACGGCGCAGGAGGAGGAACGCCGGCGGCTGGCGCGCGAGTTGCACGACGATTTGACGCAGCGGCTGGCCGCGGTGGCGATCGAAATTGGGCGCCTGGAGCAGATTCCGGCCGGCGAGGATGCCGGGCGCTGGCGGGCCCGGATTTCACGGATCAAGGAGCAGATGGCGCAACTCTCCGATGACGTTCATGGCTTGTCGCGGCGCCTGCACCCTTCCACGTTGGACGACCTCGGGCTAGTGGCGGCGATCGAATCGGAGTGCCGGAGTTTCTTCGAGCGCGGCGGACCTCCGGTGGAGTTCCACTGCGAGGAAGATTTCGATTCGCTGCCGAAGGAGTCGCAACTCGGGCTCTATCGAATCGTTCAGGAGGGGTTGCGCAACATCTACCGGCACGCGGCGGCGGAAAACGTCTCGATTCGTTTGCACCGGTCCGAAGACGGAGTCGCGCTGGAGATCCGCGACGACGGGCGGGGCTTCGACCGGGGCGCAAAGGGCTGGCGGCCGGGGCTCGGTTTGGCGAGTATGGAAGAGAGAGCCCGCCTGTTGGGTGGGCGCTTCGCGGTGGAATCGAGCGCTGGACAAGGAACATGCATCGAGGTGACGCTGCCGCCGGGAGAACCGCATGAAGAAGCCGAGCATTCTACTGGCTGACGATCACAAGATCGTTCTCGAGGGCCTGAAGGGCCTCCTTGAGGACGACTTCGAACTGGCTGGCGCCGTCACCAACGGCCGCGAATTGGTGGAGATGGCCCGGCGGCTGAAGCCCGACGTCATCGTCGCCGACATCTCGATGCCGATGCTGAACGGCGTCGAGGCGGTACGGCAGCTTCGCGAGGAGCAGCCGGAGGCGAAGATCGTGTTCCTGACCATGCACGCGGATGTCACCTATGTCACGCGCGCCCTGGAGGCTGGCGCGTTGGGCTACGTGCTGAAGCATTCGGCCTCCGACGAACTGGTCACCGCCATCCACAAGGCTTTGCGCGGAGAGACGTTTGTGTCGCGGCAGTTACGCAGCGCCGCGCTTGACGAGAAGCTGGACGAAACGAGCCGCCACGTGAAGGAGACGATCTCCCTGACGCCGCGCCAGCGCGAAGTGTTGCAGTTGTTGGCCGAAGGGAAGTCCGCGAAGGAAATCGGCGGGATTCTCGATATCTCGTCGCGCACGGTGGAGACGCACAAGTACAAAATGATGGACGACCTGGGTCTTAGGACGAGCGCGCAACTGGTGCAGTACGCCATCAAGCACGGGTTGGTTTCGGTGTGAGCGGCTGCCGGAAAAGCCGGCCAAGAGGCCCGGCTCGCCAGTGTAGACACTTGCCCCGCCAGCAGTCTGCCCCGCTTGGTTGACAGCGGACGGCGCGGTGAATCAGAATACCGGTTCGTCTGGCGCCGGCATGGCCTCGAAACATCCGCACGGGTACGAATACGATCTCTTCGTCAGCTACAGCACCCGCGATTTGCTGTGGGTGCGGCCCTTCCATGACGACCTCGTCGCCGAGGTCAACCGGTTCACCAACCCCGACATCTTCCCGTTCTTCGACAAAACCCGCCTTCAACCCGGCTACGTGTGGAATGAGAAGCTGCTGGGGGCGGCGCGCAATTCGGCCGTGCTGGTGCCGATTCTGTCTCCGCGCTTTTTCGATAGCGACTACTGCCAGAAAGAGGTGCAGGCCTTTGTGGACGCCCACGGCCTCACCTCGGGCGCGGCGCATCGCAGCCGCATCATGCCGGTGAAGTTGCTTCGCCATGCGCCCGGCGATCATGTGCTCGCCGAGGCGCAGGCCGCAACATTCTGCAAGGTAGGCGACGACGGCATCCCGTTCGAATATAAACGCGGCAGCCAGGAGTACGAGCACGCTCTGCGCAAGCTCGCCGTTGCGATCGCGGAGGTGCTCAAAAGCCTGCCGCCGAACCGCGGGGTGCCAACGCGGGAAGAGGAACTGCGCTACCTGGCGCGCTTGATCGAGGAGACCGGGGAGAAGGCACGGCTCTACTCGCCGCTGCACGGCATCGCCGAGGCGCGATCGCGCGGGCCGGCTGCTCCTGCCCGTAAGCGGCTGGTGAATTCACCAGCCGCTTACCCTGCCCTGCTTCGCCCCTGGAAGGACGACCCGGACGTCGCCCTGCTCCGCCACAACGAGCGAAGCCGCGAGAGCGCCGAGTACAAGTCCGAAGCGCGGGATTACGACGACATTCTCACCGCCTTTGGCGAGGTGAGGCGGGCGGCGCTGCTCGGAGCGCCCGGCTCGGGCAAGAGCACCACACTGCGGAAGCTCGCCATCGATCTGGCCCAGCGGGCGCGGGACGACCCGCGGGCGCCACTGCCGCTGCTGGCGGCCCTGGAAAACTGGCGCGGGGACGAGTCCCTTGCCGCCTTCCTGGCTCAGACCGCGCCGGAGATCGGCTGGGCGATGAAGGCGCTGAACAAGGCCGGACGGCTGGTGTTGCTGCTCGACGGCCTGAACGAGGTCCCCACCGCCAGGCGGAAGGCCATAGCGGAGGATGTGCGGGATCGCCAGGAGACGATCGAGTCGGGTACGCCGGTCATCGTGTCCTGCCGGCGGGAAGACTACACGGGCGACCTGGATCTTGGGCTCGACACGTTGACCCTCGAGCCGCTGTCACCGCAACGCATACGTGCCGCCGTGCGGCAATGGGTGACGGCCGGCGGCGAGCCGGAGGAAACGGCGGACCGGTTTTTCTGGCAGCTCGCAGGGGATGAGCGGCTGGCGGGGGTGCTGGAGAAATGGGTGGCCGCCGG
>CAYPUQ010000479.1:0-4553 GCA_964413655.1 uncultured Solibacteraceae bacterium | reverse complement strand
CCCGCCACTAACCTGGATGCGATGCGAGGTACGCACAGGCCGCGACAGGCGAGGGCGTCAACGCTGCAACCGCGGTGATCCTCAGGTAGCCTTGGAATGACGCTCCTGTGCAAGCGCTACCCAACTTCTTTATCGCCGGCGCACCCAAGGCAGGGACGACTTCGCTGTACCACTACCTGGACCAGCATCCGCAGATCTACATGAGCCCGATCAAGGAGCCCTGCCATTTCGCCTCGGAGCTTCGGCCCGAGAACTTCGACGAAGAGGAGCAACCGCGCATCCAGCGGGACATGAGGGCACTGAAAGACTACCTGAGCGGTCCAATGAGCGAGAAGCGCTTCGGCGGACTGGTGGCGAATTGGGACGACTATCTGAAACTGTTTCGCAACGTGAGAGGCGAGAAGGCCATTGGCGAAGCCAGCGTTTGTTATCTCTGGTCGGAGACCGCGGCGCGAAATATCCACTCGCGCATCCCGGATGCAACGATCCTCATGGTGCTACGCAATCCGGCCGACCGGGCCTTCTCGCAATACCTGCATGGCGTATCCATAGGGCTCATTCGCCGGTCCTTTCGCGAACAGGTGGACGCGGCACTCCGGAGCAATACGACGAAGTTTGGAAGTACTTATCCGTTTCTGGAGTTCGGATTGTATTCCGGCCAAGTCACACGGTATCTACGACTCTTCCCAAGGGAGCGTGTGGGAATCTATCTGTACGACGACTTCCGGAAGGATCCGACCGCGATAGTCCGGGAGATCCTCCGGCTTCTTTCGGTCGAAGACGACGTTGTGCTCGCCATGACCCGAAGACACCTGGAGCCGCGCGTGCCGAGGTTTCGAGCGGCCGGCCGGCTTTTGACGAAGTACGGGACGGGGCGGCTGGTGAAGCGTCTGACACCCGGTTTCGTCCATCCGCTGCTGAGGCGCATCGCGTTCACAAGCAGAAATGCGCTGGTCATGAAACCGGTGGATCGTTCGCGGCTGATCGACTACTACCGTGACGACATCCACAGGCTGGCGGACCTGCTGAATCGCGACCTTTCGATGTGGCTCACAGGCGCCTGAGGAATTGCTCGACCCGCCGGCCGAAATGCCCGACCTGAAACTCTTCCCGCCACCGCCGATGGGCCTCGGCGGCCACGGCGGCCAAGGCTTGTTTGCGCGGCGCCAACTCGCGCACTCGACGGGCGATCTCCATCGCCGTACCATCCCCCAAGAGGAACCCATTCCTCGCCTCGACGATGATCTCGGGAATTGCGCCGGAGTTCAGCGCCAGAACCGGTGTCCGGGCAGCAAACGATTCCAGGATGACGCGGGGGATACCGCCTTCGTTGGCCGACGGGGCCACGAGCAGGTCGAGACTGGAGAGAACGTCGAAGACCCGGTCCGTCCAACCGGCGAACTCCACTTCGGCGGGTGCGAGGGCGACGACCTCGCGGCGGTAGGATTCGGCGCGATGGTCATCGAACAGTGCGTCGCCGCAGACAATGAATCGCGCACCCGGAAGGTCGCGGGAGAGCCGCGCAGCGGCCTTCACGAAATTCAGCTGTCCCTTCTGCGGAGCGATTCGGCCTATCATTCCGATGCGGAGGCGCCCGTCGCGAGTTGGGGGTTGTGCCGGCCACCGGTACTCGACGCCGCCATACACGACATCGGCGCCTGGCCATTGGCGGGCCACGAAGCGGCTGGCGGCAATCACCCGCGCCTTTGCCGTGCGCACGGCCCACGCGGCGAGCGGCTTGCCAGCGAGCGTCGAAATCCAGTTGTGCGCATGAAAAACGACTGGCAGAGAGACGCGCGCCCATGCAACCGGCGGCATGATCCTTGGGCCGTTGACGTACAGGAGGCCGGGCTTCACAAAGCGAACGAGCCTCCGGATTTCAGTTCCGAGCCGTGGAAGGTCGCGGACGAAGCGGACGGCATCGGAAACAGTTTTTCCACCGAGCGAATACTGGCGGAGGGGAAGGGGGTAGACGGGAAGTCCGGCGGACTGGAGCCGTTCGACCACCGGACCGTCCCCAGGGACGGCCACATGCGCCTCGACGCCGGCCTGGCGGAGGTGCGGAAGCAGGTCAAGCAGACAGAGCTGGGCTCCACCCAAGCCGCTAAACTGGTCGAGAAACAGAATCCTCATCGCGTTCCCCGACTGCGAGCAGAGCGAATACAACGGGCAAGACTCTCCAGTAGGTCAGCACATCCCCGCTGAACATTTGAATCAGGAATCCGCACCAGAACCCCATTGCCGTGGCGCCGCAAGCGCGGCGGAGCGATGAAGACCCGCCCGATGCTTCGCGGTAGCCACGGATGAGGACCGAAGCGCTGAGAAGGAGCAGGGCCGCCAACCCGAGCCAGCCGGCTTCGACCAGAATACTCAGGTACATATTGTCCGCGATCACCGGACGTCCCAAATAGCCGGTATAGGGCAGGGTCTTATAGCCGATTCCGAAGAAGAGGCGCTCCGGATTCTCGGCCAGATAGCCGATCAGATGCTGCCAGGCCTCCACGCGCCGGGACAGCACGAGGTTCGGCTCCGAGAAAAAGAACTCCGCGCTTTGCCTCAGCCTCATGGCGTAAGCGCCCAGATACGACGGAAGGATCCAGGCGGCGAGAGCCAGTACACACGCCAGACAGATCACGCCCGCGGCGGCTGCGCGTAGAAAACGAGGCAGGGATGCACCGTTTGCCGCCCGCAGCGCCACAACGACGGCCAGCGCCACGAGCAGAGAGGCTATCGCCGTCCGCGAGAACGACAGCACGAGGACCATCAGAAACAGGGAACCGCCAGCCGGCACGGACCAGGAGCCGAGTCCGAGTGTCCGCACCGTGCGCCAGAAACCGGCGCTCACGGTAAGCGCGAGCATGAGGATGCAGAGAGAGGCGAGCGTGCTGGCTTCGTAGAAAGTTCCTTGCGCGCGGCGGTAAACACCGTCGCTGAGCCAGACGTACTGTTCGGCAAATCGCGCTGGAACGGGAAGCTGAAAATAGAAATCGGCAGCGGCGAAAGCCGCCGAAACGAATCCGGCGCAGAAGACGGTTCGGACCAACGAATCCGCGGGAATCGCGCGCCCCGGGCCGCAGGCGAGGTAAAAGAACGTGTAGGCGGTGAGTCCGAGCAGGCCGATGCGCGCCGCGCTCCCCGCCGCCACCATAGGCCCGGAGAAGAAGGCCGCCGCCGGAACGCTGAGCGCGAGGACCAAAAGCAGCGCCAACAGCGACAGGGGGAGGATGCCGAACCGGGGTTGCCAATCGCGAAGTCGCAAGGCGCCAGCCCAGAGTCCCACGCCAGCGACGAATAAAGCCGGATGGACGCCCGTGTCGCCCAGCGGTAAGGGCAGCGGAGGAAGCACGATCACCGCGGCCAGGAACGCGAGCGGCCAGCGGCCCGGGTCAACCAGAAGCCACACAGCAATCGCGCTCAGACCGATGGCGACTGCGACCCAAAGGCCGAGCGGCAGCGCCCAGAAAGTCGCGATCGAGACCGCGCCCGCGAGGAGACCGAGCAAGGATGCCGGGAGCGAGTTATGCCGCAGTACTTGCTGCATCGGTCGCACCAAGCTTCCTGAGCCCGAATAACAAGATGGCCGCGCCAGTCAGACAACCGAGCACGGCCCCCCTTGCGGCGTCGCCGGCCGTCGCGGCGGGCCATGCCGACGACAGCAGCAGATTCACCAATGTACAGCCGCCCGCCGCCACGAGCGGCATCCGGCCCGTTCCCAGGGAAAAGTAAGCCCGCGCGAGGATGTCGAGGACACTCCAGCCGGCGAGAGCGGGAAACACGCCAGAGAGAATGGCGGTTACCGTCACCGCGGAAGCCGGTCCAAACTCGCCGCGGGCGAAGAGAAGGCTGACGATCTGATGGCCGAAGCCCGCCACGGCAACAATGGCGACGGCAGACAGAGCCGTGGCGATGGCGGCCGATTTGGCGATGATGCGGACGGCTGTCAGCCGGCCGATTCCGCTCCGGGAACGGGCGATCTCACTCATCACCGACGACGAAATCGGCACCACGAGGAGAGCTAAGGGCACACCAAGGATCCGGAGACTGTAGTCGAAGCCAGCAACGGCGCCGCTCCCGAAGCCGGAAACAAACGCGCGCGCGGCCATCATGTTCAGTCCGATCAAGGCGGAGTACAGGAGGACCGGCAGGGCGTCTTTCCACGGGGCGCCAGCGGCGTGGTCCGCCGCCGGCGCCGGCTCACAAGTAGTCTGCCGGACCAACTTCCAAGCCAGCGCCGCGAATTGAAGCCAGGCTCCCACCACGTAGCCGGCCGCAAAACTCGCCGCGCCGGCGCGCCCGTACAGCAGCACGCCAGTCAGGATCGTGCACAGATGGGTGACGGCGGGGAAGAGCGCAGGCAACCAGAAGCTTCGGCGGCTGTAGAGGACGGCCGAGCAGAAGGCACAGCCGAGCAGCGCGGGCGCCGCCAGCGCGGTTAGCCGCAGGAGCTTCTCGGCTTCGCCGCGCGCCTCCGGCAGCAGACCCGGGGCCACTATCCACGCAACCGCCGGCGCCAGCGCAAACAGCGCGGCCGTTGTCACCACGGCAACGCGCAT
>CAYPUQ010000478.1:0-4557 GCA_964413655.1 uncultured Solibacteraceae bacterium | reverse complement strand
TCGAAACAAAGCAAGACGACGAGTGCTCGTCCGCACCCTTTGATAGAATCGGTCCCGAAGCCACCTCCTGGGGACAACTATGCAACGCCGCGATTTTCTGCAACGATCCGCCGCAGCCGCTTGGACCGCCGCTTCGGCTGCCCGCGTCTACGGTGCTAACACACGCCTGAGCATCGCCCTGATTGGCTGCGGCGGCCGTGGCCGCCATGTGGCGCGCCACATCGGCACGAACCCGAACGTGTACTACACGATGTTCTGCGACGTCTACGACAAACAAGCGGAGGACGCCCGCAGATTGCTCGCCAACGATGCGGGCGACACAGTGAAGGATTTCCGGTACGTCCTCGATCGCAAGGATGTCGATGCCGTTCATATCGCCGCGCCAGACCACTGGCACGCCATCCCAACCGTGTTCGCCTGCCAGGCTGGCAAGCACGTCTATGTCGAGAAGCCGTTCTCACATAACATCCGCGAAGGCCGGGCGATGGTGAAGGCGGCGCAGAACTCGAGTGCCGTCTTCCTTACGGGCACTCAGCAGCGCTCGGCGCCCCATTTCGCCGAGTGCGCCGAGATCGTGCGAACCAAACTCCGCGACGTGCACCTGGTGCGGGTTTGGAACTACGCCAACCTGATGCCGAACGGCATCGGCGAGGAGCCGGATTCGGATCCCCCGGCCGGTCTCGATTGGGACTTCTACCTCGGACCGGCGCCCTTGGTTCCCTACAACCGCAAGCGCTTTCTTAGCTCCTTCCGCGCCTTCTTCGACTATTCGGGTGGCTGGATTACCGACTTCGGCATCCATCGGTTCGACATCGTGCACATGATCATGGGCCAGGAGGTTCCGAAGAGCGTGGCCGGGTTCGGCGGCCGGTTCGCGCTGAAAGGCATGGGCGATATTCCGGACACGCTGCAAGTGACCTGGGAGTATCCGAGCTTCATCATGACCTATGAAACGTCGTCGCTGAACGGTTTCGGCGCGATGGGCCGCACAACGCCCGGCCGCACCTATTACCGCGGTACCCAAGGCGGCGAGGATCGTCCGAATGGCATGGCTTTCTATGGCAGCAATGGCGTGTTGCTCGCCGACCGCTACGGCTACGAACTCATCCCAGAAGCGAAGACGCTCGACACGCCGTTCGCCGAAAAGACGACGGCGGGCGGCGGCGGCAGGATCGAGCGCGTATGGAAGAATACTCTCGACGCCACCAAACTGCACGGCGAGCACTTCGTCCGCTGCATCCGCGACGGCGAGAAGCCGAACTGCGATGCGTTGACCGGCCACCGCGCATCGCTGGTCGCGCACTTGGGCAACATCGCCTATAAGACCGGGAAACGCCTGCTCTGGGACGGCGAGAAGGAGAACTTCAACGGTGCGCCGGACGCGTCGGCACTGTTGGGCCGCAAAGCGCGTAAGCCCTGGGACCTGGTATGACACGCCGGGAAGTGCTGCCGGCCTTGGCAGGGCCGGCGTTGGCCGCCGCTCAGGACGCCCGGATTCGCCTCATCGTGAAGGGCGACGACATGGGCGCCGCGCACGGCATCAACGAGGCGACCATCGAGTGCTATCGGAACGGCATTGTGCGGGCGACCGATGTGATTGTGCCGGGTCCGTGGTTTCTTGAAGCGGCGGCGATGCTCCGCGCCAATCCGAGGCTGGAGGCCGGCGTCCACCTCACGCTCACCGCGGAGTGGGAACTCTACAAATGGCGGCCGCTGACGCCTGCGCGCAGTTTCGTGGACCGCGACGGTTACTTCTTCCCGATGACCGGACCGCGCGAAGGCTTCTTCCCCAGAAGCAGCTTTCTTGAATCGGGCTGGAAGATGGAAGAAGTAGAGGCCGAATTGCGCGCGCAGATTGAGACCGCGCGCCGCCACATCCAGCACATTTCGTTTCTGTCGGCCCACATGGGCGCGCCGACATCGAGGCCCGAGTTGCGCGCTCTGGTCGACCAACTGGCCGCCGAGTACAGTTTGCCGCTTTTCTCGGCGATTGCCGGCTTGCAGCGGCTGCGCGTTCCTTACAAGAGGGAGGACGACGATGCCGCCCGCCGCCGTGCACTCGTGAACCTGCTCGACTCGCTCCAGCCGGGCAACTACACCATGATCGACCACGCCGCCATCGACAGCCCGGAGATGCGCGCCATCGGGCACCTCGGCTACCGCGACGTCGCTCGCGACCGCTCGCTTGTGGCGAGCGCTTGGACCAGCCCGGAAGTGAAGCAGGCTGTCGTCCGCCGCAACATCCAACTCACCACCTATCGCGATCTGCTGCATCGCCCACCGCAACCGGCGAAAATAAAGACATGATTATCCGATTCCTTCTTGGCGCGGCGGCGTTGTCGGGTTTGCTGGCCGCGGCCGAACTCGGGATCGAGGCCCGCGCCGACTTCTCCAAGCACGTCCGCCAATGGGACGGCTTCGGTGTGAACTACGTCGAGACCGCCCAAACCCGCGACTACGAGGCCGATCCGCAGGAATACGGCGGCTTCAGCTTGCTCTCGGAGACTGATCGCCGGAAAGTGATCGAGCTGATATTCGGCGCGGATGGCCTGAAGCCCGGGCTGCTGAAGATGTTCCTCGATCCATGGCACCAGCGCGAGCCGGGTGGACCCTTTGACCATGAGAAGACAACGAAGTGGATCCGGCTGTTCGCCCGGGAAGGATTGAAGGCAACGCGCGCCCGGGGCGGTGGTCTCGATATCGTCACGACGCTTTACGGGCCGCCGGTCTGGGCCACGAAGCAGGGATACATGCGGGGGCGCGATCTCGACCCGGCCCGCAAACAGGAAGTGGCGGCGTACATCATCGCCTGGGTGAAGTTCCTTCGCGAGAAGGAGGGACTGCCGGTGAACTGGATTTCGCTGCACAACGAGGGCGAGGACTGGGTGCGGTGGCCCTCGAACGGTGATGGCGCCGGCGGGCCGAATCACGACTACAATCTCTACTGGCCGCCGGAACAAGTGGTTGACTTCCTCCGATTCATGCGCCCGATGCTCGACAAGGCGGGGCTGAAGATGGTGGGTTTGACGCCGGGGGAGACCACGAACTGGACCCGCTTCCACGAATGGGGCTACGCCCAGGCGATTGCGAACGATCCGGTGGCGCTGAAGAATCTCGGGCTCATCACGTCGCACGGCTTCGTCGGGTTCCGCCCGAGCCGCTGGTTCGCCGACTGGCGGAGCTCCGGCAACGAGATCCTGCGTGCGAAGAACCCGAGGCTGAAGAGCTGGGTGACCTCACAAAGCTGGAGCAAGATGGATGCCGACATGGTGAACGAGATGCGCGGTAACATCTATGCCACCGGCGTGAACGGCATCATTCCGTGGGCGTGCATCCAGCGGCCGGCGAAGTGGGTCGGCGGCGATCCGAACCCTGGTAAGGCGTTCGGTGTCAGCGAGGACGGCAAGCTCAGCGTCGAGGCGGGCTACTATTTCTACAAGCAGATCAGCCGCGCCGGCCAACCCGGCATGGCGGTGGCGCAAGTGTCGTCCAACGATACCGAGATTACGCTCGCAGCCTTCGCGCGGGCGGGCACGCGGAATCCGGATGCCCTGGTGCTGACAAACGTTTCGAACACGGACAAGACGCTCACCCTGCGGATCGCCGGGACTCCGGCGCGGCGGTTCGCAGTCTACCGGACCGGATCTTCGGACCTGTACAAAAGTCTGAGCGCGATGACCGTTCAGGACGGCGCCATTCGCTACTCGGCAGCGGCGCGCACGGTTACAACGTTTTTCGGCGAGTGATAGCATGCCCCTGCCATGTTGACTCGACGTTTGCTGTTAGGGGCCGCCCTCGGCGCCCGGGTGTTTGCGCAGGAGGCGCGGCAGGAGCCACCGTTCCGGTTGCCGGATGGCGTCGAACTCGAGCTGGATCTCGTCTATGCACGCTACAGAACCCGCGAACTGAGGCTGGACCTGTTCCGGCCAAAGACCGGACGCGGGCCGTTTCCGGCTGTTGTCTACATTCATGGCGGCGGATGGCGCGGCGGCAGTAAGGCCGCGTTCCGGCGTCAGGCGGTGCACATTGGCGGCCAATGGGTTTGTAGGCGCCTGCATCGAGTACCGGCTCAGCGGCGAAGTCACGTGGCCGCCGGCGATCCACGACGCGAAGGCGGCGGTTCGGTGGGTTCGCGCCGACGGGGCGAAGCACGGAATCGATGCGAACCGGATCGGAGCGGCTGGCGGAGCGGCCGGCGGGCATCTCGCGTCGCTGTTAGGCACGACCCATCCGCGGCGGAAACTGGAGGGCGACGGCGGCCATGCGGGCGTGTCGAGCCGCGTGCAGTCGGTCGCGGCGTTTAACCCGGCCTTGGATTTCCCGGATTTCGCGAAGAGCCGGAACGAGAACGCGAACAGCGCGGTAACGGCGTTTCTTGGCCGCCCCTTTTCCGATGACGCCGAGCAGACTCGGCGGCGCCATCCACGCCTTGCGTCCGACCCGCGCGTCACCTTCTAGTTGCCGCATCCAGTCCTCGCCTTCCTCCTTTCCGATCTGCATCTCAAGCGCGCCGCACCGAGTCCTCGCTCACCACCTTCGTCATCCCCAACAGTTCCG
>CAYPUQ010000477.1:0-4589 GCA_964413655.1 uncultured Solibacteraceae bacterium | reverse complement strand
CGACCCGGACCGGGTGGACCAATTTCTGGCGGGCATCCTCGACACGTTGGGAGAACAAGCGACACTGGCCGAACGGGCGCGGTGCGTGGGGTTGATCGGGCGGGTGCTTCAGGATCTGCGCGCGTGGAAGTACAGCATCCGCGACGCGCGGTACGAAGAGAACCTGGGCCGGGTGCTGGCGATTTTCGATAAAGAGGCGGCGCAAACCATCGATTTTCAAACGCGGCTGGAGGCGGCGGACGCGCTGGGGCAGGCTGGCGACCCGAGACTCGATCAGGACAATTGGGTACCCATCGAGGGCGGTGCGTTTTGGATGGGGTCGCAGAAGGATGACCCGAACGGACAGAATTACGATCCCCAAGCCTATGAAGACGAGTCGCCGGTCCGCCGGGTAGAGGTGCGTTCGTTCCGGATGGGGCGATATCCGGTGACGGTGCAGGAGTACGAAAGATTCGTGAAGGCGGGCGGATACGGCAAGGAGCAGTTCTGGAGGACAGGCGGTTACGGTCAGTTCGATTCGCCCGGCAACTGGGAGCGGCAGCTTCGCTTTCCGAACCGGCCGGTGGTGGAAGTGAGTTGGTACGAGGCCTCGGCATACTGCGCGTGGGCGGGTGTGCGGCTGCCGACGGAGGCGGAGTGGGAGTACGCGGCACGGAGTGGCGAGACGGGTTTCCAGTATCCCTGGGGCAACGAGGAACCGGACAAATACCGGGCAAACTTCTTTGGCGGGCCTGGGCATGTGACGCCGGTAGGTATGTATCCGCATGGGGCTACGCCGGCCGGGTTGCAGGACATGGCTGGGAATGTGTGGGAGTGGGTGGAGGATTGGTCCGACCAGGGTAAGACCGTGCGGGTGTTGCGCGGCGGTTCCTTCGGCGTCAGCGGGAGGTACCTGCGCGCCGCGTACCGGTACAGGCTCGAGCCCGGCAACCGCAGCAGCTACATCGGGTTCCGCTGTGTCCGGGAATAACTTTCCCTTTATCCTTTTTCCCTTTTTCCTTGTCCTACTGCGGCTTCGGTTGCGGCAGGGTATGGAGGAAGCCGGGTCCGGGGCCATGCCCCGGCGAAAATTTTTGCGGGGTTGGGCTCCTACTGCCCATTCCTCTGAATCGCGTTTTCTGCCGCGAGGGCGCCGGCTTGGGCGGCGGTGTCGCGGGCGAGAGCGGCGGTGCGCGCGTGGTCCAGGGCTGGCAGGTGGGAGAGGCAGAAGCCGATCGCGCGGGGGCCGACGGCAGCGTGGATCTGGTGGAAGGCGTCGAGGTAAGCGCCGGGGTTGGATTGCTTCGCCAGAAGGGCGGGCAGGCGCTTCGCAACATCGACAGCGCTTGAGACGTTGTCGCGGAGGATGGCGGTCAGGAGCGGTAGGGCTGTGGCGGGCAGCGGCGCAAGCGCGGGGAGGAGGCGCTCGTTTTCGCGGGTGTCGAAGACTTGCCCGGAGGGGAAAGCCGCCATCAGAGTTTCCAGCAGGTCTTCGCGGCGGGCTTGCGCGCACGTGACGGCGATGCGGACCGCGGCGCGGACGATCTCGGGCGAAGTCTCCGCGTAGGCCGCGGCGAATCGGAGTACGAGCGCAGCGTTGCCGGGACCGGAGTGATTCAGCGCCCCGGTCAGACTGGTGAACAGATCCGCGCCGATGGCATGGGTGGCCGGGCCGAGCGGGGGGAGTCCGTCGAAGAACGCTGGGCGGACCATGGGCTCGACGAGAGCCAGACACACCGGGAATACCTCGACGCAAGCGGAGGCAGACTTGCGATCCGGGCGGGCGCGAGCGACGAAGGTCCGCCAGCAACGCGCAGCCGGGGCGCGCTCGGCTTCGGTCAGCGCGAGGATCGCCTCGACGCCGCGATCGAGCGCCGGCCCGGGCGTGATCTGCTCGGCTTGAAGCTCGTCGAGCAGCAGGCCCAACTGGCGCGCGACGGCGCCCTCGCCCACTTTTCGTAAGATTGCATAAGCCGGAGAAAGCTTCCGGCTCAACTCGTCGATCATAGTCTCGAAAGACCGCTGCATGCGCTTTCGCCGCCAGTATACCGTGTGCCTGCTTGCCGTCCTCGCACTGGGCGCGGCGGTAGCGCCTCGTTTCGAGGATCGGGCCAGGAACTCCGGCGTGGACTTCGAGAACCGCAACAGCCCCACGTCGCGGAAGTACCTGATCGAGTCGATGGTGGGCGGGGTTGCGATGTTCGACTACGACGGCGACGGCCTGCTCGACCTTTACTTCGTGAACGGCGCGGCGCTGAAGGACCCGATGCGAAAGGGCGAGGAGCCGGACAAATCGGCGCACGAATATTGGAACCGGCTCTACCGCAACCTCGGCGGCTGGAAGTTCGAGGACGTCACGGAGAAGGCCGGCGTGCGCGGACGCGGGTTTGGGATGGGGGTGGCGGCGGGCGACTACGACAACGACGGGCACACCGATCTGTACGTCACCAACTTCGGGCGCAACATCCTGTACCGGAACCGGGGCGATGGCACGTTCGAAGACGTGACGGCTAAGGCCGGGGTGGCAGGCGGGGGCTGGTCCGCCGGGGCCGGATTCGCCGATCTCGACGGCGACGGCCACCTGGACCTGTTCGTGGCGCGCTACCTCGAGTGGGACTTCGAACCGGACGTGTGGTGCGGCGCCCGGCAGGAGGGCTACCGGTCGTACTGCCATCCGGACCAGTTCGAGCCGGTCTCGCACATTCTCTACCGGAACCGGGGCGACGGCACGTTCGAGGACGTGTCGGCGAAGTCTGGCATTGCGGCCTCGAAGGGGAAGGGGCTCGGAATCGCGTTCCACGACTTCGACCGCGACGGACGGCTCGACGTGCTGGTGGCGAACGATTCCTTCCCGCAGCAGTTGTTCCGGAACCTGGGCGGAATGAAGTTCGAGGAAGTGGCGCTTGAACAGGGGCTGGCCTATGACGAGGACGGGCGCGTCTACGCGGGGATGGGCGTGGACTTCGCCGACTTCGACAACGACGGCTGGCCGGACGTGTTCATCAACGCGCTGGCGCTGCAAGGCTACGCGGTGTACCGCAACGTGGAAGGGCAGTTTGAGTACTCTTCGAGCGAGACAAACGTGGCGGCGATTTCGAAGACGCGGTCGGGCTGGGGGGCGAAGTTTTTCGACTTCGACAACGACGGCTGGAAGGACTTGTTCGTGGCGCAAGGGCACGTGATGGACAACATCGAGTTGACGCAGCCGGCGCTGCGCTACCGCGAGCCGCTGCTGCTGATGCGGAACTCGAAGGGGCGGTTCGAGGACGTGAGCGCGGAGGCGGGGGAGGTGTTCCGGCGGCCGCTGGCGGCGCGCGGCGCGGCGTTCGGCGATCTCGACAACGACGGCGCGATCGACATTGCGGTGAACATCCTCGGCGGGCGCGCGATGGTGCTGCGCAACGGCGGGAACCCGGATCACCACTGGCTGCTGCTGAAGCTCGAAGGCCGGAAGAGCAACCGCGACGGCATCGGCGCGGTGGTTCGCGTAGTGGACGGCGAGGGACGCGAACAGTTTGGTATCGCAAGCACGGCGTCAAGCTACTTGTCGGCGAACGACCCGCGCGTTCACTTCGGGCTGGGCGGGTCCAGCGCCGCGAGGCGGATCGAGATCCGCTGGCCCAGCGGCACCGTGCAGGTTCTCGAAGACGTCAAAGCCAACCAGGTGCTGCCGATTCGAGAGCCCTGAAGCGCCGGACGGGCTACCATGTCTAGTTGGAATTGAAATGGCATACACACCTTTGGAACTGACCGGAAAGACCGCCGTCGTGATTGGCGGCACCTCGGGCATCGGCAAATCGATCTCGCTCGGCATGGCCGACGCGGGCGCGGACGTCGTCGCTTCGTCGCGGCGTCTCGCCGAAGTGCAGGCGACGGCGGCCGAAATCCGCGCGAAGGGGCGGAAGTCGCTCGAAGCGGCGAGCGACGTGGCCGATCGGTCCACGCTCGAAGCGCTGCTCGACGCCGTGGTGAAGGAGTTCGGCAAGGTGGACATTCTGGTGAACTGCGCCGGCCGCACCAAGCGCGCACCCACCCTCGACTTCCCCGACGAGGATTGGAGCGCCATCCTCGACACCAATCTCACCGGCACCCTCCGCGCGTGCCAGGTGTTCGGCCGGCACATGCTCGAACGCGGCTACGGGCGCATCGTCAACATCGCGTCGCTATCGTCGTTCGTCGCGTTGTTCGAAGTGGCGGCGTACGCGGCGAGCAAGGCGGCCGTGGCGTCGCTGACGAAGTCGCTCGCCGTGGAATGGGGACCGAAGGGCGTGCTGGTGAACGCCATCGCGCCGGGCGTCTTCCCGACGCCGTTGAACGCGAAACTGCTCGACGGCACGCCGCGCGGCCAGGAATTCCTCCTGCGCACCCCGCTACGGCGATTCGGGAAGACCGAGGAACTCGCCGGCGCGGCCATCTTCCTGGCCTCGGATGCGGCCAGCTACGTCAACGGGGAGATTATTGCCGTGGACGGCGGCTTCCTGGCCAGCGGCGTGAACCAATAGTCCTACCGGGGCAGATAGAGGGATGCGGGCAACCCGAGCATCAGGAGTCCGAGAACGGCCAGGCCGGCCGCGATGACAGGCGCCGCGCGCCGTACCCGGCGATTGGCC
>CAYPUQ010000476.1:0-4592 GCA_964413655.1 uncultured Solibacteraceae bacterium | reverse complement strand
AAACTGACTCCGCCCGGGGGAAATCGCACCCTCCGCCGACCCCCTCCGCTATACTAAATCCTATGGCGACCTTGGTTTCGCTCGGCGTCGCGGAGCAACTCGACCCGGCGGCGCTCCAGGCCAAGCAGGAGAAGCTGTTCGAGATTCTCCGCGCCCTCCGGCCGATGATTGTCGCCTATTCCGGCGGCACGGATTCCGCGTATCTGGCTTGGGCCGCCGCGCAGGCAGTCGGCGGCGATGCCGTCGCGATCACCGCCGATTCTCCTTCCATTCCCGAGTCCCACAAACGAGACGCTGCCGAGTATGCCCGTGCGTGCGGTTTCCGCCATGAGGTGATCGAAACTTACGAGTTCGACAACCCCGACTACGTCAAGAACGACAAGGACCGCTGCTTCCACTGCAAGGATGAGCTGTTCACTCGCCTGGAGGAAGTGGCACGGGAGCGTGGAATTGCCAACATCGTCTACGGAGTGAACCAGGACGATCTGGGCGATTATCGCCCCGGCCAGAAGGCCGCCAAGATCCACGAGGTCAAGGCGCCGTTGGTCGAAGCCGGCCTGCGCAAGGCCGAGATCCGCGAACTGGCTCGGCAAGCCGGTCTGCCCTTCTGGGACCGCCCTGCCGCCGCTTGTCTCAGTTCGCGCCTCCCTTACGGGACTCCGGTCACGGTGGAGACCATCAAAACGGTCGAGTCCGGCGAGGAGGCGCTCAAAGGGCTTGGATTTCGCCAATTCCGCGTCCGTTTCCACGGCGAACTCGTTCGCATTGAAATCGCCCGCGAGGAAATGGAGAAGGCGTTTAGCCTGTACATGGCCGGTAAACTCGTGGAGATTTTCAAGCCGCTCGGCTTTCACTATGTCACGCTCGACATGGAGGGCTACCGGCAGGGCTCGCTGAATTCGGTTCTAAAAAGTGTAGATTCCTGACTGCCATTATCCCGCTTTCCACATCTCTCGCCACTGGGTGATGTTTCTCACTGCTTAACTGCTTGATTCCTCTGCGCGCGAAAACGACATCTTTTTGGTCTGTTGATTGCTCTCTTAGTACTCCGAAAGGGTGTTCCTGGATGGTTGGGGCAACTTCCAAGATTTTGGGGGAAACATGGGATTCGCTCCGACGCATCGCGCGGTACGTGCTACCGCGTTTTTACTCCTGCTAGGCCCGGGACTCGCCGGCCTCAACGCTCAAACGAGCCGTGGCACCATTAGTGGCCTCGTCAAAGATCCTTCCAGCGCCGCTATCGCCGGCGCCGAGGTGGAGATCGTGAACGAGCAGACCGGTGTCAGCCGCTCGACCACCACAAATGAAGCCGGCCTCTACCGCTTCGCCGCGGTCGACCTTGGCGGCTACACGGTCGTCGCCAAGACCACCGGATTCCAAACCTTCTCGGCCCGGAACATTCCCGTGACGGCCGCCCAGGTGGTAACTGTCGACGTCCAACTCGAGGTCGGCGATGTGGCCACCACCATTGAAGTGGTCGCCGAGACGGGTGCCGTGCTGCAGTATGAGGCCCCCGTCCGGGGCGGCAGCATAGGCCAGCAGCAGATGACCCAGTTGCCGTATTCGACGCGCAACCCCGTCACGCTGACGTTTCTGCTGCCCGGCGTTACCACGAATCGCTTCGCCTTCGGAACCGGCGGGTTAATGGGCCGCTTCGCGATCAACGGTGCCCGCGGCCGCTCGAACAACTTCATGATCGATGGCAGCGAAAACAACGATATCTCTATCGCCGGCCAGGGCTTTCAGATCACCAACCCCGACTTTGTGGGCGAGGTCAACGTGCAGACGTCGAATTATGACGCCGAGTTCGGCCGCGCCGGCGGGGCGACAATCAACGTCATCACCAAGGGCGGCACGAACGAGTTCCACGGCACGGCCCACTTCCTGCTCGACGTCACCAACGACGACGCCATCACCAGCACGCTCGCCGGCGACCCCGAGATCCAGCGGCGGAGACGCCTGCCGCAGGGCACAGAGCAGTATTGGGGTGGGACCATCGGCGGTCCTATCGTCAAGAACAAGACGTTCTTCTTCACCGGCTACCAACGCAACAGGCAGTTCGCAACCGGCAGCAGCCAGCTTTTCGCGCCCACCGAGGCCGGCTGGCAGACGCTGAATGGGCTGTTTCCGCAAGGGAGCAACCTCAACGTCGACCGGTACCGGCAGTCGGTCGGCAACGTCCGGGGCGTGTTCAACCTGTCCAACGAGGCGCTCGGCAACGGCCGGCCGGATGTCCAGTTCGGCGCTGCTGTCGGCTCCTATGCGCAGACCTTCACCGACGACCAGTTAACCACCCGCATTGACCACCGTCTCGGTGACCGCGACCTGCTGTATGGCCGCTACCTGATCAGCAATTCAACCGTTCCGAAACAGGTCAGCGGGGGGACCTTCTTCCCCGGCTGGGGCGTGTCGCAGGCCAACCGGACGCAGAGCGCCGGTATCAGCGAGACCCATATCTTCTCTCCGGCGCTCACCAACGAACTGCGGCTCAGTTACAACCGGCTGGCCTTTAATTTCTTAGACGATGCCGATAATCCGCTGGCCCTGGAGATGCCGCGCTATGCCATCGCCGGCCAGCCGACCAGTTTCGGCCTGGAGGCGCTGTTTCCGCAGGGCCGGACCGCGAACAACTACTCCCTCCAGAACACGATGAGCTACAACCGCGGCGCACACATGATGCGGTTCGGCACGGACCTGCTCTACCAGCGCTCGGGCCAGTTCGCGCCGGCGGCGTTCCGCGGGCAGCTCACCTACAACGCGGCGGGCGGCTTCGGAGGCTTCGCCAACTTCGTCGACGACTTCGGCGGCTCGGCCCAAGGTGGCGGCAATGCCGTCCGCGATTTCGGTAGCGCGCGCTACTACCCGAACCTGTTCCGCCAGGCCTACTTCTTCCAGGATCGTTGGCGCGCCACCGGCTCGCTGGCCATTAGCCTCGGCGTACGCTACGAGTACTTCGGTTTGCCGATGAACAGTATCTTGAAACCCGCGTTCTCAGGCCTGTTCAACGTGGATCCGGTGACCTTTACCGGTCCTTACAGCGAGCCGAACCGCGTTGAGCCGGACTATAACAACTTCGCGCCGAGCGTCGGAATCACCTGGTCGCCGGACGCCGGCTCCGGTGTGATGGGCTGGCTGCTCGGCCAGAAGAAGATCGTCATCCGCACCGGCTACCAGATCGGCTACGACTCGTTCTTCAACAACATCACATCCAACGCCCAGGCCTCCACACCAAACCTGGTGGCGACCGGGGTCCCGTCCGTGGTGAGCGCCGCCAACCCGCGCGGAACGCCCACCCTGTCCCAACTTCTGCCCACTCAGCCGCGCGACCCGCAGCCGATTGACGGGCAGACGCTCACGCTCCGCGAACTGCGTAATCCGTACTACCAGCGTTGGAGTTTCGGCATCCAGCGCGAGCTGAGCGGCAGAATAATCGCCGACATTTCGTATGTTGGCACCAGCGGGACGCGGCTGTACCTCAATGAAGATTTCAATCCCGTGGTGCCTGCGGCCCTGCGTGTCATTCCGCAAACCGATCCGCCGATTCCCGCCAGCCGCCTCCAACCCCGGTACGACGCATTGCAGGGCGCCCGGACGATCCGCACGAATGGCGGCAGCTCGATTTACCACGCCTTCCAGGCATCGATGCAGCGCCGCTTCGCGCAAGGGTTCACCATGCAGGCGGCATACACCTGGTCGAAGAACATCGACAATGCCAGCGAGATCTTCGCGCCAGCCGGCATCAATGCCAGTTCCCTCGCCGCTGTGCCCGCAATCTTTGGCGGGCAGGCGGCCGAACGCGGCGTCTCGACGCTGCACCGCGACCATCGCTTCGTGTTCGGCTATCTGTACGAACTACCGGTGTTCCGGACGCAGCAGGGAGCGCTCGGCCGGATTCTTGGCGGCTGGCAGCTTTCCGGCATGACGACGTTCGAAACCGGCGTGCCCTTCAACATCGTCAACGGCGCCGATGCCGACGGCATCGGCGGCGCGAGCGACCGGCCGATGTTCAACCCCAACGGGCAGCGGAACATCCGTGCGGTACCCAACGCCACCAGCCCAACCGGCTATGTCAACCCGGACGCTTCGGGCGGCGCCGCGCCCATCGATCCCGCGCAGGCGATGTTCATCGGCATTCCCGCCAACTCCGGCTTCACCGGTAACCTGGGCCGGAACACCGCCCGCACCCCCGGCATTAACAGTTGGGATGCCAACCTCCAAAAGGCGGTGAAAATCCAAGAAGCCTGGCAGCTTCAATTCCGGGTGGAAGCGTTCAACGTCTTCAACAAGCCGAACTACGGCTGGCCCTCGGTCAGCCCATTCGCACCCGGCCCCGGCACGTTCCCGGCCGCCGTGATGACTTCCGCGCCGGGTCTCTTCCTGACCAACTCGCTAGCCGACGGCGGCGGTCGCGTCCTCCGCTACCAGTTGAAGCTCCTCTTCTGAAGGGCATCCACCGTGGCGCGCGCACTCGTGCGCGCCCGGGCGGTTCCCCGGACCCTTCGTCCGGCTGGCCATGAGTACGTTCAGGCAGCGCGCCGCTCGTACCGGCGGTGAAGACCGCCAACTCGCGAAATGGCAACGACAGGGGGTGC